>JADDPA010000063.1 GCA_016782125.1 Thermobaculum sp.
GCCGGCGGCCTCGACCCCGCGTGGGCTGCGCCGACCGGTCCAACTCACCCGCGGGCGTACGGCACGTATCCCCGCGTGCTCGGCCACTATGTTCGTGAGGAAGGGGTGCTCTGCCTGGAGGACGCTGTCCGGAAGATGAGCTCGTCCGTCGCGGACCGCCTCCGCCTGCGCGACCGCGGACTGCTGCGCGCCGGACACTTCGCCGATGTCGTTGTGTTCGACCCCGCGACAATCGCGGACTGTGCGACGTTCGCGGAGCCCCACAAACTGGCTGTGGGCGTACACGATGTCTGGGTGAACGGCGTCCGCGTGTATCAAGACGGCACGCACACCGACGCCACACCGGGCACCGTGGTCACGGGACCGGGGTCGTGATGCCGGGCAGGCGCCCTGGCTTGCTCAGAAGCGCGCATGTCGCGCTCCGCAGTCCGGCGAACCGAACACCGCCCGCTCGGAGACGCTGCAACCGTGCCCCGCCTCGCTCGATACGGCGAGACACCTTGGCCACCGAGGGACGGGATATCGTACTCAGTGCCCCTTGCCCACCCTCACCATCCGGATAGATCAGCACGCGGTAGTGACATTGCGCCGTGCCTTGTGCCCTTGTGACGTTGCTGGGCATGGTGCGTGATGTGCGGGAATCGAACCCGCTGGCGCTGCCCCTCGCGCCACCGACAGCCAACCCTTCGCCCGGTTGGTGGGCTTGTGCTCGCGTCTATGCCGGATGGGTACCGCCCGAGTATGATTCCCTATTCCGCAAGGTCCGTGCGCCAGTTGCCTTCCTGAATCCTCATATCTAGCTCGCGGTACTGCTTCGCCATGTCGTCCGCTCGCCTCTGGATGTCGGCGATGTTCACGGTGCTCCGGAACTTCACCTCCGAGCGGGTGTGTCGCTCCTGGGTGACGGTTGCTGCCTGGGCTAGATCGCGATAGACGGCGTGCCGGAGCGCGAGCACGTCCCGGTGTGCCAGAGCGTCCGAGATCGTAGTCTGCTCATCGAGGCTGCTCCGGGCGTTCGTGCGGTTGATGCGCTGGATCAGACGCTCGAACTCATTTGAGACGCGCTCGAACTCCGAGCGCAGGTCCCCGGGATCCTCCGCTGGCTCGTCCCCTTCCTGCACCTTGGCGTTGCGCAGCAAGCGCTGCCTCAGCTGCTCAATGCGTTTCTGATGATCGGCGCGCAGGATTAGCGCCTCCGCCAGCTTCAATGCCCCACCTCCGTCAGCACGGGCAGTACAGCAGCTATTCCGGTCACGGCGTCCCTGGAGCGTGAAACCCATTCAATTGGTCAAGCCCCGCTGAGCGGCCCTCTTTCGCGCCCGTTGCGCCGACCGGTGCATGGGCGCATAATGTGCCTATAAGCACGAACCGAACGCGGCGAGGAGACAGAGCGATCGACGTATTCGAGGCGGTCCGCACCGTCCTGGCGGTACGGAAGTATCAGGATAAGCCAGTGGCTGACGATCTGATCCGGCGGGTCGTGGAGGCGGGACGCCTCACCGCGAGCTCGATGAACGGTCAGCCCTGGCATTTCATCGTTGTCGAGGACCGTGACACGCTGCGGCAGCTCGGCGCGCTGGCGTCGACCGGGCCGTACATCGCCGAGGCGTCTCTGGCTATCGTGGTGGCGATGGAGGAGAGCCGGTTCGCGGTGTCCGACGCCAGCCGCGCCGTTCAATCGATGGTGCTGAACGCGTGGTCCGAGGGCGTGGGTTCCAACTGGGTGGGCTTCGGCGGGCTGGAGGAGGTCCGGCCCCTGCTCGGCATCCCGGACGAGCTGGACGTGCTGGCGATCCTTCCCTTCGGTTACCCGGCGCAGCCCGCCGGAAAGGGGGAGAAGGAGCGCAAGCCACTCGGGCAGGTTGCCTCTCGCGGGCGGTACGGACAACCTTGCGAGTAGATGGGTTCGCCGCGAGTACTCATCGCCGCTTATCCCGTTCGGATGAAGCGCACCCTCGTCAACGGCAACCAGAGTGGTCGTAGTAACTGCCCCTGCACCCCACTCTGCCAATAGGCGAAACGAGCCAGTTGTTCTTGTGCGTCGCAGTTCCGGCAAGGCGGGTGCAGACGCTGCCGCGAACCGTGGCGCTGTGCGATGGCTCGTCGGCAGCGCAGCCCTGGAGCGATCAGGGCCGAGTCCGTCGCTGACGCAGCGCCTCGAAGCCCAGCGCCGTCGCCGCCGCAGTCATGCCGAGCGAGAGGTTGAACTCCCGGCCGTACGGGATCTCCAGGACCAGGTCCGCCGACGCCAGCAGTTCCCGGCTGATCCCGCGCTTCTCACCGCCGATCACAACGAAGAGCGGGCCGGTGAGGTCAGCGTCATACAGCGAGATCGCTCGCTCGTCTCGGGCTGCACACGCCACTCGAATGCCCCGTGCACGCATAGCGTCGGCTGCCGAGACAGCGCTTTCCGCGAGGGCCGTGGGTACCAGCTCTGACGCGCCAGCGGAGGCACGGGCGATGGTGCCAGCAACAGGGGTCCAGTCACGGTCGCGCACGACAAGCCCATCCACGCCCGCACCGTACAACGCTCGCACGGCGTGACCGAAGTTAAAAGGGTCCTCCATGCCGTCGAGCATCGCGAGGAAGGAGTTCTCGGTCTTTGCTCCGAGTTCCTTTAGGCTATCGTGCCTCCGCGGCCCGGTCAGCCCAACGATGCCGCCGTGCGTCTTCCCTCGGGCATAGTACTCGATGAAGTCCGTATCGACACGCTGCACGACCACCCCGGCCGTCTGTGCAAACCGTTCGATCTCGGCAGACTCCCGGTCTCGCTTGCGCTTATGGATGAAGATGGTTTCGAAGGAACGGTTCCCCGCCTCCAGCGCCGCCCGGACGGAGATAAGCCCTTCCAGTACTGTATGTTGCTCTGACATCTCGTAAACCTGTTGGCTTTCCATTTCCTCGGCTATTCCCGTGTTCGTGGAGAGGCGTTACTCCTTCGTGCACGGGACTTGAGCCTCCACACCGTTCAGAGCAGCCACGGAGACCTGCCCCTACACGGCGCGGCCTTTATGCTTATCGCTGGTGTGTTTGTACGCAACGTAGGGTGGCAATACCAGGATCAGGGGCATACGTCGGGTGGCGCCGACAGAGGTCGTCAACGACGGCTAACGGGGTGATTAACCCTTGCGCGCACGCTGCCGCTCGTTGTCGGTGAGCAGCTTCTTGCGCATTCGGATGTTCTTGGGTGTGACCTCGACCAGCTCGTCGTCCGCAATGAAGTCGAGCGCCTGATCAAGACCCATCCAGACGGAGGGCGAGAGCCGCACCAGGACTTCAGCGCTTGCGGCGCGCATGCTCGTCAGCTTCCTCGTCCGGCACACGTTGATCGGCAGGTCCAGACCCCGTGGACTGGAGCCGATGATCATCCCCTCGTACACCTGCGTGCCCGGTTCGATGAAGGTTACGCCACGCTCCTGAGTCGTCAGCAGCGCGTATGTTGTCGCGACCCCGCTCTCCGTGGCAATCATCGCCCCCGCTCTGTTGGAAGGTATCGGACCGGCGAGTGGTCGGTACCCGATGAGCACGCTATTCATCACCACGGTGCCCCGGGTCTCCGTAAGCATCCGCGCGCGAAGCCCGAGCAGACCGCGCGTCGGCACGTCGAACTCCAGGTGGGTCTCACCCCGGCCCTCGTTCGTCATCACGGTCATGATGCCCTGCCGTCTGCCCAGGTGCTCGACGACGACGCCGACATGCTCTTCGGCAACATCCACGGAAAGGTGCTCCCATGGCTCCTGTTTGATGCCGTCTATTTCCGCGATGATCGCTTCGGGCTTGGACACCTGCAGCTCATAGCCCTCGCGGCGCATATTCTCGATCAATACTGCCAGGTGCAGCTCACCCCGCCCCGAGACCTCGAACTCCTCGGCTGAGTTTGTTGAGTGGACGCGGAGAGAGAGGTTTGTCTCCAGCTCGGTGAACAGCCGCTCGCGCAGCTTCCTGGACGTGCTGTACGTTCCCTCGCGACCCGAAAGGGGGCTGGTGTTCACCCCGAACGTCATCTTCACCGTTGGCTCCGTGATCGCGATGCGAGGCAGCGCCTCCGGATGCGCGACATCCGCGATCGTGTCGCCGATGCTGACTGAGTCGAGTCCAGTCACCGCGACGATTTCTCCTGCCTGTGCTTCCGCCACTTCGATACGGCCCAAGCCCTGGTACAGATAGAGCTTGTTCAGTTGCCCGCCGAGCGGCTCGCCTTCTCCGGTGAGCACCACGACGGGCAGGCCGGCGGTAAGTCGTCCGCGATTCACTCGTCCGATTGCATACCGGCCACGGTAACTGTCGTAATCAAGCGTTGTGACGAGCAGTTGCAGAGGGGCGTCCGCGTCACCTTTCGGCGCGGGCACGTGGTCGAGTATCGCCTCAAAAAGGGGTGCCAGGTTGGTGCGCGGGGCGTCGAGGCTGCGCGCCGCCCACTCCTCACGGCCAGAGGCGTAGAGCACGGGGAAATCCAGGTGGTCGGGATCCGTCGCGAGCTCCAGGAACAGGTCCGACACCTCGTCGACCACTTCTTCTACGCGCGCCTGCGCCCGGTCTACCTTGTTGACGACGACGACTGGCTGCAGGTTAAGCTCCAGCGCCTTCTTGAGCACGAAGTGCGTCTGCGGCATGGGACCTTCGACCGCGTCCACGATCAGGAGCACCCCGTCCGCCATGAGGAGGACACGCTCAACCTCGCCGCCGAAGTCCGCGTGGCCTGGCGTGTCGATGATGTTGATCTTGGTCTCCTTGTACGTCACAGCGGTGTTTTTGGCGAGGATCGTGATGCCGCGCTCGCGTTCCAGGTCGTTGGAGTCCATGATGCGCTCGCCCATCGCCTGGTTGTCCCGGAAGACATGGCTCTGCTTCAGCATCCCGTCCACGAGCGTGGTCTTCCCGTGGTCTACGTGGGCGATAATGGCGATATTGCGGATGTCCTCGCGGATGGTACCGGGCATTGGATCTCCTGAAAAGCTGGCTTCATTGGGCACGAAAAGGGCGTGAACGCGACGTCCACGCCCGATAATAGCTGCAACGATTATACCATAGGCACCGCGTCGCCCGACGAGCCTGCGTCTGCCGCTGTGCCCGGCCGCTGGTCCAGCACCCGTGCGAGCAGCGCCTTCGGCTCTCTTATCTCGCGGCGTAGGACGACTACCTCACACCCTCTGTGATGTCCTCGCCAGCCGGCCCGACAAAGCGCGAGGCGACGGCGCTGGTCGCGGAGATGAAGACGCTCGGTATCACCATCTGGCGACCTACCGTAACTCCATCACGAACGTTTTCCCTGTCTCTCGCATACCCTCGCGCTCGTAAAAGCGGTGCGCCCGCTTGCGCGCATGGCCGGACTCGAGGACGAGCCGGTGGCAGCCACGCTCGCGGGCGATGTCGACTGCGCGGCCGAAGAGCAACCGCGCCGCGCCACTGCCGTGCTCCGACTCGGTCACGACGAGGTCCGGTATCCACGCCTCCATGGTCGGGTGATTCAGCCGCTCGCGGATGTGGAGGGACAGGAAGCCGACGGGCAAGCCATCGCGCAGCACGATCAGACTCTCCACGTCCGCGGACTCGACGTGTCGCTCGAAGAGCTGCCGCGCCGCCTCACGCTGCTCTTCCGGCACATGGGGTCTGCCGAGCAGCATAAGTAACGTCGTTACCGCCATAAAGTCGCGCAGTTCCACGTGGCGCACAACCAACCCTAAGCGCTCCGGTTCGCCGAAACCGAGCAACAGCCGCCCATCCTCGACCGCGGCCACCTGCCCGAAGCCCAGAAGTTGCCACGTCGCGAATGCCCCGGCGTCCACACCTTCTAGCGTTTGGAGCAACACCGTGAATGCGAGACCGTGCCCGCAGACCGCGACGCGTTCCCCATCGTGATCGCGCTCGATGTCTCGGATGCACGCAACCATCCGAGACGTCGCTGTATCAACAGGTTCCCACCCTTCTGGGGGGTTGTCCGGCTCATCCAGGTACCGCCGGACGAGCGCGTGGTAGTCGTCCGCCCAGCCGGTCTCGCGGCGGACTTCGCTGAGGCGCTCGTCCAGCCGGATCTCCAGACCGTGCTTCCGTGCCGCGATGCGCACGGTTTCGACCGCTTTCTCTTCCGGGCTGCTGTAGAGTGCGTCGATGTCCTTCCAAAGCGCCGCTTGGGAGAGCTGGCGCGCCTCCGCCTCCCCGGTTTGCGACAGCGGCCACCGGCGCGCGTCCGGCCCGTTCGGCATCGTCGACGCATGGCGCACGAGGTATATCGGCATACCATGCTCCTTCCTTGCGGGTATCAATATAGAGGACGCAACCAAGACACGGCATGCGGAACCACGCGCAGGCGTTGCGTAGTGCCGCTTCCGCCACCGGCGTACCGGTGGCGTCGCTTGCTCATTGGCTGGTGTGGACTCGCACGCATGTGAATTGTCAGGCGCGCGTAACCCCGTTAGACTGCCAGTGCGCGGGGCTAGGTGAGCTCTGCACGACCGCCCGAGGAGCGCAGGGTATGAAGATACGTCGCAAAGCGTGGAAGATAGCCACCGTCATTCTCGCGCTGTTGATCGCCGGGATTGCCATCGGTACGCCGCTGAGTCCGCCAGGTCCCATACAACGAAGCCTGGCCGCCGGCGGCGCGATCCTCTCCGTCGCTTACATTGGCTTGTTGCTGTATCTCTACGTCGACTGGAAGAGGCAATGAAGAGGTTGCATGTGCGTCATTCGGACTCCGGCTGGATGATATGCGTGTCATCCCGAACGCAGTGAGGGATCCGTAGCCCGTACCACCGATTCCTCGCGGGCTCGGAATGACAGACACTCTACCATTCAGGCGGTGTCTCGGCGCGACTTGGCGAGTGGGCACAGATGTGCCCCTACCCCCGGCGCCGTGTTGGCGGGCGCTACTATAGCTTTGGGTTGTTGTGGTGGCGGTCGCGATCACGAGTCGCTTTCTTCTCCATGTTCGCGAGGAACGCCGCGGTGAGGTCCGTGCCGGTCTGGTTGGCGATCGCCAGGACGACGGTGAATACATCGGCGAGCTCATCCGCCAGCGCGTGCTGCTCGGTGCCAGCACGGGTGCTTTGATCGCCATACGTGCGGTTCATCACGCGCGCGACCTCCCCAACTTCCTCCACGAGTTGCGCGAGGTTGGACAGTTCCGAGAAGTAGCGGACCCCTACCGTCCGAATGTACTCGTCGACAGCCTCCTGGGCTTCACGTAGGGTCACATCAGCCATCAGCGCTGGGGCACCCGGAAATCTGCCGACGGGTCCATCGTGCCACTGGCATCGCGGGACGTGTGTCCGTCGCAGGGCGTGGATCCGGTCAGTCGATGGATTGTGTCGAGCTGTCGGATTCTCATGGCTCGGCCACAACCGGGTTTTCTAACGTGCCTATGCCCTCGATCTCGAGCGTCACGATATCTCCGGGCTGCAGAAAGACCGGCGGACGGTGGGATGTGCCCGTGCCCGGTGGCGTGCCAGCCGTCACGATATCCCCCGGCTCGAGCGTCATCACCCGCGACAGATCGGCGAGTAGCCGTGAGAGCGGAAAGATCGAGTCCCCGGTGGTAGCGTCATCCATGACCGTGCCGTTGATGAGCGTTCGGACGCGCAGGTTCGCGGGGTCGGGCATCTCGTCGGCGGTGACGATGCAGGGGCCGATCGGAGCGAAGGTATCGAAGTTTCCGGCCAGCAAGTATGGTTCGTGCTCCCCCGACATGTCTCGCGCGGTAACGTCGTGCAGGATCGTGTAACCTGCGACAGAGGCGAGCGCGTCCGCTTCCGCCACGTGCCTCATCTGCGCTCCTATGACGGCCGCGAGCTGCACGCCGTAGTCCAGTTGTTTGGTGAGCCGCGGATAGATGATTGGCTCACCGGGGCCAATGATTGTGTTCGGCAGCTTCGTATAGAAGTGCGGCGACGCCGGAGGTGCAGCCGCCGGATGCTCCTGTGGGTGCCCGACGTAGTTCATGCCACAACACAGAATTTTGCCGGGGTCCGGGACCGGCGGCCAGATCCCGACCTGATCGAGCGGGTACCACAGACCCTCTCGCTCTCGTTCGGGCAGCCGGGTAACGTGCTGCATGGCGTCCCGGGCGGCTTGCATACCGGGTGCGCCCATCGCAAGCAGATCGGTCACGTAGCCCGAGAGCGGCTGGGCAGCCACGGTGCGTCGGGAGCCGAGCAGCGTCGCATGCGCGGCGCTGAGGTCAATGAGTCCGCCGCGCCACTCCGCGCCGAGCAGCACGTCATCCTCTCCCACCTCGAAGGTGTACAGTCTCAACCATTCCTCCTTCGGGATCGTCTGCCGTTCTGCAAGAGCCCCGTGAGTCCCCGGAAAGTGGACGGCCAATCGGCAATCGCCGTACTCACCGTGAGTCCGCCGGGCTACCCGTCGTTCTGGACGAACACCGCCTTGTGGACGCTGTCCGGTTTTTCCTCCAGCTGCGCGAACACCGAAGGCGCCTCCCACAGCGAGAACTCGGTCGCCACCCGAGGGTACGCGATCTTCCCGCCGGCGAGCAGTTCTAAGGCTTCGGGAAAGCAGTTGACAGATGCCCGACTGCCGAGAACCGTCATCTCCTTGCGGGTCCAATCGAGCGCGGGGAACGAGACGCGGGCGGCTTGCTGTGCGAGACCCAGAATCACAATGCGCCCGCCCGCAGCGACGAGGTCAACCGTTAGTTCTATCGCACGCGTGCTGCCGGCTGCCTCTATCACGACGGGCGCGCCTTCCCCGTTTGTTTGCTCCAGGACCGTTGAGAGCAGGCCATCCCCGGCTGGAATGGTCGCTGCGCCGAGACTGGCGGCGGTCTCGAGCCGGGAGGGCATAGTATCGGTGACGGTAACCTGTGCGCCCCGTGCCCGTGCCACCTCCATCACGGCAAGCCCGATCGGTCCGGCGCCGATGACCAGCACGTACTCGCCCGCGGCCACCGCACCGCGGCGGCAGGCCTGCACTCCTATCGCTATGGGTTCGGCGAACGAGGCGAGGCTCAGTGAGATATCCGGCGGGATCTTGTGGACGTTTCCCGCCGGAGCGACGATGAACTCCGCGAAGCCACCGGGTGCGTGGACGCCGAGCACGACGAGCTTCGAGCAGCAGTTGGTCTTCCCGATGCGGCACGGGTAACAAGTTCCGCAGCCGATGAATGGCTCGACCACGACGGGTGCGCCTGGCTCGAGATCTTCAACGCCATCACCCGTTTCCGCGACCGTGCCCGCTATCTCGTGCCCCCCAATCAGCGGATACGCGCTATAGGGGTTCGTTCCGCGATATATATACATGTCCCCGGCGCACACCCCCGTCGCACCGACGGAGACCAGCACCTCGCCGGTAGCCGGCCGTGGTGTCTCCCAAGGGCCGACCTCCAGGGCGTGTGGCGCCGTCATTATTGCTGCGCGCATGGTGTACCTCCCTGCTAGCGGCCCCTATGGCTTGTGCGACGTGGAATCGTGCGACCTGAACGCCTGGAAGATTCTCCGAGTGGTCGAGTGGTATAGGATCCGCTCGAACTAAATGATGGCTGGCTGGCGTTGACGAGGCCTTATCCGTCGATGCCATCGAATAATAACATGGCGGCCTGCCGTCGTCGCGAGTCCGAGCCTCTGGCGCTGATGGGCCTCGCGCGCGGACCGTTGGGGCAGGCAGGGCGTCAGTTGGCTTGAGACCTCCGAGTGCTCATCGGTTGATCTGGGTGAGCTCGATGCGGCCGGGAGGCGTTTCTGCTATGTGCTCGCGGTACAGATCGCGGACCACCTCTTCCATCGTCTCGTACACGGCGAGCAAGCGCGCAGGGTTTGACGCTTCCTTCGCGGCGACCGCATAGGCAACGAGGTTATCCGTAGCGACATCACCGAGAATCCCTATGTCGATCGCCGACGCCTCGAGTCCGCCCTGCACGTTCAGGACAAGATGGGCCGGTATATCCTCCGCCTGGTACACCTGCCGCACCATGCCCGCGACAAGCGGCCGCCATAAACGCGGCGCGCGCCGGTGGCCGAGCGCGATGGATCGAACGATGGTTGCCATCGTATCCAGGCGGGCGACGGACTCGCCCGAAGCGGGTGAAATGTTTATCTCCCCGAAAAGCTCGCGGACCCGCCGTTGCAGCGCATCCCAGCCGCCGAGCGGCGCGGCCAGGGCGAGGGCACAATGGTGGTCGAGCGCACCGACGGCCATTTCCACGATATCGCGGAGCTCCAGTTCGGACTGGCCCCACAGATGTGGGTATAGCTCGTGGCTGGCGGAGTCCGGATCGAACTGGACACCAGGCACCAAGTCGTCCCACCTGAGCTGTCCAACACGAACTGCATCGACGACGGCGGTACCAATGATGAGGTTCTCCGCCGAAGCGAGGGGGAACCACTCGTTCGTTCGAAGGGACCCCAGCGCCCTGCCATCGGTCACGGAAAGGGCCGAGATGCCCATGATTGCACCCGCGTCCGAGGCGGCACGGAACGGCGTTGCCTCGCTCACTGCGCGGCTCCTTCGTTCCGACCCGTGGTCAAGATACAACGGCTGACACTGCCGGGTTCGACGTCGTCATTCTTCGTGCAATCGCTTACACCGGCAATCGAATGACCGTGCCAGCAACAGTATCCGGGGCGGTGGCGTTCACTGCGTCGCATTTACCGCACCGAGGCGTCCAACGCCGTGCTCACTCGATCTGTCAGAAAGGTCTCGAATCGCTCCGCGTGCACGTCGAGCGCGACGTGGGCGTTCAGCGGCGCACTGTCGGATGGCGTTCGCATCAGTGTTGCGGCCGTGGCATGTCGTCCACCTAGCTCGACATCGACGTGCATGGGGTGCAACGTCACAAGATCTGGATGCAGCAGGGTCGCAACGGCAAGCGGGTCGTGCAGATGGGTGAACCCCCGAGTGCGATAGCCCGGGTAGAGCTCCACCTGCTGCGCTACTGCCTCATGGAACGGTGTGCCGCCCGACCGGATACGTTGCACCCCCTCGGCCTGGATGCGTACCCGTGTCGTCACGTCGAGCGGGATAAGCGTAATGGGCGCTCCCGAGGTGAGGACGATGTGCGCTGCTTCGGGGTCGCATGCGATGTTGTGCTCCCGATACGGCAATTCCATGGGGCTGCGAGAGCGCGCTGCCCCACCCATGATCGTGAGTCCCGCGAGGTTTCTCGCCAGTTCCGGCTCGCGCAGCAGCGCAAGTGCGACGTTTGTTAGCGGTCCGATCGCGACGAGATGGATCTCACCAGGAGACTCCATCACCGTGCGAACGATGTAGTCCACGGAATGTTCTGGTGACGGCAGGAGGGTGTCGTCTTCCGGCGTGAGAAGTCCCTCGCCCTCGTGACCCGACCAAAAGACCGGCACCAGATCCAGCAGTGGCCGCCGTACCCCGACGGTGACGGGTACATCTGATCTTCCTGCCAGACTTAGGAGCTTCAGCACCATCCTGGCGCGAAGCAGTACGTCGGCGTACACGCACGTCACCCCCACTAACTCCAGCTCGGGCGAGCAGAGCACGAGTGCAAGCGCGAGACAGTCATCCACATCGGTCCCAATGTCGGTGTCCAGAATGATGCGGGTTGCCACGGAAACGATGCTCCTTTGCCTGTCTGGTGTGGCGACTTGAATCGTGTCGCGATGGTCAAAGTTTATTCAGCCTGGTTCGGCTCGAAGTGTACCAGCAAACGGGGGCTTCCCGCCGATTGGTGATCCGGAAGTCGCGACGGAAGCCATCGCAGGTGCAGCGCAGTGCGCTACTCCTCTTCAACCGGGTTCGTGAGCCTGCCGATGTTTTCCACCTCGACGCTTACCTCGTCGCCAGCTTTCAGAAAGACGGGTGGCGTGCGCGACTGGCCGACCCCCTGTGGGGTGCCCGTGCTGATAATGTCTCCACACTCGAGCGTCATGCCCCGGCTCAGGAACGCGACGAGCTCGGCGACGGGGAAGATCATGTCGGCGGTGCTCGAGTCCTGAACCGTCTCGCCGTTAAGCACGGTGGAAAGTCGCAGGTTCTGTGGATCGGGTATGACATCCGTGGTGGCGACGTACGGACCCATCGGCGCGAAGGTATCGAGGGTCTTCGAGTGGGTCCACTGCCCGCCTTCGGAGAACTGCAGGTCGCGCGCGGAGACATCGTTGCAGACGGTATAGCCGAAGACGTAATCGAGTGCTTCGTCGGCCGGCACATCGCGAGCAGTACGGCCAATCACGACCGCTAGCTCAACCTCGTAGTCCGCCTTTTGCGTGATAGGCGGGATGCGAACGGGATCGCCATGGCCGACGAGCGTGTTCGCGTACTTCGCGAACACCACGGGTGTCTGGGGCACTTCGGCCCCGGACTCGGCAGCGTGGGCCCGATAGTTCAGTCCGATGCAGATGATCTTTCCGGGATTGAGGATCGGGGCGCAGAGATGGACGTCCGATAGCGGCACGGACTCGTGTGTGTTTGCCACAAGGCGCATAAGTTCCTCGGGCCCTGCCTGGATCAAGGAGAGCATATCGACGCAATCGAGCGGCGTTATCATGTCCTCGGCCACCGCTCCGACCTGTGGCGATCCGTCGCCCATCCTGTAGGTTGCCAGTTTCACACCCATTCTCCTCTCACAAAACAAACAGCCCGTGACATGCCGGACAGAAACACCCTGTCGATTCACCAACCGGACGCCAAGACGCCGAGGCCGAACTATCCGCCCATTATACTGTTGTGCGCGTGGGTTGCTGCCTGCCTGGGTCGTCGCCGCGTGGTACCCTAAAGTGTGGGCCAACACAGCGTTTTGGAGCAGGAGGGAGACCGATGGTGCGACAGCGATCGGTTTTAGCGAGGCACCCGGGACCGGCGCATCGACAAATCACGCAACTGAAGTTGCTCACGACCATTCTCCCTGCGGCCGCCATCACGCTGTACGAGCTTTTGCGTGACGGCGTACTTGGCGATACCCTGCCGGCGCCATACTCGTATCTACTCACCGCCGTCGTTGCGGTCGCACTCACGTGGGTGTTCTCGGAGTTCGTCTTCGGGATCGTCGAGCGGCTCGAGGCCCACGCAGTGGCGCGGAGCCGTGAGGTTGCCGCACTGTCCGCAATGATGGAGGAGCGGGAGCGCCTCAGTCGCGAGCTACACGATGGTCTGGCGCAGCTCGTCGCGTACCTGCTCGTGCGCATCGACACAGTTTCCGGTCTGGTCAATGCGGGCCGCCGGGCCGATGCCGTAGCTGAGTTGGAGCGCCTGCGCGGTGTAACTGACGATCTATACGCGGATGTTCGAGAGTCGATAAGCGGACTTCGGACGCGCGTGTCGGAGCGCGGATTGCTTCCGGCGGTCCGCGAGTATATCGAGGAGTTCGAGGAGCGCCACGGTATCACTGTCGATCTACACGCGGACGGGCTCGCAGAGCAATTGCCGCCTCTCGCGGAGTTCCAGCTGTTCCGCATCCTGCAGGAAGCGCTCTCGAACGTGCGTAAGCATGCCGGGACGAACACTGCGTGGGTTTCTTTCACGTGCCGCGACCATGATGTCCTTGTCATGGTGGTTGGCGACTACGGGCAGGGGTTCGAGCAGGGGGAGATATTGGGACCGCAGGGCAAGCGGTACGGCCTGGCGACCATGCGGGAGCGAACGGCGACCGCCGGGGGAACGTTCCGCGTTGAGAGCCGTCCTGGTTCGGGGACGAGAATAACGGTGCAGCTTCCGGTGCGGAAGGCGATTGAAGGGCGGGAAGACCTTGCTGCGACTGCTGCTCGTCGATGATCACGCCCTCTTCCGGGAGGGACTGGTCAATCTGTTTCGCTATGAGAGTGACTTCACGGTGGTTGGCGAGGCGGAGGATGCGGACAGTGCACTCAGTAAGGCTCGGGAGTTGCTTCCGGACCTGGTGCTGATGGATATCGACCTGCCGGGCGCGGACGGTGTTGCCGCGACGCGAAAGATACGGGCCGAACTGCCGGACGTTTCCGTGGTAATGCTCACGGTGCATGACGATACCGAGAAGCTGATGGAGGCCGTGAAGGCAGGAGCCGAGGGCTATCTCGTAAAAAACATCCGCTCGGCGGAGCTTCTGGAACAGCTTCGCGGGGTGAAACGAGGCGAGGCGGCAATCTCTCGCCGTATGGCCGCGCGAATCCTGGAGGAGTTCCGCCGTCCGGGGGAATTGCCCGAGCCGGAGGGCGAACTTACCCCGCGCGAGCTTGAGGTTCTGGAACTTGTCGCCGCTCGTCTCTCAAATCGGGAGATCGCCGCACAGCTCTACCTGAGCGAGCACACGGTGAAGAACCACCTGAAGAACATCCTCGCGAAGTTGCACCTGCGTAGCCGCCGACAAGCCGCGGCATACGGCGTCGCCCGTGGCTGGGTGCGTCCGCACGACAACGGCTAGAGCATCCAAAAGTAGCCCTTCTATAGCCCTTTTCCCCTGCGTAGAGCCATATTCACCTTGTCGTCACCCACCTATAGTTTAGTAGGGCGTTGGTGACGGGTAGGGGAATCGGGTCCACGGTATATTGCAATCGTCGCTGGACCAGTACTGAAGATTAAGATTCCCCACCCAATTGCAAGGCAGCAGGTTCGCCAGGACCAGAAGCCTCGCCGGTTATTACGGGGGATGGAAATGTCCAGTGCTACCACAGAGATCCAGCAGATAAACAGTGTCGCGGAGGGCGAAGCCGCGCTCGATGATGTCCTCGGCTATTACCTCCAGGATATCGGCAAGTACCCGCTGCTGACCGCGGCGGAGGAGATGGAGCTCGCTGCGCAGATGGCCGCGGGCAAGCTTGCCGCTGGGCGCTTGGAGCAGGTACTCGACCCATCCGACAGGGCCGATGCGATGCGATGCATTGAGCGGGGCGACGAGGCGCGACACCGGATGGTGGAGTGCAACCTCCGACTGGTGGTGTCCATCGCCCGCCGATACAGCGGCCGCGGGATGCCGCTGGCTGACTTGATCGAGGAAGGCAACCTTGGCTTGATGCGCGCCACGGAGAAGTTTGATCCGGCGCGTGGCTACCGGTTCAGCACGTACGCCGTCTGGTGGATTCGCCAGGCCGTCTCACGAGCGCTCGATAGCCAGTCCCGCACGGTGCGCCTTCCTGGCCACGTCGTCGAGCGACTGAACCACGCGTCCAAGGCCACGAACAAGCTTGCCCAAGAGCTGGGACGGGAGCCGACGAGCGAAGAGATCGCCAGCGAGTTGGGTGTCAGCGTGGATAAGGTACAAGAAGCCCTCAAGGCGGCGCAACCACCGGTCTCCCTGGAGCGGCCGCACGGCGATGGAGGTGAGCTCTCGATCGCGGATGTTGTCGAGGATACCCACTGGGGTACGCACGCGGACGAGGTAACAGGTGAGGTGCGTCGTGGCCACGTACTGGGCGCGCTTCGTGAGCTGTCCGAGCGCGAGCAGCGGGTCATTGCCCTGCGCTACGGCCTGGATGGGGAACAGCGATGCACGTTGGAGGAAGCCGGGCGCGTGCTGGGTGTTACCCGTGAGCGCGTTCGGCAGATCGAGAAGGAAACGCTGAGCAAGTTGCGGCTCGCAGGCACGGGCGAGATCCGTGGGCGCGAGCTGCAAGAAGTAGCGTGAACCATTCAAGAGATACAGGATCCGAATCGCTTGTACCGGTGCCGGTGACCGGCCGGGCCTGGATGATGTGCCTTGGTGGCTGCGACCCGGTCCGGTCGTAGCCGCCGCTCCGCACCCTTTTGCTCACGGCGCGTCGTTTCACGCGGGGTTGAGTGCTCGGAGTAGCTTCGGTGTCAGCAGCCACTGCAGCTCGCCGGTACCGGGGAGCATATCCTTCCCAATGGTGATGTGGGCTACGCCGCCCTTCTTGAACGCAAGCAGTGGCGCTCCGTGCTCACCGGCTAGCAAGTGTGCAGCCAGGACGTGGAGATCGGGCTCGTGCCCCACGAGCGCGACGGAGGCCAACTGATACCGCCGCAACACCTCCGCAATGTCTTCCGGTGCGTGGCCGGACTCGAGGGCCTCGCAGGAGATTGGGGGTGGCCAGTGGGCGACGTGCTGCAGGATCGTCGCGGTTTGCCAGGCGCGGGTAAAAGAGCTGCTAAGGACGAGCTCGACGCGCGGCACGAGCCGCCGCAAGCCGCGAGCAGCGCTTCGGAATCGCTCAGCACCTTCCGCGGTTAGGGGCCGCTCACGGTCGTCCGGCCAGCGCTCGGCGTTGCGGTCAAACGCGACGCCGTGCCGGACGAGGTAAAGATCCAACTGTGCTTCTCCTGCCTTGGCGCTACGCGCCGGTCGAACTCATCCACACCCGAACGACGAAAGAGTTTCGTCGCTGCTATAGTGGCCGTGTTGTCTGGCTTCCCTACGATTTGATGGACCTGTCAGCTCGCGGTTGACCTGCTTGTCGCAGCCGAAGTAGTATACCGGGACTCAGTATCCCCGTTATAGCAGGATCCGTATCGCAGGAGACATCGCCATGCAGTTCGGTGCCGCGATCTGGCCGTTTCAGTGGCATGCGCCGTACGACGACGCGGTTCGGCGCGTCGCTCGGCTCGGCTTCACCAACGTTGAGCTCATAGCGTGGGATCCGACCGCGCTGGATGAGCACTACACACCACAGCGGGTGCAAGCCCTTCGGCGTCTCCTCGCCGAAGAGGGTTTGATGCTCTCCGAGTTCGTAAGCACGCCGGCCGGCGCAGGCTCGCCGGATGCGAAGCGGCGCGCAGGCGCGGTCGAATACTTCAAGCGGGTCGTAGATACCGCCGCCGCGCTGGGCACCACGATGGTAAACTCGGTCGTCTCAACTCCGTTCGACCTGCGGTTCCCCGTGCTTCTGGAGCTCCCGGCAACGCAAGAAGTCACTGTCGAGCTGCCCCGCGGCCTGGACTGGACCGAGGGCTACAAGGCGTACGTGGATACGTTGCAACAGCTTTGCACCTTGTGCGAAGAGGCGCACCTGCGGTACGCGCTGGAGACCCATCCACATCGGTGGGCCACGACGGCGCTCTCCTTGCTTAGGATCATCGAGGACGTTGGCTCCCCCGTGCTCGGGGCGAACCTCGATCCCAGCCACCTTTTCCCCTGTGGCGACTTGCCGCAGGTCGCGGTGTACCAGCTCGGGCAGAGGGTGTTTCATACCCACTTCTCGGACAACGACGGACAGACGAACGCACACTGGCGTCCGGGCAAAGGCAAAATCGATTGGTCGGCGACGCTGCAGGCGCTTCAGGATGTTGGTTACGACGGTGTCATTTCCATCGAGTTGGAAGACGTTCCGGGGCGTGCAAGCAAGAGCAACCCTGTCGCCGGTGAGGCGTTCGACCGAGAGAACCAGGAGACCATGCGCTACCTCGCCGACCTTGCAGGGACACTGGGGATCGATCTGCGCTAAGCGGGTGAATCACGAGCGATGAAGTGTTGGTGGCGCTCAAGCCGTCACGCGGTTTCAACTCACAGCCGCTTTCTCCCCTGGGACCGGAAGCAAGGGCTGTATCGCCGCGGTTGACCGTACCTACGGTACTCAGTAAGATAACCGAACGGCAGAGGGCAGAGTCACTGGAGAGACGATGAGCGAAGGCACCACATATCCGGCCAGGCTCAACGGACGGCGTGCCATCGTGACGGGCGCCGGTTCCGGCATCGGGCGGGCGATCGCTCTCCGTTTCGCTGGTGAAGGCGCGCGGGTGCTTGTCGCGGACGTTGACGAAGCGGCGGCTGCTCGGGTCGCCGGCGATATCGGTACGAATGGGCTCGGCCATCGAGTGGATGTTGCCCGTGCGACGGAGATGCAGTCCCTCGTCGAGCGTGCTACTGCCGAGTGGGGCGGCCTGGACATCATGGTGAACAACGCGGGGGTCGGCGTCGCCGCAACGACGCCAGACACAGACGAGTCAGACTGGGATCGCCTCATGGACATAAACCTGAAGGGAACGTTCCTGGGTATGAAGTACGCCATCCCCGCCCTCCGCGATTCCGGCGGGGGCTGCGTGATCAACATCTCGAGCGTCGCGGCGCTGGTGGGGGTGGCTGACCGTGCTGCATACTCCGCGGCAAAGGGCGGGATACTCGCGCTCACCCGTGCCGCAGCGATCGATCATATCGCGGAAGGTGTGCGCATTAACTGCATCTGTCCGGGCACGGTTGATACCCCCTGGGTGCGGCGCATCACGGAGGACCTGCCCGAGCCCGAGGTGGCCCGTGCGGCGATGCGCGCCCGCCAGCCGCATGGCCGGCTCGTGAGCGCGGAGGA
>JADDPA010000133.1:0-634 GCA_016782125.1 Thermobaculum sp.
GTCAGGATAAGGGCCAGGGGAACGGGAAGGGCCAGGGCGATGAGAACGGCGGGGGCAAGGGCCCCGGGAAGTAACCTCGGAGGCAGCAGAGTGTGGTCTGCCACGGGGAAGGGATGTGGCGCCGGAATCACGGGAAGATTAGCGAAACACACCCGCGGGCCTGCTCCGAGACCTCGACACACAACGCCGCCACCGGTCGTCGACACGATAGCACCCCGCCTGAGAACACTGTTATGTCGTTACACCCGATGTTCACACAACGCTCAGCCACCGCTCGATACACTGTTATGCAATGGTGGAATAGCGGTATATACTACGCGCAACAAGCGGTACCGAAGCCGCGAAGTGCCGGCCGGTGGTCCGGCGAGGAGGTAGGGATGAAGGTGTCGATGTTTATGCGTCTCGCGATCACGTTCACGCTGGTCCTGAGTGTGTTCGTCGGCTCCGGTACCGCGTACGCGGGGGGCGATGAGCCCGGCCCTGATGCCGGACCGAGATTCGTCCCGGGCGAGGTCCTCATCCAGTTCAACACGGGCGTCAGCGAGGATGCTAAGGCCGCTGCTCGGTCAAGGGCTGGTGCCGCTAAGCGCCGAGAGCTCAAGTCACCCGGTGTTGTGGAGCTCGCCACCGTACC
>JADDPA010000133.1:734-12425 GCA_016782125.1 Thermobaculum sp.
AACGACCCCTACTACACGGGCGGCTCGCTCTACGGGATGTACGGCGACGCGACCAGCCCGGCCAACCAGTACGGCAGCCAGGCGGGTGAGGCGTGGGCCGCGGGTAACACCGGCAGCAAGAACGTCTACGTCGGTGTCATCGATGAGGGGGTTGATTACAAGCACCCAGACCTGGCAACTCCCGGGGCGGACGGCCAGATGGGCACGTGCGATGATGGCGGCAACACGTGGCGCAACCCGGGAGAGTGCGGCCTCGATACCCAGGGGAGGGACAAGACAGCCAACGGCATCGATGATGACGGCAACGGCTACGCCGACGACTACTACGGCTGGGACTTCCTCGGCAACAACAAGACCTGCTACGACGGAAATGCTGACAACCAGGGCGAGAAGCACGGCACGCACGTCTCCGGCACGATCGGCGCGATCGGCAATAACGACAGGGGCGTGGTTGGCGTGAACTGGAATGTCACGGTCATCTGCGGCAAGTTCCTCGGCGGCAACGGCGGCTCGCTCGATGACGCCATCGAGGCGGTGGACTACTTCACGAACCTGAAGCTGAAGCTCGGCATCAACCTGGTCGCGACGAACAACTCCTGGGCCGGTGGTGGCTACTCGCAGGGGCTCTATGACGCGATCGAGCGGGCGAACAACGCGGGCATCCTTTTCATAGCGGCAGCCGGCAACGGCGGCTCCGACGGGATCGGCGACGATAACGACATCACCCCGACCTACCCGGCAAGCTACAAGAACACCAACGTCATCGCGGTCGCGTCCATAAACAACGGGGGCGGGAGGTCCACGTTCTCGAACTACGGGATGGAGAGCGTGGACCTGGGCGCGCCGGGTACGAGCATCTACTCGACGCTGCCGAGCTACCTGTCGACCCCATACGGCTCCTACAGCGGCACATCAATGGCGACGCCGCACGTGAGCGGCGCGGCCGCCCTGTACAAGAGCGTCTATCCCGATGCAACCGCCGCGCAGATCAGGGCGGCGATCCTCGACCGCGCAATCCCGACTGACTCCATAGCGCGCGACAGCAGCACGCCGGTCGCGACGGGCGGGCGACTGGACGTGCCGGGGATGCTTGGTTTGGTGGTGACCGCACCGAGCGCGCCTGAGGACCTGACCGCGCAGACGCCAACGAAGGGGAAGGGCGTGCTTCTGAAGTGGCAGGCACCCGCGAGCAACGGCGGCTCGGCGATCACGGGCTACAAGATCTACCGGCGCACGACGACCGGCAGCTCGACGCTGCTGACGAGTGTGGGCAACGTCCTGTCGTACAGCGACAAGGCGACGAGGACGGGCACCTACTACTACTACACCGTCAGCGCCGTGAACGGCATCGGCGAAGGATCGACATCCAATGAGGCAGGCGCCAAGGCAAAATAGGTCAGGCAGCTGCTACCTCCGGCCTGCGGCGGTCGCGGGCCGGGGGTAGATGCGGTGGACGGAAACGGCGCTTCCAGGGCGCGGCGCAACATAAGCAGCGCCGCGCCCTTGGAGTCGGTCTTTGGCTACTCTCGGGCAGTGCGGATCGGCCCCTATGTCCATGTCTCGGGCACCACAGCAACTGATGAGGCGGGAGAGCTCGTCGGGCACGGCGACGTCTATGGGCAGACCGTGCAGGCCCTCCGGAACATTGAGGCCGCACTGAATAACGCGGGGGCGACCCTGGCCGATGTCGTGCGCACTCGTATCTACGTGACCGACATCTCCCGTTGGGAAGAGGTCGGCCGAGCACACCGCGCGTTTTTCGATGCGGTTCGTCCGGCGGCAAGCATGGTGGAGGTTAGCCGGCTCATCTCGCCCGAGATGCTCGTCGAGATCGAGGCGGACGCGTACGTGGGCGGCGAGTAGCCGGTCGAGCGGGGCAGGAGGTGGTATACTGCCCATCCGTCGCGCCCGCGTCCCCCCTACAACCGGACCCGCGCCGCGAGCGACTTCGGAGGCCGCATGGCACAGCAGATCGTGGCACGACAGGATCCCGCGCTCGGCGCGCACATCCTCCGGCGGATACCGCTGTATTACGAGGAAGGTGCCGACCCTGCGACCGAGCGCCCGGCTTTCGTACGCGCGGGGTCCAGCCTGGCGCCAATCGGCGACCGAACGGCCGTTATCGGCGATGACGCACGCTTCGTTGCCCTGCTGCCGGCCGACGGAGGGAAGGCGAGCTGCATCCCCCTACCCGCGGACCGGCACGGCCATCATGTGTTCGACGAGGCTCACCACAACAAACGATTGAAGCTCGACCTGGAGGCGTGCGTCACCATACCGATGGACGGCGGTGAGCGGCTAGTGGCGATGGGGTCGGGCTCCGGTCCCGGGCGTGAGCAATTCGTCGTGCTCACTTGGACCGGGGATGTCGAGCCAGAGATCGCCCTGTTCGATGTTCCCGCGTTCTATGCTGCGCTCCGCGACGAACACGCGTTCTCGGGCAGCGAACTCAATGTCGAGGGTGCCGTCTACCTGTCGCCGGACACCCTGCGCCTCTACCAGCGTGGGAACGGCAGACCGCGCGACGGCCTTCGCGCAGTGAACACCACGGGCGATCTTCGCTGGTCTGAGCTATGGGAGTACCTGACCCACCCCGATATCGCCCCGCCCCACCTGTCGAACATCGTCGAGTACGATCTGGGGATGCTCGATGGCGTCCGACTCACCTTTTCAGACGCCGAGCCCAGTGGTGAAGCGATCGTATACTCCGCATCTGCCGAGGAGCCGGCAGACAACGGTGGGGATGGACGCGTCGCCGGGTCGGTGCTGGGCGTGATCGATGGCTCGGGGGCTCGCTGGGCGACGCTCACGTACCGGGACGGCACAGCCTTCCGTGGGAAGATCGAGGGGCTAAGCTTCGTCCAGGGTAACAACCATCTCGTGCAGTTCGTCGTCGACGAGGACGACTCGGAGAAGCCCTCAGACCTGTATGAGGCGGAGCTCACCGGTCCGTGGGACGGGTAGAGCAGCCGAGCGGCTCAGGGAAACATGCGCGATATCACAGCGGGATACCCTGCTGGTGCTCGCATTGTCGCGGGGAGTGATGAATGGACGTCTTTTTGGAGACCGAGCGGGTGGTGCTGCGGGGCTTCACGGAGGCCGACTCGGACAATCTGGTCGCTCTCGACGGCGACCCGGAGGTGATGCGCTACCTCACCGGCGGACCGCCCACGCCCCGCGACGTGATCGAGCGCGAGATCCTGCCCGCGTACCTGCGCTACTACGAGTGTGGCGATCGGTACGGCTATTGGGCGGCGATCGAGAAGGCCACCGGCGATTTCCTGGGGTGGTTCCATTTCCGGCCGGGGGAGGGCGCTGGACCCGGCGAGGTCGAGCTTGGCTATCGGCTGCGCAGGGCCGCCTGGGGCAAGGGCTATGGCAGGGAGGTGTCGCGCGCCCTGATCCGCAAGGGGTTCGCCGAGCTTGGCGTGCAGCGCGTGGTCGCCTCGACGTACGAGCATAACGTCGGGTCGCGACGGGTGATGGAGAAGGCGGGTATGACCCTGGTGCGGACGTACCGCCTCACGCCCGAGGAGCTCCGCGAGATGTTCGGCATCGAGGACCCCGAGATCTTCGACGGCGATGAAGTCGAGTACGCGCTGGAGAAGGCCGACTGGGAGCGACAGCAAGCCGGGGAGGCACTCCACCGGGGCAGACGGTGCCACGCAGGGTAGCAGCGCAGGCGTCCAGCATCTGGGCCGGGCCGTACCAGCGGCGGTGGAACCTGCGCACTTTGCTGCCTGGGACGCGGTTCCTCAGCGATTGGGCGGGGGCGTGCTGCGCAGGGCCGTCTCGACCACCGCGTCAGGCTTGGCTTCCAGTTCCTTCCCCACGGGCTGCGCGCCTCGTGCCTCGCCATCGAAGCAGCGCGGCGGTCACGAGGCCGAAGGCGACGGCGAGGGTCGCGAGGGTGATGGCAATCCCGAGCTGGAGCGACCACGACTCATACCGGAACTCCACCGTGTGCTCCCCCGCAGGCACCTGCACCGCCCGTAGCGCGTGGTTCGCGGGGTACACCTCCGTGCTCTTGCCGTTGACGTATGCCTTCCACGCCGGGAAGTACACCTCGCTCAACACCAGCATGCCCGGCGCGTCCGTCCGCACACTCAGCCGGATACGATCCGGCTCGTATGAGCGTATTGTCGCGCGGTCCTCCACTGGGTCCGGCGATGGGGCGAGCGGCGGGGGATCGCTCTCGATGAGCACCGTCGAGCGCGGGTTGACGCGGCGGGACGCGAGGAGTTTCAAAGCCTCCCCTCGCTGCACGCGGCGCGCCTCATGAACCACCCAGGCACGCGGTAATGTCTGCGGGTTCTCCAGAATGCGCACGAGATCGTCGCGGTAGACCTCCTTCCACGCGCTTTCCAGTCGCAGCAGGTCTTTCCGGTCCGGGGGCGAGACGCGCGGCACGACGACGTAGCGGGCGTTCAGCGCGTTGAGCAGCGGCGAGCCGAGCCCGGTGTCGAGCACGTACGAGCCTCGATACTCCTGCGATTTTCCGTTGAGCGCCTGCATATATTCGTCGTAGCGCGCGGTATGGACGGGGTCGTAACCCTGCACGTCCTGGAGCCCGAACAGGGTGGCACGGTTGTTCACAAGCAGCACCGCAGGCTCCGGTGACGCCCACTGCCAGCGGTATGGCATATTGCGCAAGCGGATGCTGGGGTCGTATCCGAAGTAGCGGTATCGCTCAGTACCGGGTCGGGACAGCAGGTACTTCGCCGCGCCACCGGGCGCATAGTATGTGTCCAGTTGCACTTTACGGAACCCGCCCGGTCCCCGCGCGACCACCTCCCGCCCCGCCGCGAGCAGGTCAACGACGAGCACGAACGCGAGCAGCGCACCTACCCATCGTCCGTGCCGGGGCACGAGCGGCCATACGCAGAGCAGGACGAGCGCTGCGAGCATCGACAGGAGCGTTGTCGCCGGGATGTGGCCGGCGGGCAGCGCCGCTCCAATGGCGGGTAGCAGGAACAACACCAACGCCAGGGGCGGCACGAAGACGATCGCTCGGCGCCCCCAGTCTCCAAGTCGCTGCACGGTTGCGCCTGCGAGCAGCGCAGAGCCGAGATAGAACACCGTGAGTACCCGCTCTGGGTCGTGCGGGTGCAGCCGTGCGAAGCCCGGCAGTAGGTACAACACTGCGTGCAGCGGTGTGGGGCCCTGCCCCGATAGTATCAGGGCGGCAACGCAGAGCGTCGCGAAGTATGGTGTTGCGTGGCGTCCGCGCGCGACAAATGGCGCGATGAGCGCGAGGAGCAGCGTCACTCCCCCGCCGTACCAGTTTCGCCGCCAGAGCAGGGACGCCCACTGCTCCAAACTCCACCCGCTATGCACCGCCGCCTGCGTACCGGTGTATCCTCCAGCAAGGCTGGAGAAGGCGTTGTACTCCAGCCGCGGGATCACACCAGCCGCCGCAAACCCGAACCCGAAAGCCAGCAGCGCGGTCCCGTGCAGCACTAGCGCCAAGATCTTGTCGCGCATGCTCTCAATATGCGCCGGGGGACTGATCAGGGTCCGGTACGTCATGTACCCTCCGAGGGCGAGCAGCGCGTAATAGGCGCCCTGTCCCAGCCACACGGCGAGCGCCTGGCTCAGCGCCACGCCGCCGAGCGCCAACCAGAGCCCCATCCGCAGCCGGTCCCGGCTCCGCAGTGCCATCTCCGCCGAGAGCAGCATCAGGGGCAGCCACAGTGCAACCCCTCCGTACGCGAAGCAGCATACGGTCCGCTCATACAGGAAGCCCGTGAACGCGTACGCCATCGCGGCGACGAGGGCTCCTGGCACGCCCAACCGCAGCACGCGAGCCAGCCCATACGTCGCCAGCCCGGCACCGAAAAGGTGGAGGAACATAAAGGCGTTCGCTGCCGACCCGACGGGGAGCAGCGTAAAAAGTATCATCGCGGGCAGGTACATCCAGCCCGACTGTGGGTTCCCCGCGAAGGGCGCACCGCCAAACTGCGCAGGGTTCCATCCTGGCACATCGCCGGCCCGCAGCCGCTCGCCGAGTGCCTCGTAAATCGGGTAGAAGTACACCGCGGCGTCCTGACCAAGCATCGTGCCACCCACGATCAGGTCCCACATGGCGAGGGTCGTGACCAGGAAGAGCGCGATCACCGCGACCAGATCCGGTAACCACCGCGGGAGCCCGGCAAGCAACCCGGCGACGTGCTCTGGCCGCAACTCTCGCCCCAAGCCGTGCCGCCGCACCCGCCCCTGCGCTCCAGCACTCACCAGCGTGCCACCAAGCCGTCGCGGTCTTGGCGCATACCAGCCACGAACCACGCGCCCGCCGGGTCCCGCCAGGCGAGCGCGGAGATATTAGCCCCTGCGCGCAATGCCTGATCGGTCATGCATACCTCCGGGGGTACGCCGTCGTCTGAGAACCACCGCGCAAGCGCGTACTGCCCACTCAAGCCCGTCATCATCGCACGTATCGTGATATCGATCCCTTCGGACTCGTACTCTACCATAGCCGGCCGCTCTGCGCGCCTGGTGTATTACCCAACACCTCGGCTGTGCATCACCGCAGCGTGCCGGGAGAGCCGGCCTTCACCGCGCGGTCCAGGCACACCACGAATGTCGGCAGCTGACATACGATCGACGTGCTGTGTCCTATTCCCGGCAGGGTGCATCGGTTGGTCGGGAATGCGCCATCTCTGCACAACGCCCTTTATGGTAGCAGCCGCGACACATTCGGGACAATCCAAGTGTGGAACCTAACTTGCAGAGTCTGTCGAAACCGTCCCGGCGACGCATCGACTTTGGCCCGCACCAGGCGCGGGCGGCGCGCACAGGGCACAATCAGCAAGGAGCTAGCATTGCAACCAGTACGGATAGCCATGATCGGGTGCGGCGGCGCATCCTCCTTTCACGCGCGGACCCTTCTCTCGCTCGAAGGCACCCAAATCGTCGCGCTCGTGGACACCAGCCCGGTCAGCCTTGAGCGGATGCGTCAGAGCAACCCGCAACTCGTGGACGTGCCCGACTTCGCCACCACCGAGGAGCTGTACAACGCGGTGGAACTCGACGCGGTGCAGATCATCACCCCGCACAGCCTGCACCATCCTCAGGTGACGGAGGCGATCGAGCACGGGGTACACGTACTCAGTGAGAAACCGCTTGCTATTAGCACGGAGGATGCGCGCGACATCGCCACGAAAGCCGAGGCCGCGGGCGTGATCGTCACGGTCAGCTACCAGCGTCGCCTGGACCCGGCGTACACCTTTATGCGGCAGGCCATCGAGGCCGGCGAGCTGGGCGAGATCCAGACGGTGGCTATCCTCAATGGGCAGGCATGGCGAAAGGGTACGGAGGGGAGCTGGCGGCAGGATCCCGCGCTCTCCGGCGGCGGGATGCTCATGGACAGCGGCAGCCACCACGCGGAGTCGCTCCTGAGTCTCGCAGGACGGCCCGTGGTTTCCGTGTCCGCCCTCGTAGACAACTTTGGCCTGCCCATCGACATCAATAGCACGACCACCGTCGGCTTCGAGGGCGGGGTTCAGGGGCAGCTCACCGTGATCGGTGACCTCCCCACGACGTGGATCGAGAACGTCACGGTCAGCGGGACTAAGGGGATTCTGCGCTACGAGACCGAGCCGCAGCATCCCTGGCGCACGGGCCGCGTCATGCAGTACAAGGACGGCGGCATCATTCAGCCGTTGGAACTGCCGGGCGTTCGCAGTATGGACCCGGCATGGCTGGCCGCGATTCGCGGAGAGACGCCGAACCCTTCCCCGCCCGAAGTGGGCGTGCGCGTGGCGGTGTTGACGGAGGCGATCTACCAGTCGGCGCGGGAGGGGCGGACCGTTCACCTCCAGACTGCAGCCGTCTAATCGCGGCTGCGGCTGGTTCTTCGCACGCTCGGACTGACCTATACCCTATCGTTCAGCCGGAGTCCGTATCATACAGGCAGCGCGATCACGATGATGCGGTACGGTGGCCATGGCTGGTAAGGCCAGCAACTGATGAGGGTGAGCTGCTCCTTGGGTGTGGGCGCCATGACGCGCGCATTGCGCATTCGCACGCTGTCGCGCGCGCCGTCCTGGAGCACGATACGCACCTCGGACACCTCGTACTGGTGCGCGCCGTCGCGGGAGTCCAAGGTGATCACATCGCCCTTGCGCAGCTCGTCGAGGCGGCGGAACACTTCGCCCCGGATGTTGTTGTGGCCGGAGATCACGATGTTCGTTCCGCCGCCCGGATCTCCCGACCCCGCATGGTGCCCGGCGGCGTAGTCCGCCACCTGCCATTCCACCACGCCGTCGCGCTCCTCACGCTGTACCTCGACCACCTTGCTGTCTACTTGGATCTTGGGGATGGAGATGCCGGTTACAGTGCCGCTCGGCGTGAGCATAGTTTGCGCAAGCGCGGCGGCGCCGTCCGCCTTTGGGGCGAGCAGCAGTGCGAGGGCAAGCAGCAGGAGACACGACGCCATGACATTATGTCGAATCAGTCGTATCACAGATATCCCCCTCGCTTGAGAGAAGGATAAGTCTGCTCGCGGCCCGTCGCAACCGGAACCCGGTGCGGCGCAACAAGGGGGCCGCAAGAACCTGTATGCGGCGCAACCAGGTTATACGCGATCCGCTTGAGCCGTGCTGCGTGTCATCCCGAACGTAGTGAGGGACACGTAGCCCGTAGCACGGATTCCTCGCAGGCTCGGAATGACAGATACCCTACCAGTCAGCCTGGGTCCGTATTACTCCTGCTCGTTCAGCTGTCGTACCACGCGGGCCGGGTTGCCGGCAACGATCACGCCCGCGGGCACGTCGCGCGTGACGACCGCCCGGAACGCGACGACGGAGTCGTGGCCGACAGTCACGCCCGGCAGCACGGCGGCCTGCCCTGCGAGCCAGACGTTTGGCTCGATCACCACCGGCGCGCGCCGCACAGGGGCGTTGGGGTTCGTCCTGCGGTCCCGCCGCACCGAGTGGAAGTCGGAGTCGAATACGACCGCTGAACCGAGAATGCAGCCGTCTCCCACTTCGACACGCTCGCTCGCGATCAGCGTTGGCCCGTTCAGGCGACAATTCGCACCGATCACGAGGACGGCGTCCCGGTTGGTCGTGACAAGCCGGGTCGGCTCCTGATGTGCCCAGGCGTTCACCCCTGGTCCGATCACGACCCTGCCCGGGCCGCGCACGGTCAGGCGGTGGTTGCAGATAAAGCCCTTGCCGAACTGCACCCTTCGCCGCAGTAGGACGCGATAGCGCAGGGTGACGAGCAGCGTGATCGCCCGCGCCGCAAGGAACGCGAGCCTACGCACCCAGCGCCTTGCTCATGCGCTCGAATGCCCGCTCCAGGATACTCGCCTCCGTGGCAAAGGAGATCCGGATGTGTCCCTCCCCCGTCGGGCCGAATGCCACGCCCGGTGTGACCGCCACGAGCGCGTCGTCGAGCAGCTCGCGCGCGAAGGGGATGCTCTCCTTACCCTCGATGCTCGGAAAGGCATAGAACGCGCCCTCCGGCATCGGGCAGTGCACACCCGGGATCGCGTTGAGCGCGTCGGCAACGAGCCGCCGGTTGCTGTCGTACCCTTGGAGCATCTCCGCGACCGCGTCCTGCGGCCCCTCCAGCGCGCACGCGGCGGCCATCTGGGTGAATGTCGCAGCTGAAGTGACCGACTGCTGGTGTATCTTGAACGCCTGCGCGATCACAGCGCGCGGACCGCCGGCATACCCGAGCCGCCACCCGGTCATCGCGTATGCCTTCGACATCCCATTGACGGTGATGGTGCGATCGCGCATGCCAGGCTGGGCGGCGATGCTCTGGTGCTCACGCCCGTCGTACAGCAGCTTCTCGTACAGCTCGTCGGCGATGACGAGCAGGTCGCGCTCCTGGGCAAACTCCGCGACCGCTCGAATCTCGTCGGCTGTCGCCACGCGTCCGGTGGGGTTATTCGGTGAGTTGAAGATGAGCACCTTCGCACGCGGCGCGTCCACCGACCGCAACGCCTCGGGTGTGATGCGGTATTCTTCGGGCTCCAACGGGACGTACACGGGGACACCGCTGGCGATCCTGATCCCCGGCTCGTAGCTCACCCACGCGGGCGAGAGCAACAGCACCTCATCGCCCGGCTCAACGGTTGCCATCAAGGTGGCGTAGATCGCGAGCTTTCCGCCGGGCGTCACGATCAACTCGTCCAGCGCATACTCCAGCCCGTTGTCCTGCGCGAACTTTCGCTGCACGGCATTTAGCAGGCGAGGGATGCCCCGGCTCGGCGGGTAGTGCGTATCGCCGCGCTCCATCGCCTCGGTCGCTTCCTGGACGATGTGCCTCGGCGTCGGGAAGTGTGGGTCGCCGCCGGAGAGGTCGAGCACGTCCTTGCCCTGCGCCTTGAGCGCCTTCGCCTTATCGGAGACGGTGATCGTCGCCGACTCCTCCACATCCCGCAGCCGGGCTGCTGTGAACTCTCGCATTCTCATCCTCCTGCCGCGCAAGCACGATACAGGGGCGTTCAAGCGAACGCCCCTTTGGGTAGAACCAGTATACGAGTCTCTCGTTTTACGCGCTACAAGCGGCTGAACGGGTCGAGGGCATCGCGCAGGCCGTCGCCGATGAAGTTCACGGTCAGCACTGTGAGGGTGATCATGATGCCAGGGAAGAACATCATCCACGGCGCCTGCTGGATCGTGACCAGGAAGCCGCCGCTAGTCACCATATTCCCCCACGAGGGGTCTGGAGGCTGGATGCCGTAGCCGAGGAAGCTAACGTACGCTTCCAGGAGGACCGCCTCTGCCAGCCCCAGCGTCGCGGCGACGATGATCGGCGCCGTGCTGTTGGGCAGGATATGGCGGAAGATGAGCTTATAGTCCTTCACGCCGATGGAGCGGGCCGCCTCGACAAACTCCTTATTCTTCAGGCTGAGGAAGTTCGCCCGCACAATACGCGAGATACCCATCCAACTGGTCAGCCCTATCACGATGATGATGGTGCGCACGCTCGGCCCAAGTATGGCGGCCAGCATCACGATGAGGAGCAGCAGCGGGATGCTCAACATCATGTCTGCTATACGCATGAGCAGGTTGTCGATGAGCCCACCGTAGTACCCAGCCACGGCGCCGACGATGGTGCCGAGAGTGACCGCAATAGTCACGGCGAGCAGGCCGACCGTCAGCGACACGCGCCCGCCGAGGATGATGCGCTTCAGCACGTCACTCCCGACTTGGTCCGTACCCATCGGGTGCGCGCGAGAGGGGCCTGAGTTCGCGTTGTAGATGTCTACCTGCGTCGCGGCATCAGCGGGCAGAAGGAAGGCCCAAACGAACACGGTCACCACCAGCAGGACGAAGAAGATCAGGCTGACGACGGCCATCCTGTGCTTCAGGAATCGCCTGCGGATAATTTTGCCGGGGGTATCGATAGCACGCGACTTCGCCTCCTCGGCGCGCAGGTCAGCGCCGACCTCGACGGCACCGTCTCGCGATGTCGCTGGTGCGTTCGTCCTGGATTTAGCCATGAAGTTACTCCCTAGCTGTACTTGATACGAGGATCGAGGAAGGCGTACACCACGTCGGCGATGAGGTTGAACAGGATCACGAGCGCTGAGGCGATGACCAGTATGGCCATCAGGATCGGGTAGTCCACGTTACGAGCGGCATCGATAAAGAGCGAGCCCATCCCGGGCCACGCGAAGATGCTTTCCGTCACTACCGCACCGGAGAACAATGCGGCTACTTGCAGAAGTAT
>JADDPA010000133.1:12457-17895 GCA_016782125.1 Thermobaculum sp.
TCACATGCCGCCGTATCAGCACCGATTCGCGCAGGCCCTTCGCCCTCGCGGTACGAACGTAATCCTGCCCCATGATCTCGAGCACGCTGGACCTGAGGTAGCGGGTGTACAGCGCGGCGCTGATGAGGGCGATGGTGAAAGCGGGCAGGACCAGGTGCTTCGCGAGCTGCAGGGGTGTCGATTCGCCACGCAGGTCGTACATCCCTCCAGCGGGCAGGGCTGGCAGGCCCCATTGAAAGAATTTGAGCGAGAAGATGTAGATCAGCAAGAAGCCGAGGAAGAACACCGGCAGGCTGTAGAAGATGAAGGATAAGCCGGTGACCACATAGTCGAATGTTGAGTACTGCTTCAGTGCGGAGATCAACCCGGTGGGTATGGCGATCAGCAGGGTAAGCACGAACGAACTTACCATGAGAAGCAAGGTGTTTTTCAGGCGGCTCCAGATAACTGGCCGCACGTCTTGCCGGGTCACGAGAGACTGTCCCCAGTTACCGCGAACGAAGTTGCCGGCCCAATGGAGATACTGCACGCGCTTCGGTTTATCGAGGCCATACAACGCTCTGACGCGATCTATGTCCGCCTGTGTCGTGCGGGGGTTATTGGCGACGAGGCGGCCGATGGGATCGCCCAGGGAAAAGATCGAGTAGTACAACGCGAGACTAATGATGAAGAGCAGGGGAATCGCTTGCAGGAACCGGCGGAGTATGTATGTGCCCATCGATCACCTCCGTAAGGTGAGGGGAGCGGAGGGACGAGCGCAGGCTCGTCCCTCCGCGACGCGAACGATGTCGCGCCTACTTCTTCATCGAGAACTCCTCCGGAGCCCACCAGATGTACCCGGTGAAGTCCGGCTTGGGTGCCGTGAAGCGCGGCCCCGCGGCGTCGATCTGCAGCCGGTCATAGATCCAGATGATCGCCACATCGTCGTACATGATCTGCTGGATCTGGTCGTAGATCGCCTTGCGCTTGGCAGGGTCGGTCTCCGTAGCCTGCTGCTTCCAGAGCTTGTCCAGCTCAGGGTTGCTGTAGCCACCGAAGTTCGAGCCCGCGGGCTTGGCCTTCCTCGGGATCTCGCTGCTCATGTAGTAAGCGCTGAAGTCCGGGTCGAGGCCGATACCCGTGGTGTACCCGGCCATGTCGAACTGGCGTCGGGAGAGCACGCCGCCCTCGCTGAACTGCGCGAACAGCTTGCTCGGATCGTGGTTCACGATCTTCATCTCGATGCCCACGTTGCGCAGGTCACCGATCGTTGCCCGTTGGATGGACTCGCGGATCGCATTGCCGGACGTGGTGGAGTGGTTGAAGGAGAGCTTCACGCCGCCCTTGTCGCGGATGCCATCCCCGTCCGTGTCCTTCCACCCAGCCTCATCGAGCAACTGCTTCGCCTGCTCCGGATCATACGGATATGGCTTGAGCTTCTCATTGAACCAGGGGCTGTTGTCCCACTCATTGACGGCGACTTCCGCCTTGCCGAACAGCAGCTTCTCCACGATCGCCGGGCGGTTCATAGCCAGTGCGACGGCCCTTCGGACCTTCACGTCCTGGAAGGCCGGATGCTTCTTGGCCTTCGTCGGATCCACTGTGATGCTCGCGTCCTTCGGGTCGTTGAAGTTGAAGAGGTAGCGCTCGACCAGGTACGCCGGGTACGCGAGCACCTTGACGCCCTGTGGCTGGAGCTTGTCGAGCACCGGGATGTCGCTCGCGTAGAAGTTCGTCGCCAGGTCGTTGTCACCCCGCTGCAGCAGGGAGATCTGGGAGTCGACCTCCGGCACGATGGTGAAGAGCAGCTTGTCGAGGCACGCCTTCTTCCCGACGTAGTTCTCGTTGCGGGCCATCGTTATGGTCTGGCCGGCCTTCCACGCCTCCATCTTGAACGGCCCCGAGCCGATGTGACCGGTAGTGCCCTGCGCGCCATACTTACTCTTCGCGTACTGCGCGGGCTTCATACCCTTGAAAGCGTGCTCCGGCAGCATGAAGCCACCGGTCGTGGCGCCCGAACCCGCGATTGCGGTCGCGAAGAACGGCGCGTACCTCTCACTCAGCGTGATCGTCGCCGTCCGGTCGTTATTGGAGAGCTTGATGTCCTTGATCTTTTCCCAGCCGAGCTGAGAACCAGCCCCGTACTGCGGGTCCATGATGGTCTTCCAGGTGAAGACTAAGTCGGACGCATCGAGCGGCTGGCCATCGCTCCACTTCAGACCCTCGCGGAAGTTGAGCTTGTAGGTCAGGCCGTTCTCGGAAATGCCGCCGTTCTCCGCGGAAGGAACCTCGGAGAGCAGTACCGGCTGAAGTGTGTTGCTTTCCGGTGTGGCACGCACCAGCGGCACGTTGAGCGCATGCAGCAGCCATACGGAGAAGGTCATGCCCGTAATGAACGGGTCGAGAATCTCCGGCTCCTGCTGGATACTCGCGACTGCGGTGCCGCCCTTCTGGCCCGCGGGGCAATCGCCACCGGGCTCGAACGCGGCCTGAACAGGGGCTCCCTCCGAGCCGCCGTCACCGGCAACCTCGGTCTCGCCGCCCGCTGGGGCAGCTGTCTCGCCTGCCGGGGCCGTCTCGCCGACCGACGCTACGGCAGTCTCGACCCCGGGCGCAACCTCTGTCTGGTTGGCGGTTGTCGCCGGGGTGGTAGCTGCCTGGTTGCCGCCGCATGCCGCGATGAGCGGTGTCAGCAGGAGTACCAGCGCGAAGAGTACGAACCATCGATAGGTTCTGCTTTTTGCCGTCAAATCCCTCGCCTCCTTGAGATAGAACTGGTGGGTAGGTAGTGCATTTTGGTCGACCACACGAGGGAGGATGTTACCCCTCCAGGGTCCAGCCGATGGGATCGCCAGTCCTCTGACCTTCGATTTATCACCCCCAGACAATCCATACGGGTCCCTGCACGCCTAGCGCGGTATCTTCAGGGTCTACGCCGAACAAGCTCTGTCTTGTCGTTGAGATCTCGCGGAACCACGTTCCGAAGAGCGGATTGTAGAGGACACAATCTGCTCTGTCAAGGAAGAGCACGCCGTTCGGGTGTTTTCTAACCCAGCCCTAACCTTGCGCGTGTGGAGTGTGGGATACCATACTGGCACTAGGCCCATAATACCCGAAACGGAGCACACGAGTGGGCGGTGTTCACAGGCGAAGGCTCCTGGTCCTGCAGTTCTCCACGCTCGCCGCGATGAGCGCGACAGCGGTGGCGCTGCTCGCCCGTGTCCTCTGGGGTATCCACCCCGTAGCCGAGCTTGTCCTCGGCCGGGTCGTGCAACTGCTCCCTGTGCCGTTCTTTGCGTGGGGCATACGCACCATGGGAGGGAACGCCAAGCCGTTGCTTTTCGGCGGGCTGATGCTGCTGGAGACCGGCGTCCTGATTGCGCTCGGCTATCTCTGGCTGCGGCGGGAATGGAAGTTCTCCACGGCGGTGCTGCTGGGCCTGGTCGGTGGTGTCTACGCGATTGCGGGAGCCGTCCTTATGCCCCTCGCCGGGCTGGGTCCATTCGCGCTCCGCTCGCCCGGCGGCCAGGCCTCTGCGGCGTCGGGACCAATCCTCACGTACGTCCTGTGGGGCGCCGGCCTGTACGGCGGGCGGCGACTGCTGGAGCACGACAGTCGAGCTCTCGACCGCACCCGCCGCGTGATCGTGCTCGGCGGAGCCACCTGGTCCGTGCTGGCGGTCGCGGGGCTTGCGGGTAGCGTCTGGGCCGTGCTTGGGCGATTGACGGTCACGCGCCTGGGTACTACCGCGGGACGGACCGACGAGGTCACCCCCGTCGAACAGTTCTACGTGGTATCCAAGAATGTCCTCGACCCCACCTTGGACGCGGGCGCGTGGCGGCTGCACGTGGATGGAAGCGTCGAGCAGCCGCTCACGCTCACGCTCGAAGACCTGCGCACGCTGCCGGCGACGGAGCAGTGGGCGACGATGGAGTGCATCTCCAACCCGGTGGGCGGCAACCTCATCGGGAATGCGTTGTGGCGAGGGGTTCGTCTCGCCGAGGTCCTGGACCGGGCGCGAGTCCGAGGTGGGGCGTATGACGTCGTGACCATGTGCGCCGATGGTTATACCGAGAGCCTGGACCTAACAACCGCCATGTCACCGGATTCGCTGCTCGTCTACGAGATGAACGGCGAGGCAATCACCGCCAAGCACGGCGCGCCGGTCCGACTCCAGGCGCCGGGGCTTTACGGCCTCAAGAGCTCGAAATGGGTCGAGCGCATCCGCGTGGTGGATGAAAACTACCGAGGCTACTGGCAAAAGGAGTCCGGCTGGACGGACCTTGGAGCTGTCCACACGGAGTGCCGGATAGACTGGCCGCCTGAAGGGATGGTATCTCGGGAAGGTATGCTGCTCACGGGAATTGCGTATACGGGCCGGCGCGGTGTCTCGCGCGTGGAAGTCAGCGTGGACGGCGGCGAGACCTGGGAGGTGGCAGCGGTGGAGCAACCGCTCGGCGATCTGACGTGGCACCTGTGGAGCTATTCCTGGCGCCCATCGGCCCCCGGCCCATATTCGGTGATGGCGCGGGCCTACGATGAGGAGGGCATCGCCCAAGCCGACACGCAACGTCCTGCCCAGGCGGCAGTCTCGTCGCCGGAAGACGTAGTGGTGACCGGGGCCATGGGGATCCACCAGCTGAAGCTGACGGTGCTAGAAGACTGAGGCGTTGTGTGTCGCTGGAGCGAGTACCCGTGCATGCGCTCCTCCTGGCGGCACCATTCCGGCAATCGAGATCACTCCACCGCCACATGGGCTACGGGCTGGCCGTGGGCGTGCCAGGGACAGCCGTCCCGGCAGTCAGTGCCTCGGGTGTTTCGACCAAGTCCTGCAGTGTCTGCTCCGGGTTTCCTGACTCTGGTGTGTTGAGGTCCGGCCAATCCCCCCCACAGCCGACGAGCGCGAGCGACAAGGCGAGGGTGAGGATGCTTAGCAGGCGCGAGAGGTGTTTCTTCGTTGCCACGGGTGTGATCTCCTGGCTTGTAGTCTGACGCTTCAATGTGCCGCTGTACGTGCACCCACCGTGCCACGTGGGCGCATCGCGCGCCGCGAGATACGGTATCATTCCGCACGAAACAGCAAGGAGGAACACGACCATGCCGAATCCGGAGATGCTGCGGCAGGCGGCGGGCGAGCACGAGGAGCGACTGGTGGCGTTTTGCCAGGCGCTTATTCAAACCCGCAGCATGCCTGGCGAGGAGGCGGACGCCGCCCGTGCGGTTCAGGCGGAGATGCAGCGGCTGGGCTACGACGATGCCTGGATCGACGACGTGGGCAACGCTGTCGGGGTGCTGCGCGGTACCGGCGGCGGGCCGTCGGTGATGCTCAACACGCATCTCGACCACGTCTCCGCGGGCGACGAATCGGGCTGGCCGTTCCCCCCGTTCGAGGGGCGCGTCCACGAGGGGGCGATCTGGGGCCGAGGGGCGATGGACATCAAGGGGCCGACCGCCGCGCA
>JADDPA010000026.1 GCA_016782125.1 Thermobaculum sp.
CTACATTTGTGAAGGACGCTGTAGGGCGCAAAATCGCGGAACAGTTGAAGTACAGCACGAAAAAAGCAGGGCGCACACCGAGTGCGCCCTGCAGCCGTTCGATGCAGTGTTTACCGCTTAGTGTACTGCGGCGCCTTGCGGGCCCGCTTGAGTCCCACCTTCTTGCGCTCCTTGATACGCGCGTCCCGGGTGAGCAAGCCAGCGCTCTTCAGAACCGGGCGGTATCCCTCGTCTGCGAGCAACAATGCCCGGGAGACGCCATGACGAATCGCCTCTGCCTGACCGGTGTGACCGCCGCCGGCGACCTTGATGCTCGCGCTGTAACGACCTTCAGTGCCCGTCAACTGGAACGGCATCTGCATCACGAGCTGGTAGACGTCCCGTCCACCGAAGTACTCCTTTGCCGGCCTGCCGTTCACGATGATCTGGCCATCGCCCGGCAACAACCGCACGCGGGCGACCGCGCTCTTCCGCTTACCGGTGCCATAGAGATACCTGACTGTACTCAATCCTGTCTCCTCAGACTACGACTTCGCCGCGGGCGCATCGCTGCGACCGGGCGATATGGTGAACACTTGCGGCTGCTGGGCCGCATGCGGATGTGACGCACCCGCGTAAACCTTCAGCTTGCCCTGCAAGGCATCGCCAAGCCGGTTTTTCGGCAACATACCCTTCACCGCGAGCTCCAGTGCCTTGGCGGGATTACGCTCGCGCATCTCCTCGAACGTGCGTGCCTTCAATCCACCGGGATAGCCGCTGTAGCGGTAATACACCTGCTGCTGTGGCTTTTTCCCCGTGATCACAATCTTCTCGGCGTTCACGACAATCACAAAGTCGCCCGTGTCGAGAAACGGCGTGAACATCGGCTTATGCTTACCCCGGAGCAGCTTGGCTACCTCCGACGCAAGCCGCCCCAGATGCTGGCCCTCACCATCGATAACCCACCAGCCTCGGGCGATGTCTCCCGGCTTGGGTGTATATGTCTTCACAACGTCTCTCCTGTATACTCTTGATACCCCACCCGGACCAGGGTCAACCCGCCCGGTGATGCCGGAGTGGGCAATAACCGCGGTTCGCGCATGATAAATGCGCGCTGTATTTCCAACGCACCCATCTTACCAGTTCCTACCGCCACAAGCGCGCTGACCAGCCGGCGGACCATCTGCCGCAGGAACGCATCCCCGACGACCACCAGGCGCCCCGAGTCTCCGCCGTCGCGCACCAGCATCAGGTGCAAACGCCGTACCGCGCCCCTCGGGCCGAGCAGTCCCTCACTGGCAAACGCCTTGAAGTCGTGCTCTCCGAGCAAAAGATCCGCCGCCGCCTGCATGCGCCCACGGTGCAGGAACCTCCTCGCCGCTGTTGCGAGATCGTACTCGTACATTCGCCACCGCGCCGACGATCGAGCATTGAAGCCGGACGGCGTTTCCACAATGGAATGAACGCGAAAATCCGCCGGCAGCTCTCGGGTCAGCCTATCCTCCAGGCCGCTCACGGCGATGTCCGACCGCGTCACTACACTTCCAACCTGCCCCGCAGCGTGTACGCCAGCATCCGTTCGGCCGGCGAGGGTAACTCTCTCCTCGAGGCCCGTGCTCCGCACCCACGCCGCCTCCAACTCGCCCTGGACGGTGCGCTGCCCCGTTTGCATCTGAGAGCCGGCGAAGCGGCTCCCATCGTATGACACACACAGCTTCACCGTCCGTGACACAATCAGTCCAAAATCTCTATCTGCACGATCGGCGCGCCGTCTCCGTGGCGGGTCTCCAGGCGATACATACGGGTATACCCGCCGGGCCTGCCCGCCATCCGTGGACCAATATCATCGAACAACTTCGCCACCGCGATCCGGTTGCCGAGACGGGATTCCGCTAGCTCGCGATTACGGGGCGTATCGGTCACCCCGAGGGTGATCAGTCGCTCAACAGAGGACCGCACTTCCTTCGCCTTCGCCGATGTCGTTCGCACCTTCTCGTGCGTGATCAGCGAGACAGACAAGTTCTTGAGCATCGAGGCTCGTTCATCAGGACGCCGGCCAAACCGGCGCGACCCGCCCATCCTGTGCCTCACTCTGAATACCCCTCTTTCTGGTCTGCGTCGTTGTTAAGAGCGCCGACAAGCTCCTCGGCGCCCTCGTCGTCATCGGCATCAACTTCGTCGACTTCCTCGACAGTGGCAGCCCCGTCGTCGGTGTCCAGGCCACCCGCACCGACGGACTGCGCAAGCACTCCTATCGGCATGGTGTCCTCGGCGTCAACGAGAAACGTGCTCGGCAATCCACTTGGCAAGTAACCGAACTCAGCAAGGCGTTCCTGCAGCTCATTGAGCGACTTGTCACCAAAGTTGCGGATACTGAGCAGGTCTCGCTTGTTCTTCGCCAGCACGTGCCCGACCGTAGTCAAGTGTGCCCGCTTCAGGCAGTTCAGAGTGCGCGCAGTCAGGGCAAGGTCATCGATACTCCGAGCGTCCGCCTCCGGCGACAGGAGCACACCACCCTGGATACTCTCCGTCAACTCACCGTCACCGTCCGCATACGCGGACACCACCTGGAACTGATCAACGAGTATACGTGCCGCCTGGCTAAGCGCGTCTCCCGGCGCGATCGTGCCGTCGGTCCAGACCTCGATGAGCAGCAGGTCGTAGTCCGTTTTCTGACCGATACGCGTCCGCTCTACGACGTAGTTCACCTTGGACACCGGGCTGTAGATCGCGTCCACCGCGATCATGCCGATGGGCAGGTCGTCCTGCGCCTCGGCCGGCACATATCCGCGGCCCTTGCCGACGATGAACTCCATTTGCAGCGATGCATCCTCGGAGTCAAGCGTCGCGAGTGGGACGTCCTCGGAGACGATCTCCACATCGGCATGCGGCCGGATGTCCGCGGCGGTGACGGTCTTGGGGCCGTTGACGTCAAGGCGAAGCGTGACCGGCCGCTCCGAGTAGCTCCGGAGCCTCAACCGCTTCACGTTCAGGATGATATCGGTTACATCTTCCTTCAGGCCCGGCAGTGTGGCGAACTCGTGGTAAACGCCGTCGATCTGCACCGAGGTGATCGCTGCGCCCTCCAGGCTCCCAAGCAAAACACGGCGCAAGGCGTTGCCGAGAGTCAGGCCATAGCCAGTCTCCAAAGGGGAGATTCTGAATCGCCCATAGTTATCCGCGATACCAATGCATTCAACTTTCGGGGCAGACATTTCAATCAATTACTTATGCCTCCTCAGGGCGATCAACAAAGCGCAGACCAGGAGTGGGATGCGCGCCGCACGATCGCACGGCGCGGCCCACTCCGTTGCTTCCAGCCAACTATCGGCTATAAAACTCGACGATTAGTGGCTCGTTGATCTGCATATCGACTTCCTCTCGCAGCGGGAGCCGCACCACCCTACCGGTCATATTTGCCGCGTCCAGCGCAAGCCAGGGCGGCGTATCGTGCCGTGCGAGCTTCTCCGCGAACGTCTGGAAGTACTCCGACTGGCGACTCTCCGTGCGCACCGAAATAACGTCGCCGGGCTTCACCAGCGCGCTCGGGATGTCCGTCTTGCGCCCATTCAAGTTGAAGTGGCCGTGCGTGACAACCTGCCGCGCCTGCTGTCGGGAGTCACCCAGACCCAGACGATAGACGACATTGTCCAACCGGGTTTCAAGAATCCGCAGCAAGTTCTCGCCGGTCGGGCCCTGCTGCCTCTCGGCGATCTCGAACTCGTGGCGGAATTGCCGCTCCAGCACGCCGTATATTCGCCGAGTGCGCTGCTTCTCACGGAGCTGCTGCCCGAAGTCGCTCACCTTGCGGCCCCGGCGCTGACCGCGCTCCCCGGGGGGATACGGCCGTCTCTTTACCGGGCACTTCTCGGTAAGGCACTTGTCCCCCTTCAGGAACAACTGCTGCCCCTCCCGCCTGCAGTGCTTGCAGCGCGGACCAGTATAACGAGCCATTATTAAACCTCCAACCTCTGATCTGGTACTAGATTAGACACGCCGGCTCTTCGGCGGCCTGCAACCATTGTGTGGTATCGGGGTGACGTCCGTGATCGAGAGCACGTTCAGTCCCGACGCCTGCAGCGACCGGATCGCTGCCTCACGCCCTGAGCCCGGCCCCTTCACGAAAACGTCGATCTGCCGAAGCCCATGGTCCATGGCCCGGCGGGCGGCACCTTCCGCGGTAATCTGCGCGGCGTATGGGGTGCTCTTGCGGGAACCCTTGAAGCCAGAGGCTCCGGCGCTGCCCCACGACAGCACGTTGCCCTTTGGATCCGTCAGGGTCACCATCGTGTTGTTGAAGCTGCTGGCGACATATGCGTTCCCGCGGGGAACCTGCTTTCGCTCGCGCCGTCGTCCGCGCGCCCCGCCCGATCGTCTCCTGCCTTCTACCATCGTTCCTCCACGTTGCTAACGGACATTCCGCCCGCCTTACTTCTTGCGTCGTGCTCCGACCGTGCGCCGCGCTCCACGCCGCTGGCGCGCATTGGTCTTGGTGCGCTGTCCATGCACCGGAAGGTTCCTTCGATGGCGAAGTCCTCTATAGGACCCGATCTCCATCAGCCGCTTGATGTTGAGGTTGACTTCCCGCCGCAGGTCACCCTCGGTGACGAACTCACGGTCGATCACCTCGCGCAGCCGCGCAACGTCTTCCTCCGTCAGATCCTTGACGCGTGTGTCAGGGTTGACGTGCGTCTCCGCCAGAATGCGCTTGCTCGACGTCGGACCGATACCATAGATGTACGTCAGCGCGATCTCCGACCGCTTGTCGCGCGGGAGGTCGACTCCTACGATTCTTGCCATCGATATACTCCTCTATCCCTGCCGCTGCTTGTGGCGCGGATTCGTGCAAATCACCATGACGCGGCCGCTCCGCTTGATGACCTTACACTTCTCGCATCGCACCTTCACCGATGCTCGTACCTTCACGTTCCTCGCTCCTTTACCGTTCTTCGCCTGCCATACGCCGTGCTACCGATACCGATAAGTGATCCGGCCACGCGTGAGGTCATATGGAGACAACTCCACCAGCACCCGGTCTCCCGGCAGGATACGAATGAAGTTCAACCGTATCTTGCCGGAGATGTGTGCCAGCACCTCGTGACCATTGTCCAGTTCGACCCGGAACATCGCGTTCGGTAAGGGCTCGATAACCTTACCCTCAACCTCAATCGCATCCTTTTTCTTGGACAAAAATCCTCCTTACCGTGTCAGCACGTATGGACCGTGCTCGGTGACGGCCACCGTGTCCTCGTAGTTCGCAGAGAGCGCGCCGTCTCTCGTACATACCGTCCACTTGTCGTCGCGAACGACCACCTGTGCCGTTCCAGCGTTCACCATCGGCTCCACCGCTAGGGTCATGCCAACGCGCAGCAATGGCGAGTAACCACCACTCGCGAAGTTCGGGACCCGCGGGTCCTCGTGCAGATCGCGCCCGACTCCATGCCCGACGTAGTCGCGCACGACTGCATAGCCCGCCTCTTCTACGACTGCCTGGACGGCAGACGAGATGTGCGCCACCCGATTGCCCGGTCGTGCCTGTGCGAGTCCCGCGTCAAGCGCGGCACGCGTCGTCGCGAGCAAGCGCTGGGCCTCCCCGCTTACGATCCCCACCGGATACGAACGCGCCGCATCTGCGTGGTAGCCATCCAACAGGGCTCCTACATCGACCTTGACGACGTCCCCCTCCTCGATTACCCTGTTTCCAGGGATACCGTGCACGACCTCGTCGTTCACACTTATGCACGCCGAACCGGGGAAGCCGTACAAGTTCTTGAACGAAGGGCGGCATCCCCGGTCTATAATTGCCCGTTCAATGTACCCGTCAAGTTCGCCGGTGGTCACGCCGGGCCGAATAACAGTGACCAACTCAGCAAACAAATCGCGTAGAACTGTTCCCGCGCGCCTCATTGTCGCCAGTTCGGCGCGCGACTTGACTATTATACCCAAAATGCCTCTCTCGATGACGTGCTTACGCCGACGCGTCGCTAGGTGCGAAGATCGCCAATAGATCCCGCGAGACATCCTCGGGAGACCCCTGAGCATCAACCCGCTCCAGGATGCCCCTGCTCTCGTAGTAGCCGACGAGCGCGTCGTTTTCCCGCTCCCAGATCTTCAGACGTTTCTCTATTGCCTCAGGATAATCGTCCGCTCTCTGGTACAGCGGACCACCATCGATGTCGCACACCCTCGGCACCCGTGGCGGCCGGGTCCGCTCGTTGTAAACCGCCCCGCACGTTCGGCATACGAGCCTGCCGGACAGGCGCTCCTTGGCGACATCGAGCGGCAGGCGCAGTTCTACCACCTTATCGATCGTGCTCCCGCGCTCCGCTAGTGCCGCGTCCAACGCCCGTGCTTGGGCAACCGTACGAGGGAAGCCGTCCAGCAACACATCGGTCCCAGCCGGAACCTGATCGATTGCCTCAATCAGCAGCCCGATAACGAGTTCATCGGGCACCAACTCACCAACGTCGTAATACGACTTGGCCTTGAGGCCGAGCGGGCTGGCGGACTGAATGGCAGCACGGAGTACATCCCCGCTCGCCACCTGGACAACGCCAACACGCGCGTTCAGAAGTGCAGCCTGGGTGCCCTTGCCCGAGCCTTGCGGTCCGAGCAATATGATGTTCACTGTCGCAGGCCCACTACTTTATAAAGCCCTCGTAGTTGCGCATCAGAAGCTGCGCCTCGAGTTGCCGCATCGTGTCAATAGCGACGCCCACGACGATCAGTAGCGAGGTGCTGCTAATGAGCACGTTCGGTGAGCGGATGAGCAACCCGACGATCCACGGCAGAATCGCCACCAAGCCGAGGAACAGGGCACCGATCAGCGTGATGCGGTTCAACACCCGCTGGAGGTACCGCGCGGTGTTCGGACCCGGCCGAATACCCGGAATGAAGCCACCCTGTCGCTGCAGGTTCTCCGGGATGTTCTGCTGCTGGAAGATCACGAGGGTGTAGAAGTACGTGAATACCACTACCATCACGAAGAACGTCAGCTGATACAACGTGGCACCCGGATTGGCGACTCGCTCGACAAACTGCGCCGTGGAGCGCACCCAGTCTGTCCGGGCGTTCCGGAAGAACGAGGCCAGCGTCGCAGGGAAGATCATAATTGACAGTGCGAAGATCAGCGGGATCATGCCCGCATAGTTGACCTTGAGCGGGATGTGCGTACTGCCGCCCCCGCGGACGACGCGGTTGCCGCGGACCCGCCGAGCATACTGCACGGGGATCCGGCGCTCGCCGACCGTGATAAGTACAATCCCCACGATCGTCAGGAGGGTTATCGCGATGATGGCAACGATCTGGAAGAAGCTCGCGAACGCGCTACCCCCGGTCAACACATTACCCGCCAACGTCGGAAGTTGAGCAACGATGCCGCCGAAGATCAGGATGGAGATACCGTTGCCGATGCCTTGCTCCGTGATAAGCTCGCCCATCCATACCAGCAGCATCGTGCCGGCAGTCATCGTGATAACGAGAGAGAGCGTCGTGAGCCACGCCGGACCGAACAACCCGAACTCGGCGACCACCGGCGGGGAACTTGTGCTCAGGAGCGTCGCCTGACCGTAGCCCTGCAGCGCGGCCAGCGGAACCGTCAGGTAGTGGGTGTATCGATTGATCCGATTCCTGCCCTGCTCACCGCCCTCCTTGGACAGTTCCGTGAGCCGGGGGATGATCGGGACGAGCAACTGCATAATGATGCTCGCCGTTATGTACGGGTACACCCCCATCGCCACAACCGAGAACGTGCTCAGAGTGCCCCCCGAGAAGACGTTCAGCAGATTCAGCACCTCGTTGTCCCGGAAGACCTGACGCAACGCGGCAATATCGATACCGGGCAGCGTAATCTGAGCGAGCATGCGGAAGATGACCAGTATCCCCAACGTGAACAGGATCTTCCGTCGGAGATCGGGTATCCGCCACGCATTAACAAGTGCTTGCAGCATTAGGAGGACACCTCACCGCCAGGCACCGAAGCCTCCTCAGCGTCTGCGACCGCGGGCTCCATTTCTTCAACGCGGCCACCGGCGGCCTCGATCTTCGCACGAGCACCCGCAGACGCCCGGTGTACCCGCACGTTCAGGGGCGCGGTCACCTCTCCATTGGCCAGGAGCTTTACGCGGAACGGGTGCGTCGAGGCCTTCTTGTGCGCGACGAGACCCGAAGCCAGGAGCGACTCCGGCGTGATCTCGACCGACGAATCGAGTTGAGCGAGATCACCGACGTTGAGTATCTGCCACTCTGTCTTCAAGACGTTTGTGAACCCGCGCTTGTACGGCATGCGCAGAATCAGGGGGCTTTGTCCACCCTCGAACCCGACCCGGACGCCTCCACCCGTACGTGAGTTCTGACCCTTCTGTCCGCGGCCCGACGTTTTACCATGACCGGAACCGTAGCCGCGCCCAACGCGCTTGCGGTCCCTGTGCGCGCCTTCCGGCGCCGGAAGTTCGTTGTGCTTCATTAGAATATCCCCCAGAGAATGCGTGCCTTACTCGGACGCCTGCATCTCTTCAACGTCTATGAGGTGCTGAACCGTGCGCACCATCCCGCGAACCGCCGGTGTGTCCTGCTGCTCGACGGTATGATTGATCCGGCGCAGACCGAGCGAGCGCACGGTGGCGCGCTGGTTCGGCGGTCGCCCGATGGTGGAACGCTTGAGCGTTATCCGTATCGTCGCCGCCATTTACGCGTTCTCCGTGGTCTGTGTGGGCTGTCGGTTGGTCATCCTACCAGCCCGATTCAGTGGGCGCATCTGCTCGAGCCCCTTGAGGGTCGCGCGCACCACGTTGACCGGATTGTTGCTGCCAAGCGACTTGGTGAGCACATCGCGGACACCCGCCGCCTCCATAACCGCCCGCACGCCGCCGCCTGCGATAACGCCCGTACCGGGCGAGGCCGGCTTCATAAGCACGCGGGACGCTCCGAAGTTAACCGTCACTTCATGGGGTAGAGTGCCATCCTTGAGGGGAACGCGCACCATGTGCTTCTTCGCGTCTTCCACGCCCTTGCGGATGGACTCCGGCACTTCGCCCGCGCGGCCAATGCCCGCGCCGACATTGCCCTGACCATCGCCGATGACGACGACGGAACTGAAGCTGAACCGGCGACCACCCTTCACCACTTTGGCGACTCGGTTTATCTGCACAACTCGCTCGGAGAGATTCTCTAGCTCATTTGGATTAATACGCGCCACACAGACCTCCTAGAAATCGAGACCGCTCTCGCGGGCTCCCTCGGCCAGCGCCTGAACGCGGCCGTGATACTGCCAGCCACCACGGTCGAAAACCACCTTGGTTACACCCTGCTCCTGTGCGCGCTTTCCAACAAGAACACCCACCTGCCGGGCCTCATCAACCATCTTCAGGTCTGTGAGCTGCTCCTTGAGCGTGGCATCGAGCGTTGACGCCGCAGCAAGCGTGTGGCCCTGCGTGTCGTCTATCACCTGCGCGTAGATATGCCGTCCGCTGCGAAATACGTTCAATCGCGGTCGCTCAACGGTGCCACTTACGCGGCCACGCACGCGGTAGTGCCGCTTCTTGCGCGCCGTGATGTTTCTCGGAGTCCTGCGCCTCATACTACCCTCTCACCAAACCTTACTTGCGACCGCCGGTCTTGCCGGCCTTACCCGCCTTGCGGCGTACAACCTCATCAGAATATCGGATGCCCTTGCCCTTGTATGGCTCCGGCTTGCGAACTTGGCGGATCTTCGCTGCCTGCTCACCGACCAACTGCTTATCAATGCCTTGCACACTGATGCGCGTCGGAGTCTCCACCACGTACGTTATACCCTCGGGCGGCTGCATCCGTACCTGGTGCGAGTACCCCACGGACAGGACAAGCGTCTTGCCTTCTTGCGCGGCCCGATACCCAACGCCGCTGATCTCGAGATCCCTGCGGAACCCAGTCGTGACGCCCACCACCATGTTGTTGATGAGCGTGCGCGTCAAGCCGTGCAGCGAGCGGTGGAACTTCTCCTCAGACGTGCGACGCACTTCCAGAATCCCATCGTTGCGGACGACTTCCAACTCGCCAACGAGTGCCTGGGCCAACTCGCCCTTCGGTCCCTTGACGCGAACCGCCCGGTCCTCCAGGGTGACATCGACGCCGTCCGGCAGTGGGATTGGTGCAAAACCTATGCGCGACATACCGTCGTTCCTTCCACACTATGCTGCACTACCATACGTAGCACAGAACCTCACCGCCTACCTTCTGTGTCTGCGCCTGCCGGCCGGATACTACACCGTTTGGCGTGGAGAGTATGGATGTCCCGATACCACCCAGCACACGCGGCAACTCCGTTGTCTTGGCGTATACCCGAAGACCAGGCTTGCTCACGCGGCGGACTCCCCGGATGCCTGGCTGACGCTGCTGGTCATACAGCAACTCAAGCTGCAGGTTGGGTTGAACGCCCTCACTCGGGACTACGGTGTATCCGCCGATGTACCCCTCTTGCTGCAATATCGCGGCAATGTTCTGCTTCATTCGGGAGGTCGGCATCGTCACCGTCTGGTGCCGTGCCATGCTCGCATTGCGGATACGGGTGAGCATATCCGCGATTGGATCGGTGGTCTGCATCGTCTCTCCTACCAGCTCGACTTCGTTACGCCGGGAATCTCGCCCCGCGAGGCAAGTTCGCGGAAGCAGATCCGGCACATCTCGAACTTGCGGATGTACGCCCGTGGCCGCCCGCAAAGCTTACAGCGATGGTGGACCCGCACGCCGAACTTCTGCTTGCGCGCCGCCTTTACGATCATCGAAGTCTTAGCCAATCTTCCCTATCTCCTTATGCTGCCTGCTGCCGGCGGAAGGGCATGCCCAAAAGCTCCAGCAGTTGCCGTCCCTCTTCATCATTCCTGGCCGTGGTAACGATGCTGATCTCCATCCCACGCACCCGGTCTACCTTGTCGTAGTCGATCTCCGGAAACATGACCTGCTCCCGCAGTCCAAGCGTGTAGTTTCCACGGCCGTCGAACGAGTTGCTCGACACGCCCCGGAAGTCGCGAATCTGCGGCAGGGAGATGCCGATCAGACGATCCAGAAACTCCCAAGCCCTGCTGCCGCGCAGCGTCACCATCGCGCCGACCGCGTTTCCCTCGCGCAACTTGAAGGCAGCAATGCTCTTCTTCGCGCGGGTGACGACGGGCTTCTGCCCGGTAATCGCCGCGAGATCGTTCACCGCCGCGTCGAGTGCCTTCGAGTTTTGCAACGCCTCGCCAAGTCCGATGTTGACGACGACCTTCTGGATCGTCGGCACCTGCATCGGGTTTGTATAGCCGAATCGCTCAGTGAGCTGGGCCACTGCGTTTGTTTGGTAGTGCTCTCGCAAACGTGGAGTCATTCTCTTCCAGCCCCTCTTACGTCCGGTCCACGGTCTCGTTGCAGTGATGGCAATAGCGCTCGCGGTGCCCGGTATCGGTAACGCGCACGCCAACGCGGGTCGGCGTGGAGCAGCCTGGGCAGCGAAGCATGACGTTGCTGACGTTCAGCGGGTTCTCTTGCTCGATGATACCCGCCTGGCGAACGCCCGGCCTGCCCTTCTGATGCTTCTTCGCGACGTTGACACCTTCGACGACGATCCGGTTCTCGGCGCGCCGGACGATACGTACCGTGCCCTGCTTACCTTTATCCTTACCGGAAATAACGACAACCTCGTCGCCCCGCCTGATCTTCACATTCGCCTCACTTTTACAAAGCTCTCATATACTGGACACGAAAGATCATTATATCTTACCGCGACCTTCGCCGCCAGAAACCTACAGCACCTCGGGCGCAAGGCTCACGATACGGGTGAACTGCCGATCGCGCAACTCGCGGGCAACTGGGCCGAAAATACGCGTGCCGCGTGGGTTGTTCTGCGGGTTAATGAGCACCGCTGCGTTATCATCGAACTTAATGTACGACCCGTCTTGCCGGCCGATACCCTGCGCCGTGCGCACGACCACCGCCCGGACCACCTCGCCCTTGCGAACAGCGGCGCCTGGCTGAGCGGTCTTGACGGAGGCAATGATCACATCCCCGACGGACGCGTACTTGCGTCCCGAGCCACCGAGCACCCGAATACACATGATGCTCCGGGCGCCGGAGTTATCCGCCACGCGGAGCCGACTCTGCTGCTGAATCATTTCGTTCCTACTCGCTTCTCTGCACTACATTGAGCAGCCGCCACCGCTTCGTCTTCGACAGCGGGCGGGACTCGATAATCCGCACGAGGTCACCCTCGCGCGCCTCATTGGTCTCGTCGTGCGCCTTGAAGCGGCTCGACCGGCGCACCGTCTTCTGATAGATCGGGTGCTTGCGCAGGTAGGTGACCGAAACCACAATGGACTTGTCCATCTTGTCGCTCACGACCTGTCCCGTCTTGATCTGTCGTCTTCCCTGCTGCTGTTCTACCATTATGCTCCTTGGTCCCTCCGGCGCTCATTGAGGATCGTCTGCATCCGCGCCACATCTCGCCGGAGATGGCGTATTCGAGCGGTGTTCACGGAGTGCCCGACCGCCAAGCGCATGCGCAGGTTGAACATCTCCTGCTTGGCGTCACTCATCTGCTGACGAATAGCCGCGTCATCGGTGCCTCTAATTTCCGTTGCTTCCACGTTTCTTCCGCGACTCGGGCCCTAGCTCTCGGGCTCGTTCGTCGCGCCCTCCCTTTCTACGATCTTGGTCCTGACAGGCAGCTTGTGTCCAGCCTTGCGCAGTGCCTCCTCCGCGACTTCGCGGCGGACCCCCGCCAGCTCGAACATCACCCGTCCGGGCCGGACCACGGCGACCCAGCGGTCCGGGGCCCCCTTACCCTTACCCATCCGCGTCTCAGCCGGCTTCGCGGTAATGGACTTGTCCGGGAAGATCCGAATCCATACCTTGCCGCCACGCTTCACATGGTGCGTGATCGCGCGCCTTGCAGACTCAATCTGACGGTTATCGATCCACGCCGCATCAAGCGACTGCAGCCCGAACTCCCCGAAAGAGACCAGGGTGCCGCGCGACGCGGTCTGCTCGTTGACATCCCCGCGGTGTGGCTTGCGATACCGCGTCCTCTTTGGCATCAACATCGGTTATCTCCTGTCACGCGAGGCGCGTCGTGGGCGCTCCGGGGGAGCGGGCACTGCCGCTACCGGGCGTATGTCGATCTCACCTGCCGGCAGCACGTCGCCCTTGTATATCCAGACCTTGACACCGATCCGGCCACCACCCGTGTGCACGTGTACCTGGCCATAGTCGATATCAGCACGTATCGTCTGCAGGGGAACACGCCCGTCCTTCTCGGTCACCGCGCGGGACATCGAGGACGGGCCAGCCAGCAGGCCCGACACCCGGACGCGTATACCGCGGGCACCGGAACGCATCGCCCGCTGAACTGCCTGCTTCTGGGCACGCTTGTACGACACACGCTTGTTGATCTGCTCGCCGATGCTCTCCGCGACCAACTGGGCCTCGAGCTCCGGCTGGCGGATCTCCTCGATGTTGAGGTTAATGCGCTTGCCCGTGCGCTGCTCCAGCTCACGGCGAAGCGCATCGACGGTTGCCCCGCCCTTGCCGATCACGATACCGGGCTTCGCGGTGAAGACATTCATCGTGAGCTGGTCACCGGAGCGGGAGATCGTAACATGCGAGACCGCGGCATTTGCCAGGCGCGAACGCACCAACTGCCGCAACTGCAGGTCCTGGTGGAGCTGGGTGGCGTACTCCTTGTCGGCGTACCACCGGCTCTCCCAATCCTTCACTCCGCCCAGTCTGAAACTGACCGGGTTTACCTTTCTACCCAAACGCCTAGCCCTCCTTGTTGACTTCGTCCACGATCACCGTGACGTGGCTCGTTCGCTTCAGTATCTGGTGTGCACGCCCGCGCGGCGCAGGGCGTATTCGCTTGAACGTCGGACCCTCATCCGCGTAGATGGCAGCGATGTACAGGTCGTCACGATCGAGCTGGTAGTTGTTCTCCGCGTTAGCCGCCGCCGACTTCACAGTCTTCGCGATCTCGGTAGCTACACTCTTGTTCGTGAACTGCAGGATCGATAGCGCCTCGTTCACGGGCTTGCCGCGGACCAAGTCCAGGACGAGCCGTGCCTTCTGCGAGGATGAACGAACGTACTTGTTTGTTGCCTTGACTCTCATCAACTCTACCTATCTCAGCCGGGACGAGCGATCTGAGCCGCCGCCGTGACCACGAAAGAAACGGGTCGGCGCGAACTCGCCAAGCTTGTGACCGACCATGTTCTCGGAAATGTATATGGGTACATGCCGCCGACCATCGTGTACGGCGATCGTATGGCCTACCATATCCGGGAAGATCGTGCTGGCCCGGGACCAGGTCCGCAGGATCCGCCGCTCCCCAGAGGAGTTCATCCGCTGCACCCGCTCGAGCAGCCGGTCCTGCACATATGGACCCTTCTTTGTGCTCCTGGACATTCGTTCTCCCCTCTACCTTACTTGCGCCGTCGAACGATGTACTTATCGCTCGGCTTCTTCTTGCGGGTCCTGTGGCCCATCGCAACTTTGCCCCACTTGGTCTTGGGCTGGCCCCCGATTGGCGCTCTGCCCTCACCACCCCCGTGCGGATGGTCGCGAGGGTTCATGACCGAGCCCCGCACCTCCGGCCGCTTTCCCATCCACCGGGCGCGACCCGCCTTGCCGATATTCTCCAGGTCATGCTCGATGTTGCCGACCTGACCGATCGTCGCCTGGCCCTCAGCCCGCACGCGCCGGAACTCACCCGAGGGCAACCGCAATGTCGCGTAGCCGCCTTCGCGGGCGACCAACTGGGCGGACTGTCCGGCGCTTCGCGCAAGCTGACCGCCGCGTCCCGGAGTCATCTCAATGTTATGCACCTGGGTACCCAGCGGTACGCGCGTGAGTGGCATCGCATTGCCGACCCGAATCTCAGCCCTTGACCCGGAGGAGATCTTGTCCCCGACCCGGATACCGTTCGGGGCAAGAATGTAGCGCTTGTCGCCGTCCGCATAGAAAACCAGCGCGATGCGGGCCGAACGGCCGGGGTCATACTCTATCGCGTTCACAACTCCCGGCACACCCGTGTTGTCGCGCTTGAAGTCGATAACGCGAAGCCGCTGCTTGTGGCCGCCACCTTGGTGCCGGACGGTCAGCCGTCCCTGGGAGTTGCGCCCCGCACGCTTGCGTATCGGCTGGGTAAGGCGCTTCTCCGGGCTGGACTTCGTGATTTCCTCAAACGTGGAAACCGTCATCCCACGGCGGCCGGGAGAGGTCGGATTGAATCTCTTTATCGGCATTGCTCAAACCCCGTCTTTTACAAACCTTCGAATATATCTATGCGCTGACCAGGGGCGATCTTCACGATTGCCTTCTTCCAACTCGCGGTCTGGCCCGCGATTGGCCTACCGCCCCTGCGGCGCTTCATCTTCTCCCGTGGATGCACGTTGATGGTGTTTACCGTCAGCACCTGAACGTTGAAGATCGACTCGATTGCTTCCTTCACCTGGTGCTTTGTTGCATCGGGCATCACCTCGAAGATGTACTGCCCACTTTCCATCAGCAGCGTGTTCTTCTCCGACACCACTGGGCGCCGGATCAAATCGTACGGACTCACTGTGCCTCACCTCCCGGAGCACTGGCACGAGGCGCGACAGCGAAGCTCGTCGTCTCCAACTGCGCCGACTCTTCCCGCTCGATCGGGCCAGCGCCCCTGCCGCGATCAAGCAATACCGTCTGCATCGGCTCTATTGCGTCCGCATCGAGAACGACCCAGTCATACTTGAGCATATCCTCCACGCCGAGGTTTTCGGCCTGAATCGCCCGCACCCGCGGCAGGTTGCTAGCGGCCCTTTGTACCGGATCGGAGCGGCCCTGGGTCGCGATCAGGACACTCTCCGCGTTCATCGCCGCAAGCGTCGCAGCAAGCGCCTTTGTCCGCGGCTCAAGTTCCGCAAGGCCCGACAGGATAAACAGCCGCTGCTCCTGGACCTTCTGGGAGAGTGCAGACCGGACGGCCAGCCGGCGCATCTTGCGGGGCATGGCCTGCTTATACGATCGCGGGTGCGGCCCGAATACGACGCCGCCCCCCTTGTACTGGGGCGAGCGTATGCTTCCCTGGCGTGCGTGCCCGGTGCCCTTCTGGCGATACGGCTTCTTGCCACCGCCGCTCACGTTCGCCCTGGTCAGGGTATTATGCGTGCCGGTGCGGGCGTTAGCCTGCTGGCGCAGCAACGCCTGGTGCATGACGGCAAGGTTCGGCTCAATCCCGAAGACGAGATCGTCGACCTCAGTCTGGGCGACGACCTCGCCGCTTAGGTTGTGTACTGGTAACTGCACTTATCTACTCCAAACGTCCTATCGCCCGGCCTTGTGGACGACGAGCAGGCCACCGTTCGCCCCTGGCACCGCGCCCTTCACCAGCAGCAGGTTGCGCTCCGGGTCCACGCGCACCACATCGAGCTTCTTGACCGTGACTCGCTCGTTGCCCATGCGACCGGCCATGCGCTTCCCCTTAAACACCTTGCCCGGTGTGGTGGTAGCGCCGATCGAGCCGGGGGCACGAAGGCGGTCGGACTGACCGTGGGTCTTCGGACCACCGCGAAAGTGGTGCCGCTTCACGGTCCCTGCAAAACCCTTGCCTTTGGACGTGCCGGTGATATCCACCTGTCCGCCCGCCGCAAAGATAGACACATCGACGGTCTGCCCTCGCTGCAGGTCGCTCGCGTCCGCGGTCCGGACCTCGCGCAGATGTCGCAGGGCGGGAAGATCATGAAGATGACCCCGCTCTGGCTTCTTCAGGCGCCGCACCTCGTCGAAACCGATCTGCACGCCCGCATAACCATCGCGCTCCGGCGTCTTTATAAGGGTCACGACGCACGGTCCCGCCTCGATGACGGTTACGGGCAGAGCACGCCCGGCCTCATCGAAGACCTGCGTCATCCCTATCTTCTTGCCAATCAATCCCTCGACCATTGCTTCGACTTCCCGTCCTCTACAGCTTGATCTCTATGTCCACACCGGCGGGCAGATTCAGGTTCATCAACTCGGAGATTGTCTGGCGCCTCGGCTCCAGCACGTCGATGAGGCGCTTATGGGTGCGCATCTCGAATTGCTCCTGCGAGTCCTTATGCCGGAACGGACCTCGAATCACCGAGAACTTCTGGATCTCCGTGGGCAGGGGAACCGGTCCCGCGATCTGGGCGCCGGTGCGCTGCGCGGTATCCACGATCTGCTGCGCCGACTGATCCAGTATCTTGTGGTCGTATGCCTTCAGCCGGATCCGTATCCTCTGCTTTGCCACCCGCGCCTCCTCCCTTGCCTATTCCGCAAGAGAGGGACGACGTTTCCGCCGTCCCTCCCATCAAATGGGCTTTTCGTTACTTAGTGATCTTGGTGACGACGCCTGCGCCGACGGTGCGGCCGCCCT
>JADDPA010000130.1 GCA_016782125.1 Thermobaculum sp.
ATCACGAGGCCCGCGCCGACGAGCACGATGTCTTTGATGATGTACTGCGCCACGAGCGAGGGGGCGTGGGAGGGGCCGGGGAAGAGTTCACCAGGAAAGAGCACCAGGGGAGACATCGCGCCGATCATCTGCGCACCCATCAGCCAGACCGCAACGCGCAGGAACCTTCCGCTGATGAAACAGAGCCCGATCACGCACTCCGGGATCGCGATGATCTTCATGCCCACGCTCGGTGATAGCAGGGCGAAACTCAGCGCGTCCGTCGTGCGCGTGGCGAGCCCCTCGATCGGGCTCACGCCGGGAAAAAACTTCAGAACGCCAAAGGCGAGGAGGATCAGGCCGAGACTGACCCGTAGGATGGAGATGCTGTGTGACCAGCCATCCGTTAATCCGGGTGTCCAGGCGGTCGAATCGGTTGACGAGGCTAAGCATAGGTCCCTTTCTTCGTGGAGCAATTGACTCCGCATATCCGATAGTACGCACCGCGTTTTATTCTGGTTTCCTGTTTGCCGGCCCTACCGTCCCGTTGTTGCGACAAACTCCAGGGTCAGCGTCACGTCGTCCTCGACGCGCACAAAGCCGGCGATGTTCGGCGGCTCTACGCCGTACTGCGTCATCTTGAGCTCCGTTGTTGCCTTTCCTCGTAGCGTGTCGCCATCGAGCGTGGCGGTCACGTCCCATGTTTGCTTCCGCGTCATCTCGCGGATCGTCATGTCGCCCGTCATCTTGAACGTGAACGGCTTGCCGTCCTCGACGCGCGAGGGCAGTGCGGAGAGCTTCGCGTTCCGGAAGCGGGCGATGGGGTACGTCGCGGACTCCAGCCATTGGCGCCGTATCGCGTTGTCGCGCCGCGGCTGGTCGGTCTCAAGCTGGCTGATGTCCACCGCGATCTCGCCGACGCGAGTTGCCTCCGGCTTGTCGGGGTTGACCCGTATCTCCCCCGACACCGCTCGCGTCGTGCCCACGGGCGACTCCAGGCGGTTGTCCTCCAGGAACACTTCATCCACTTTGTACGTCGCCTGCGAGCGTTTCGGGTCTATCCGGTAAACCCGCGCCGGCCGGTTGGGTCCTGCGGGGGGACCTGCGGCTGTGGGCCCGTCCCCCGGCGCGGTGTCGACTGCGGGCGTCGTCGCTGCGGACGATTCTGTGGTCGCTGGGGCAGAGGTGGTGATCACGTCCGTCGGGACCTGCGCTACGGTTGGTTCCGATTCTGGGGCGAGGGTCGCCACCGGCGGCGGGGTGGTCGCCACCTCGACGTCCGCGGTTAGTCGGAGTGTATAGATCACCGCGCCGAGCACTCCAAGGACGATGAGTCCGGCGAGGGCGAGCAGGATACGTCGCATAGTTTGTCTCCTCTCCAAGGTAGCATCAGTCGTCAGGCGTTGCAGGCGGTATTCCCGTCAGGGACATCTCTTTCTACCATTAGCTACGTAGTCTGGCCGGGAAGGTGTTTGCTGCTCCCGTCGAGATGTGCTGGGTACGTGGCACTCCTGCTTCATACATAGCAGATATGCCGAAAGCTTGCGGCGCGACCGAGCGAACGGGGCACGGGCTGACCGGCGAGGCTTCCATGCCTGGTTGCAGACTGATCCCAACCTGCCTTCGTCGGCTGCTGCCAACGCCCATCTTTTGCCGGCGCAGTGCTTGGTAATACGCAGTCCGGATGAGCGGTAGGGCATCGGTCATCCCGAGCGTGCGAGGAATCCGTGGTACGAGCTACGGATCCCTCACTGCGTTCGGGATGACATGCGATAGTCTTCAACCGCGTTGCGTATTGCACAAAGTGCGAACCGTTTCCCGAGGGGATAGGCGGCCGTTATACTTGGTGGTCGGCTCGGTTCGCGGGATACCTTGGCAGGTGGCGAATGTACATCCCCAGACACAATCGCGTTGAGGATGAGGGGCCGCTGTTTGCCCTGATGGAGCGGTTCAGCTTTGCCACACTTGTGACAGTGCACGACGGCGCGCCGCTCGCGACGCATTTGCCGTTCGTGCTCGAGCGCGACCGTGGGGCGCGCGGCACGCTCCTGGGTCACATGGCACGGGCGAACGAGCAATGGCGGAGCTTCGCGTCCGGCGCGGAGGCGCTTGTCATCTTCCAGGCGGAGCACGCGTACGTCTCCCCGACATGCTACGAAGACCAGCCAAGTGTCCCTACCTGGAACTACATGGTGGTCCATGCATATGGGGTGCCCCGAATCGTGGAGGAGTCGGGCCGGGTCACCGCTTCGCTCCGGCAACTCGTGGACAAGCATCAACGCGGCTTTGCGGAGCCATGGGCGATGGAGATGCTGCCCGAAGCGTACGTTGCGAAGATGATACGCGGGATCGTCGCTTTCGAGATCCCGATCACCCGGCTGGAGGGTAAATTCAAGCTCAGCCAGAATCGCTCCGTGGAGGACCGGCGCCAGGTGGCCGAGGCGCTGGCGGCGAGTGACGATGCTGTCGAGCGCGGAGTTGCGGACGCGATGAGGCGGGATCTGGAGCGGTCGCCCGAGGATGCCTAAAGCCAAAATCAGGGTCGACTCTCGCGCAGGGGCTCCGGCATGGTGTGCCATGACTTTGTGCCGCCGGAAGTACAAATGTATGAACCGCCCACGACAAAGGTTCAGACACAATCCGCTTGAACGATAATGTTTGTCAGCCCGAGCCTATATCATTTGTCGACAAAAGCCGCGGGACGCTCGATCGAGCGTCCCGCAACATCACGACTTGGCTTTCGGAAAGGATGGGCTAGACGGCGACCGGGCTCTCCGCGTTCATAGCGATTACCCACTCACCGGTGCGACTAAGGGTTACCTGCTGGGGCCCAAGCCCTGCGGGCAGGTGCTTCGCTTCCTGCACGGCCCGCTCCAGTGCGCGCTTGTTTTCCAGCCCCAGCGCGTCGAGGATCGGGTTGGCCACGTAGCGCCCGTGCTTCAGTGGCGTGTACAGCTTCGTGCGATACAGTGCCTCACGCATCTCCGACTCATTCGGGATCAGGTAGAGCGCGGGCATATTGAACGAGCCCAGCACTTGGAAGAGGGTGTCGAATGCCTCGTACGGCAGGTATTTCTTATAGATGTCGAACATCTGCAAGAAGATGGCGTGATGGGCGATCTCGTCGTTGGCGACGATCTTGAACGCGCCTGCCGCACCTACCTGCTTGCCGCGTGTCCGCTCTTCGGCGGTGACCTTCTCGGGGAGGCCATACTCGGTACGGATTCGCTTGCGGAGCTCATCGTAGTTGAAATACGTCGCCCGCTCCTGGACCATGGCGTAGACACAGACCCCGAGCGGGGTATCGAGCCCGGGATGGTTCTCGCGCATAGTCCACTTATGCTCCGCTACCTTATCGCGATACGCGTCGAGCTCCTCCTGCGTGCGCCTGCCGGAGTGCAGCAGTACCAGTTCCCAGCTCTCCGCGTGCTTGAGTTCCTCCGCGCCCCACTGGAGTTGCACGTTTCGGCGTTCGCGCATTTTGCCGACGATCACCATCGAATCCTCGACGTAATCGCCAACGTAGTCCTCGACGCCGAGGAAACTCTCGATGAGGGTGACAGTATCATCGCTCAGCAGATGGCCACGCTCCCCCATCTCGTGGAGGGGTATATCGTCCCAGGGAGTCCAGTTGCGCGTCTTGACGGACTTGCGAAAATACGTCTGGAACGCCGCGCGGGTCTCTTCCTGGATGGCCTTCTGCTTCGCTTGACGGGTCCACGGACCCGGATGAACCTGCAGCGTCCCCGCCGCGGTCCCGATACTGTCTGTCGCGGTTGTCATGTACTTCTCCTGCTGAACAAACTCTGGTTCGGCTCTCGCCTCGTTTCAGTATACAGGGTGCCCGGCCGTTGCCCGGCCAGTACACAGCACTGCCAACGTGATTGACGCAAGTATGATACCTAAGTTCCAACTCGCAGACGACCGCGCTCCGCACGATTTTCCGTGGCACATGGGTACGCCGGACTGGTCACTGTGCCGTGTTGCAGCGGCGCATAATGGGAAACTCATAGCCGGAGACCCGTGGAGGGGAAGCCGAAGTGGCTTCCCCATGCCGTCAGGCTGCCGCCGGTGTATTACGGGCTACTGCCGCTCCACATTCTCCCCGCTGGGCAGGGCGGCGGTCTGGCTGCCTGGTCCGAGCTGCTGCTTGAGCGCCATCAGTTCCGACTCCACCTGACTGTTCGCGCCGAGGGCAGCGAACTCGTCATCCATGCTGGTGTCGGCGAGCTCCGACTCGGCCTCGGCACGCGCCTCCTGCAGGCGGATGCGCTCTTCCATTCGACCAAGCTCCGCCGAGGGGTCCATGGTGTTGAGCTGCGCGCTGACCTGTGCGACCCGCTGCTGGGTCTCCGCGCGGCGGTGCCGGGCGATCAGCATATCGCGGTTGCGCTTCGCATCCTGATACTTGCTTTCCAGCTGCGCCAGCTCACTCTTGAGCTTGTCTACCATCTGGCTCTGTGCCTGAAGCTGCGAGCCGTAGACGCGGGCGTTCTCGTCGTAGTCGTTCTTCCTGCGCAGTGCCTCACGGGCGAGATCGTCGCGTCCATTCTGTACCGCGAGTGATGCCTTGTTCTGCCACTCTGCGGCGAGATCACGGTCGCGCTGCACGTTTGCTTGGAGGATCTTCTCCTGCGCGATCATGTCCGCTACCTGGCCGCGCGCTTCGGCAATGGCGCTGGACATGTCTCGGATGATCTGGTCGATGACCACCTCGGGGTTCTCGGCCTTGTCGAGCATGGAGTTTATGTTCGCGCGTAGTATCGTGCTCATCCTGTCGAAGATCGTCGCCACTGTGTTGCCTCCTGCCTGCTTTTCCTACCGAATCCACAACTCAAGGTTCTCGGCGCGCTCGGGCTGTCCGAGGTACGCCTTTGGACCCTCATCCCACTCCTCAACCCAGAGGAATCCACCGGGACCCTGATAACGCTGGTACCCAACGAAAAGCCCGCCGCGGCTTCCGCTCGCACCCGTCACCGAAACAGTGGCCGTGCCTCGCCCGACGAGTGTCCACTGCGCGCCTTCTACCGTCACGGTGGGGTTGCCCGCGTCGGGTGGTACCTGCACAGGCCGCATCATAGCCAGACTCGTGCCTCCCTGCTCCGCGAAGAGCCACAGCTCTCCCGTGCCGCCCCCGAGCAGGTAGGTGTACCACTGGGACGCGCCCTCACTCCACTGGAGCTTGCCGGTGATGACGTAGTCCTCACTCTCATACGACAGCGCGTCGTTTGGCTTGAGGTTCGTGAAGCCGCTGGCGTCGGGCACACCCGTCGGCTGCGTGCCTCGGAGCAGCTCCGCAACGCTCGGCAGCGCCTTTTGCTCCCCAGCGGTCAGCACCTGAGACCGCTCGTTCGTCGCGTTCTCCAGGCGGGCGATCGTACCACCGAGCCGGTTGACGACCGACGAGTCGGGCTGGCCGCTGGCCAGCGACTGCGTGAGCGCGGTTACCTGTTGTTCAAGCGACCGGCTGGAGGAGTCGAGCGCGGCGTCGATGCTGCGCACGGTATCGGGATCCGAAGCATCCGCGGCGAGCGCATCGAACGCCCCCACACGCTCGTAGGAGGTCCTCCGCAGCGCGCCCGCGACGCCATCGAGCCGGGCGATGGCATCCTCCAGCAGGAGGCGGTTGGTTGGGTTCGATGCGGGCAGTGCCGCCTGGAGCACCGTCTGCAAACGGTCGCGCTGGCGGGCGAGGCGGTCCGCACGCTCGGCGCGACTCAGCCTCTCGCTCTCCAGCGTCCGGCGCCGCGCGTCTACCTGTTGCTCCCGCTGTTCCTCCTGCCCACCGCGCAGATAGAGGAACACACCGCCCGCGAGCAACGGCAGCGAGACGATCAGCACGAATCCAAGCCCGAAGATGATGGCACCGCCGGAGTTTGCCGTGCTGAACACCCAGAGCAGGCAGATCAGACCGAGCAGCAGCCCCCCTGCCGCCATCAGTCCGCCCCAGAGCCGCGATTGTGCCAGCAAGTCTTCCTCCTGTCGTCTGCGCCCGCCGCTGCAAATAGTATGCCCGCCCGTTGACGATCTTGACTGCATCGCACCCGGGCAGACCGTGCTTGTGTGGTACTCGCGTGGCATTAGCTGAAGCCCGCGCTCCCACCACCGCTGCCCCCGCCGCTAGATCCGCCACTACCTCCGCCGCTGAAACCGCCACCGCTGCCACTATTGAACCCGCTGCTGAACGCGGAGGATGCCTGGTCCAGGAGCGTGCCGAGCCCTTATATGCCAGAGTTGGAGACGCCGGAACCGCTGGGAGTGGACGCGCTCGAGCCAGGCATTGCGCTGTCCAAACCCCAAAGTCCCGCGCTACTCGCGGAGTTACCGTACCAGGCCGGGACCTGCACTTCCCCGGCGGCAAACTTGTCCACCCAGGTTTTCCCCAGGCCGAATGCGACGGCGTACGAGAGGTACCGCTTGAGCACGCCGGGATCCTGCTCGAAGTCGGGGGACTGCTCAATATCGGCGAGATAGGCGCGGAAGCTGCGCCAGCGCGCGGCGGCAACCAAGCCGGTCGTGGTGCGCGCGGGCATTGCGTACGATAGCAGCGTCAAGCCGAGCCCCAGCATGAAGACGCTGAAGCCGGGGAGGAGTATGTAGACCACATCCGCGTAGGAGGCGGCGGCAAGGAAGAACCCGCCGGAGATGCTGGCGCACAGCGCCAACCATGCGGTCACGAACACACTCCCGCCGTACAGTCGATAGCGATGGCGCACCTTCTCCGGGTTGTCCTTGAACAGCCCGGCGCGGGTTGCCTCCTCGTAGATCTCCTTCTGGAACGCGGGGACTGCCTTCGCGAAGCGGTCCTTCGCCTCGGAGAGCAGGACGGTGTGTCCTCCGGCGAAGACCTGCTCCACGAGGGCGCGCTCGTACGGACGCAGCTCGACATGGTCGGGCGGCACCAGAAGTTCCAGGTGGTAGTCGGGATCCGCATCCGACGCCGCGACCTCGGCGATCCGCACAAGGCCGCGTTCCGCCAGTGAGAACAGCGCACTGACCGTGTCCTGCGCATCCGCCCGCTGATCGAGCAGCACGCCCACAACGGGCGCGGGCAGATCGCTCGGCGGGAAGGTATACAGTCCGGCCTCGTTTCGCAGGCGTGGCTCCCGGCCCTTGGTGCGCCACGTGATGACGAGCGCCACGACGCCGTCACTGCCGATGACCAGGCCCGCCGCGAGCAGAAGTGCGTTGTTACGTGGCTTCACAGTCTCGTTCAGGTAGTCCTGCCGGTCGGCGCTGGCCTGCCACACGGGCGCGGGGGCGTCCACCGTTCCCGCCTGAAACTGGGCGCGCACCTCGAAGCCCTCGCCCGCGGGCACGTCCCGGACGCGGTACGTTGCGCCGTCCGCGGTGGCTGACTCCTCACCGCCAAGCCGCTCACGATAGCTGGCGAGGATTTGCGGTCTGGCCCCACCGGGCAGCTGCAGGGTCAGGGTGCTCTCCTCCACGGGGAAGGGACGTTCGTCGGGCACCGCGATCCAGTGGACCTGCTGGTTGTTCGGATATCTGCGGACGACGCCCTCGACGGTATACCGCAGGCGAAAGGTGCGGACTTCGCCCGCGGTGGCAGGGGTATATCGCCACGAGATCATTCGCTCGCCGGAGTCCTCGGTTTCCTCGCTCTGCAGACGGCGCTCGGACTGCCCCACGACCTCGAAGACGTCTACGCGGGACAGGGAATCAATACGGGAGAGCGGTATGCTGCGAGCGCCGTTCCGCCAGGTGCCCAAGCGATACTCAACCTCCTGGGTCTCCGTGACCAGCACGCGCCCATCGCGCCGCACGTCCAGCGCGACATCGTAGCGCCGCCACGTAAGGTCCCTGTCCTCCTGGGCCGCGGCGGGCACGGCGAGCCAGCAGGCAGCGAGGAGAAGCCCGAGTGCTCGCAGCAGTCTCATTCGATGCGACCTCTTAGCTGAAGTCCGCTCCTCCTCCGCCACCGCCACCGCCGAAGCCGCCGCTGCCCCCACCACCCCAGTCCGCGCCGCCGAACGCGTCGGACGCCTGCTCCAGCAGGTCGCCGAAGCCTCCACTGGTCTGGTCGAGGACGCCGCGCTGGTTGCCGAAGTCGAAGACCCCGCTGTCCCCACCGAACAACCCGCCGCCGCTCGCATCGCCCCCGGCGACCGGGCCGCCCGCACTGCCGCCGTGACCGTGGCCGAAGCCCCCGCCGAAAGGCGGCACGATGATGATCGGCCCACCGCCCATACCGAACCCGCCGCGCCGCCTGCCGTACCGCCCGGTGCCCATGTTGAAGCCATCGAAGTCCACGCCCATCGGCCCTGCCTGACCGTACCACGCGGGCGCTGGCACGCCCACTGAGGAGAACTTCTCGAGCCACGAGCGTCCGAGGTTGAACGCGGTCGCATACGACAGATAGCGCTCGAACGCTCCCTTGTCCTCCACGATATCCGGTGTGCGCTCGATGTGCGCCAGGTAATTGCGGAAGGAGCGCCAGCGGGAAGCTTCTACCGCGCCGTTGAGCGTGCGCACGGGCATCGCGCGGGAAAGTGCCATCAACCCGATGCCGACCGCCGCGAGCCCGAGCGCGGGCAGGAAGAGGAAGAACGGGCTGGCATACGCCGAGAGCACGCTCGTCCCCACGCAGCCGAGCAGGATGCCGAGCACCAGCACCCCGGTGCCGAGTGAGTGGTACCGCTTCCGCGTCTGCTCCGGGTTGGCCTTGAACAGCCCGGCGCGCACCACCTCGTCATACAAGCGGTCACGGAAGACCGGGAGCGCCGCCATGAACTTGCCTTTCACCTCGGAGAGCTTCACGGCATCGCCCTGTGCGAAGAGGGTGTCGACTAACGTTCGCTCGTAGGCGCGGAGCTCCTGCGGCTTGTATGGCTGGATAAGCTCCACCCGGTAGTCGATGTTCGACCCTAGCAGCTCGGTGTTCTCCTCCTGCGTGATGCGGATGACGCCGCGTTCCGAGAGCGAGAGGATCGTGCTAACCACATCCTGCACATCCGCCTGCTCGTCGAGGAGCACGCCGGCGAGCGGGGCGGGCAGGTCGCTCGGCGGCTGGTTGATGCTCTCCGCATCGCGCCCAACGCCGGGGTCCTTGCCGCGCGTGAACCACAGCCCTAGCAGGCCAACCAGCCCGGCAACGGGGATGAGCAGACCCATTCCGAGAAGGACCGCGTTGTTCCTCGGCTTCACGGTCTCGTTCAGACGGTCCTGCCTGTCCGCTTCCTGCTGCCACGCGGGTGTCTGCGTCTGGGCCACGGTGCCCGCGGGTAACTGTGCACGGATCTCGAACCCCTCGCCCGCGAGCAGGCCATCGACTGTGTACACCGCGCCGTTCTGGGTGGCGCGCTCCTCGCCGCCGAGACGCTCGGGATAGCTCTCCAGGTTTTCCGGCTGCAGCGAGACCGCCTTGGGCAGTCGCAGGGTCACGGTGCTCTCCTCCACGGGGAAGCGGCGCTCCTCGGGCACGGCAATCCAGCGAATCTGCTGGTTGTCGGGGTACACCCGAACGACACCCTCGACGGTGTAGCTGACCTCGAAGGTGCGCGATTCACCGCCGAACGTCGGCGGATACTGCCACGCTATCTGGAACTCGCCGTTCTCCTGGTACGTCTCAGCCTGGAGCGGGCGCGTGCCGCCGCCCTCCTCCACGAGGGATACCTGGACATCGGAGATGTTGTCCACGCGGTCCAGCGGAATCTTACGGCCGCCGTTCTCCCATTGGCCGGACAGGTACTCGATCTCCTGTGTCTCGGTGACGCGCATCCGGCCGTCCGGCTGCACGTCGAGCGCAACGTCGTACCGCCGCCATTCGAGGTTCTTCGCCTCCTGCGCCTGCACGGGCGCGGAGAGCAGGCCGAACGCGCAGAGCAGTACGAGTACGCGAACAGTGATCGACATCTTCATTTGTGGCTACTTTCCCTGATGCTGCCCGAAACGTCTGCGAACGATGATCGCTAATGTCGTCGCGGCCGCGAACGGGAGCGCATACCGCTTGATCTGCCTGTTGTGCGCGACCGCCCACGTGAAGAGCGGGCGGAGCGGCTCCAGCGCCCCTGCGACGCGATACCAGAGCGGCCGGGGCGCATCCTCGGGCCGGATCGGGGAAGTCGAGATCCGTCGCTGCCGCTCAGAAGTCGGGCCTTGCTCCAACGTCCTCGGAAACTGGATCATCCGCAGTGCACCCTTCCTCCAACCTGCTACCTGGAACCCGCGGGAATCCCCGCCCTCGTTGCCGGAGGAACCCGAACGGTACGCCCGCTATAAACACAACGTCCGTGCTGTTGCCGGGGTCAAGCGCTCTTCACGTGAGTCAGGGCACGGTCTCGTACGTCGTCTTACCGCTCTGTGCGGAGTATACCGCCTGGGCAACCGGTGCGTGCGCGGCCTCGTCGTACGCGATGACCTCCACGTCGCGGTCCTTGAACGTCTCCGCCATCTGTGTTGCGAGTCCGAGCATTATGTCGCGCCGAACCTCGCCGCTGATCTCCTTGCGGAGCACGATGCCAAGGAGTTGCTCATCTCGCACCCACGCCTCCGTGAGCGTCGTCCGCTGCGGATCGGCGTCGAGCACCATGCGCGCATGCGCCCTTCCGGGTTCGGTGTCGCCGCCGCCGGGCACGTATACGGCGTCATACGTGCGCTCCTCACTGCCCAGATCGGGCTGCGCCTCGCCGCCACACGCAGCCACCAGGAGGGGCAGGAGCAAACAGAACACGAGCGCCTGGGTGTAGTGAGTAATCCAGTATCCGAGCCATCGGTGTTGTCCGTGGACCACCAGGGCGCGGTTCCCGAAATCCGGCGCGGATGGTACCCGGTGAGTGAGGCGGGTATGCACTATGGACGCGTTGGACCCTCGCCGTGGTGACCGCGATGGAGGGGCTGTTCGCGCCAGTTCTTCAGCTCAATTTCGCCCGCAACCGCGTTCACGGTCACGCGCTCCGGGCGGATCTCATGGACATCCTCGTAGGGGATGTACAGGTCCGCCTGCAGGAGCCCCCGCCGAACGACGAAGTAATCACCACTGGTGTCTCCCACCTCACCGAGACGTCTGTTGTCGAGGGTGTACACGTCCTGGTTGTGTTGCACCATCGGCGTACCTGCCGTGCTATCGTGAATAGCGGCCGGCTCATGCGCATCTGGTACGCTGTGCGGCAAGCTGCCGGGAGCGACGGTGGGCTCGGTGATGTCGTCGGTGTTCTGCACGTTCAGCGCGTTGTTCTCTCTCATGAGTTGCTCGATCCTCTCCCGTGACGCGGACCTGCTGCGGACGGTGAGCAGCACATCGCCATCCTCCGCGGTGGATGTTTCCGACGAGTTATCGAAGCTGAGTCCCGCGATCCCTCCCAGCAGTCCGAGCAGTGCCGCGCCGATAGCCGCACCCGCGATCGTGGCGCCCGTCGCGTTCTCGGTGGCAAAGCGGCCAACGCCGAACACATCGAATGCACCGAGGGAGAGCACCCACCCGGCGAGACCGCCGAGGATGCCACCCGTCGCAGCACCGGTCAATGCACCGGCGGTCACATCGTCCGTATCCCGGCGTCGTTCGGTGTGCGAGACCAGACGCTCCTGGATCACGGAAATATCGTCAGGGGAGACGCCCGCCGCCTGGAGCTGGACAACCGCGCGCTCTGCGTCCGCACGATTCCCAAAGTCTGCCATCACTGCCTGTGGCATCTACCGGGCCTCCTGTTCATGGCGAGTGGGATGTCGTCAGGAGGTCGTCGCGGCGCCTCCTTGATTCTCCATCGTTGCGGCCGTATCGGTGATGCCCGGCCCGCTGACCTCGACCACCTCCCGCCGGACCGTTTCGGTGATCTCGCGCTGCTCGGTGCTCACCCGCTTCGTCAGTCGAACCTCGCCAACCACGACCCGGCGGCGCATCACTTCGAGTTTCTCCGCGATGATGGGCACGATAATTGTATCACCCTCGGTCCGCGGGGCGTCATCACCCTGCTGCCATGGCCGTTCCACGTCCGTGCGCACGACGTCCCACTCCTGGCGCTCGATGTCCACAAGCACGGTCTGCGGCTCTTCTACGACCCGCTTCGTGACGCTGACCTGGCCAACCTCTGTAAGCCGCTTGTTGACGACGAGGTCTTCCTCGTAGCGCTCGACCACGATATGATCCGCGTCGGTGTCAACCGTGCTCCCTGCCGTGCCCGTCGACTGCGCGCCTTCGGAGGCGGTCGCGACGTATTCTGTCGGCATGCCCGTGCCTGCGGTGGCGTCTAGGGTGTCCGTGTTCATTCGGACCCAGACCTGGTCGCCGCGCACCGAGTCAACCAAAGCCCCCTCGACGACCATCTGCCCGCCATCGAGCAGAAGCTGGTAGCTCTGACCGTCTGGCGAGGCGTGCACTTGCTCGACGGTTCCGACCGTAGCGCCGCTCATGTCCAGTACGGCCATGCCCGGGCGGATGCTTGACTGATTTTGCACGAGTTTCCCCTCCAAACCTTCTGTGAACGCGTCTGTTTGCTCTAGCTGGCGGCGCATAATATATGCCAGCTTTTCGTACGAATTGGCACAACTCTTGCACGTGCGGCTCGTGGTATTGACCGATCGACAGTAGCGCGGAAAGTGCGGAAATAAGAGGAGGGTTGACACGAGTGGCAAGACTTCAAGGCCAGAGGGGCGGCGGCGGCGTCGCGATAGGATTACTGGTACTGCTTATCCTGCTGGCTGTGCTCTACGTGATCGTGCTAGCGCCGCTCATGGACTGGCCGCTCGCGTGGGATGTGCTCAACCTGAGTTAGTTTGAGGCAAGGAGGGGACTAGGACGTGGAAAATAACCTGACTCCAGGCGAGTTACGAGGTCCGAAAAGTTGCTGTAGTTGCACTTCATCTATTATCGGGCTGGGTGTGGTTGCCTTGGTGGCCCGTTTAGCGGCAGTCATAAGGAGGGGATAGCATGATACTTGGTTGGATTCTCTTGATCATTGTCGGAGCAATCATTGGCTGGATCGCGGATCTCGTCGTGCCGGGAGAAATTCCTGGTGGCATCATCGGTACGATAGTTGTCGGAATTGTGGGAGCGATTATTGGAGGAATCTTGCTTGGTGACATAGGACCTGAAATTGCCGAGGTGTCTCTGATCCCGGCGATTCTCGGTGCGATCCTCCTTGCATTCCTTATTCGGTTTGTTATGGGGAGGACTCGCAGCAGGGTCTAGCTCGAGGCGAAGTAGCCAAGGAGGAGGGTAGCGTGAAGAGATTGACCACCGCACTCAAGTGGTTCACATATGGTATTGGTCTGGCACTGCTATTTGCCCCGCGTAGCGGGCGCGAGACACGGCAGCAGCTCATCCAGTCGGCGAATCAGTACATGAACAAGGCGCTCAACCAGGGTAGCCAGGCTGTGAACCAGGCCACGCAGAGGGCACAGCAGGCAACGAATCAGGCGACATCACAGGCGCAGCAGACGAGAGATCAGGTGGACCCGGCGACGTACGAGATGCGCGAGTCGGGCACATCCACAACCTACACGTCGGGTGGCCCGGCCTAAGACACGTAGCCCCTGAGCGACCAACCGAAACAGGAGGGCGTAGCATTTCCGTGAGGAGGCTACGCCCTTCGCTCGTAGAGCGGCCCGACCCGGCTGCGGAGACCGTATGATACCTCTCTCGGACGCTAACTACCGCGAGCGCTTCCCGTTCGTGAACATCACCATAATCCTCGTCAACGTACTCGTGTACCTGTACGAGGTCTCCCTGAGCAGCCTCACCCTTGGCCGCACGACGCAGGCACTGGTCGCATTCTTCGAGAAGTGGGCGGTGGTGCCGGCGGAGTATACCACCGGCGTGAGCGTTGGGGCCGATCCGCCGCTGCAGTTCCTGACGCTATTCAGCGCGATGTTCATGCACGGCAGCCTGCTGCACATCGGCAGCAACATGCTGTTCCTATGGGTCTTCGGCGACAACGTCGAGTCGAACATGGGGCATCTCAAGTACCTCGCGTTCTACCTGATCAGCGGCGTGCTGGCGAGCTTTGCGCACATCTTCTTCAATCTCAATTCCGTCGTGCCCAGTCTTGGTGCCAGCGGCGCCATCGCGGGGGTGCTCGCGGCGTACCTCGTGCTGTTCCCCCGGGCGCAGGTGCGGACGCTGATCATCTTCATCATCTTCATCACCGTGACGCGCGTCTCCGCCCTGGTGCTCATCGGGATCTGGTTTCTGTTGCAGTTCGTGCAGGGTTTGGCATCGCTTGGGATGCCGCAGGGCGATTCTGGCGGTGTGGCGGTGTGGGCGCACGTCGGCGGATTCCTGGCGGGGCTCGTGCTCGTGTTCTTCTTCCGCGGTCGGCGGAAGCGCTTCAGGCGCGGCGAGTACCAGTCTGGACCGCCTGCCGGCGGGTATTAAGCCGGTAGTCAACGGAGAGTGCATCCGCGAATATGAAGGTATGCAGCCGGCCGTAGCGGCGTTTACCTGTATGCCCTGACGACGCAACCGATCCCATGCGCGTGTGCGCCGCGAAACACCGGACGTACTCAAGATAGCGACACGGCTCGTGCCCAGATCTAATCCGCCGTGTTACCTAGCTCCCCCACCGGACGCATCCTGTCGCATATCCCGTTCACCCACGCTCCGACTGGCGAGCGTATCGCCCACCCAGCTGCTCCAGTTTCCTAAGGCCAGGGAGGGTTTCTCTGCGACCTCTCCTCAGGGCGCGATTGTAGCTCGTCCAGCCATTGGTCGAAGTTGCATTCCGGGCGGAAGCCGAGGACATCCGCCGCGTGGGACATCGGGTAGTATTCCCGAATCGGAGCGAGGTGTTTGACGTTGCGGGAGCACAGCAGGCCGGCCGAGCCGGGATAGTGCTTGTCGAGCGCGGCAAGCGGATCGTGGAGCAGCTGCGCTTCGTCCGCCTTCGAGAAGGGCACGAGCGACTCAACGTTGAACACGTCGTACCCGATCTTCTCACTCAGCAATGCCTCCACGGAGGCCAGCACCGCCCGGGCCACATCATCCGCGTCCACCCCACCATACAGGAGGCGGATGCCGTATGGGAAGAAAGGCTCTGGGGAGAACATCCCGTATCTGAGCGCCACACTCCGGATGCCGTGGGTGCGCCCGTACAGCCGGCACATCTCCTCCCCTGCCGCCTTTGTGTAGCCGTACAGGTCCCTTGGCCGTGCCGGAAGGTCCTCGCCCATCTCGGTGAGGGCGTCCTCTCGCAGCGGCCGGTCGTGCGGCTTGTACACGCTCATCGTACTGCTGAATACGAGGCCCCGCACGCCCGCCTGAGCCGCTGCCTCCCACACATTGAATGTCCCGGTCAGGTTGATCTCGTAGAAGTCGTGTGGCGTGGTGGCCGCGATACCAAGGATCGCTGCCAGGTGTACGACGATGTCCGCGCCCCTCAACGTCGCCTGCACATCGGCGAAGTCGCGAACATCACCCTGGAACGACTCATAAGGTGTCTCGACGGGTTGGCTGTCGAACAGCACCGGGTCATGGCCGGCGTCCGCGAGCAGCGGCATCAGCCTCGTACCCAAGTTCCCACCCGCCCCCGTGATCACTACGCGCACTGGCTCCGCCTCCCCTGAGAGTACCGCAATTCCATGGCCGGACGCGGCGACATCTCTCACATGGGAGAGTGATGATAACGGACAGACAACGCCACGTGGGCCGGCCGAAGCGATGCCATATAATAGGCATTAGTACGCAGTCCGCTTGAACCCTGCTGCATGTCATCCCGAACGGAGTGAGGGCTCCGTAGCCCGTATGACGGATTCCTCGCACGCTCGGAATGACATATGCTACACCGTTCAGCCGGAGTTCGAATGATCCATACTGTCAGTACGCGGACTTGGAGCAAGGCGTATCACCGAGGCCGAGTCGCTGTCATGTCGATGGGGTCCCTTGAACCGGACTGCGTGCCAGAAGAACTGTGATCTTCCAAGGTGTGATATGATCTGTGCCGAGCACGTAGACTGGTGAGTTCGCCATGCGTGGATATGTGCTCGTTGAGGGAAAACGCATTGCAATATGGTAACAGTGGGACCTTCTAGAACACGTCCGGCCAAGGGGCAGCCGCCATTGTTCCATCGGAGATCAGGGGAGGATTCAACTGGGGCGCCTTCCTCCTGAACTGGATCTGGAAAATCGGCAATACGTCCTGCGGTTTCGCCGTGCTCTCCACCGTGCTGAGCTTCATCCCGCTGGTCGGTCTCGGTTGGGCCATCTACCTGGGAGTGAAAGGCAACGAGCTGGCGTGGCAGAGCAAGCGGTGGAACAGCATCGAGCACTTCCGGGGTACTCAGCGGACGTGGACCAGGGTAGCGCTCGCAGTGGTCCTGGTTTCCATCCTGATCACGTGTGCGTGCGCAGTGCTGGGCGGGCTTGCTTATGTGATGGAGGCTGGTACGACCACCGGGGCCATTGAGCTGACAGGAACTGCTTCCTAGCCTCGACGCACGGCGCCTTGACTAGGCGCCGTCTCGATTCATCAGGCCTGTGAGTGCGGCGATGACCATCTCGGCTGCCTGCTCCTTCGGGCGGCGTCCTAGTTCTTCCACGCTGCCATCCGCTCGAATGAGCAGTAGTGCGGCGTCCGGCGCGCCAATCGTCGCCTCGGCGTCGTTTGCGACGATCAGGTCGAGTCCCTTGCGCTCGAGCTTCGCGCGCGCGTTCTCCCGCAGGTGCTCCGTCTCCGCCGCGAAACCGACCTTCAGCAGCCCTGGCCGGGCGATACCGGCCACCACATCGGCGGTCTCCACCAGGTCCAGCGAGAACCCATGCCCCGCCTTCTTGAGCTTTTGGCCGCTCGGGCTGGCCGGCGTGTAGTCGGAGACCGCCGCTGCCATCATGAGCGCGTCAGCCCGCTTGCACGCCCGGCTCGTCGCTTTGAGCATCTGCGCGGCCGTGGTAACGGCCACGACATCCGCGCCCCACGGTGGGGGCAGTGCCACGTTCGCGCCGATGAGGGTCACGTCCGCCCCCTCATCTATCGCGGCCTGCGCGAGCGCGTACCCCATCCGGCCGCTGGAGCCGTTGGAGAGGTAGCGCACCGGGTCGATCGGCTCCCGCGTCCCCCCGGCCGTCACGACGATCCGCGTCCCTGC
>JADDPA010000183.1 GCA_016782125.1 Thermobaculum sp.
AGTCGCCCGGGCGCGACCTCTCTGTTTATGACCAGGCCTCACTTAACTCTTCTCGCAGGAAGCGACGGATCTCCGAAGAGTACCCGTCACCCGTGGTCGCGGCTTCCCTGACGACCCGAAAATGCACCGGGAAGAGCCTGGTTGCGACGTGACTCTCGAGGAAGCCGCTCAGCGGGGCGATGTTCTGTCCGGTCAGGTATGCGGCGATGAAAACGATGAGGGCCAGAACGATCGCCGACCCCTGGAGAGGCGGCGCACCCTCCAGCACGTGTGCCAGGATGCTCCCCAGCTCGAAGTCGACAGCGACGGTGAGGGCAAGGATGGTCATACCGCCCGGAAAGACGCGAGAGAGCAGATCGTAGTACAGTTGTGGCATGAGGCGCACCACATCCATCTGGCCATATCCTTCGTCAGTGTTCCCGGCAAGGCACCGTGACCGTGCCCGGTCCGTACGGAGTTGCACGACTGGCAGCAAGAGCCGTGTTACCATAGGTACGTGAGGCTGAGAGCGTGTACCTGTAGTACTGGCTATAGCCCGAACGCATTATGTATTATTCAGCACGTCGTGTGAGCGCACCGCGAACATGAACAAAGAGCAGCAGGTCGAGGCTGTCAGGATTCGCGCCACGATAACCGGTGGGGTGCAGGGCGTGAACTTCCGGGCCGGGTGTCGCGAGCAGGCGGTCCAAAACGGACTGACCGGATTGGTCCGGAATAGCGCGGACGGTTCGGTCGAGGCGGTGTTCGAGGGACCACGAGATTCCGTGCAGCGCCTGCTGGCCTGGTGCGAGCGTAGGCCTTCAGCAGCACGTGTCTCGGAGGTGGCGACACAGTGGGAGAAACCGACCGGCGAAGACACGGGGTTCGACGTTCGCAGGTGAGGAGATTCGGTGGCATCGAGCAGTAAGGCGGGCGCGCGGGGTCTATTGCACGCGCCAAAGCGCCATGCAAACGTTCTCACGCATCGCTCAACCAGCCAGTATGCCGCCGCGGCTCCATCCCACCTGCCGAGCCTCTTGTGGCCGGGACCGGAGCGCCAGAGCGTGCGGCTGTGGCCGTCGGTTGCTGCGGATCTCGCTCTCGACCGTATCGCCCACGCCATCAGCCCGGCCGGCCGGTACGAGCGGCCCATCCGAGAGATCCTGTACGAGATGTGTACCGACGCCCGTGTCATCACCTATCGGCAGGACGTGCTCCAGGACCTGATCGACGAACCGGAGCTTTCCGCCGCGCTAAGGGCGCTCCTGCCGAGCCTCGCTGACCTCGTACCTGGTGGAGGCAAGGGCTGGAAGGGTGACTCGCCCTTGATGGTCGTGCTCGAGCGGCTCGCCGAGCTGGAGCGTTACGTCGCGTGCGTAGACCGGCTGTGCGCTGTTTTGTCGAATGCCTCCGGCATACGGGCGGATGGCCTCGTGGCGTTGCGACAGGCTATGGCCGCTCTCGCGCAAGATTCCGCAATCAGCGCGCTGCGCACAGAGCTACCGGCCCTGAACGAGCTTATCGCGGAGACGACGAGCGTCACGATCGGACTAAACCTCGGGGCTGGCCTGCAACCGGAATCGGTGACGATCACTTCGCTCAATCGCTACCAGTTCAAAGGCGCACGGTCGCTGTTAGGGCGGCTCTTGCCCAGCAGTTTGGGAGCCTTCGGCAAAACACCGCTACGCGAGGTGGGTCCAGTCAACCTGCGGCGGGGCAGTCAGTTGTTCAAGGATTTATTCGCGCTGCTGGAATCCGCAGCTGCCCCGCTCTCCCGCGCGCTCGACAAGTATCGGGACATCAATGTCGGCCCTCTCATGGCGCTGGAGGGTGACCTGGCGTATCACACGGGCGCAGCCGCCCTGGTAGATCGGGTGCGCGCCGCCGGTATCGCGACGTGCCGACCTGAGATCACTCGAATGGACCAGCGGTTGTTCGAGGTCAAGGATCTCGCGAACCTCGCGCTTGGCCTGCAACTGATCAACGGTCCCGGCGGGCTCGTGCCGAATGATGTGCACTTCGCGGACGAGGGACGGTTGCTGATCCTCACCGGTCCGAACCGCGGCGGCAAGACGACGTACTGCCGCGCCATCGGCCAGGCACAGGTGCTCTTCCAAGGGGGGCTATTTGTTCCGGGTGCCCGAGCGCGCATCAGCCCTTGCGACGGCATCTGGACCCACTTCCCCTTACCGGAGACGGACAAACCCGGCGCGGGCAGGCTTGATGAGGAGGTCCAGCGGCTGCGGAAGATCTTCGACAACGCGACCGCACACTCGCTGATCCTTCTGAATGAGCCACTCACGAGCACCGCAGAGCGGGGTGCCCTCCACATCGCGACGGACATCGTGCGGGCGTTGCAAGTACTGGGTGCGCGGGTGCTGTTCGTCACACACCTTCACGACCTGGCACAGGCAATCCCGGACCTGAATGCAGGCGCATCGGCAGATGGGAAGGTGCGTGGCCTGGTTGCGGAGGCCGTTGAGGAAGGGGACACGGTGCGCGGAACGTTCCGGATCGTGCCCGGAAAGTCCATGGGCCGCTCCTACGCGCACGAGATCGCCCGACAACACGGCCTCACGTTCGATCAACTGAATAGCATGCTCACCGAACGCACCGCCGGTCCGGATGAGGCAGCCTCATAAGGTCGACGGGGTAGGGCAGGGCTGGCGTGCCGCTTGCGGCCATCTAGCCGAGACGAAGGAGCGGCTTGATGCACTGCGCCGGTCCCCCGGATGACGGTAGCGACACATTCAACAAGAGGGTACTGGATGACGCGGTGGCTGCATGCCGGCGGACTGGTCGTAGGCAGGTTGGACTTGGCCGCGTTCGTCGGTAGCACCGCTTTCTCTGCCCTCGAGCGCGCCCTGAGCTCGGTGCTGGCCGGGCCCATGTACGCGGCCGACTCGCCGGAAGTATAGGGATCGGGCGTGTCGTCCATGCGAACTGATCGGAACGTGGGCCAGACGCCGCCGAATCCCCCGAATAGCCCCACACCCATCCCGATCTCTCAAAACGCGCGAATTATCCTCGTTGTTGCTGGGGTTGTCATCCTCGCGCTGTTGCTCTCCCTCACCCCCAGCGTTCCCATCATCGTGCTCGGAGGCGCAGCCCTCGCCATCGCGCTTTCCTTTCCCGTCGGGTTCCTCTCGCGTTGGATGCGCCGAGGGCGCGCCGTCCTGCTCACGCTCGCGGGACTGGTTGGCGTCGCCCTCCTTGCGCTCGGGTTACTCGTGCCCGCGCTCATCGCGCAGATAGCCGACCTGATCAATGAACTCCCCCGTCTTGCGACGGAGGCGGAGCGTTCCGCCCGTGGCGTGCTTCGTGAGCTCGACGAGCGCGGCCAGCTGCCCGCTGACCCCGACGAACTGCTGGGGAACATCACTCGACAACTGCTCCCGCGTATTGAGGGTCTCGCGGAAAGCGTACTCTCCGGCGCACTGGGCGCGGTCTCCGGAGTCCTTGGCCTCGGGGTGCGCCTCTTCGGCATGATATTCGTCGCGGTTTACCTGCTGCTCGACGCCGCAAAGGTGAGACAATCCCTCATACGGCTCGCTCCCGCGCGCTACGAGCGGGACGCCGAGGTGCTCTGGGAGGCGCTGGACCAATCGCTCTCGCGGTACCTGAGCGGGCTTGCGCTCTCGCTCGCGATCCAGGGCGCGCTGTCCGCCCTCGCGCTTTGGGCACTCGGCGTGCCGTACGCCCTCCTGCTCGGCGCATGGGTGTCGCTGACCGCCATCATCCCGAACCTGGGCTCCTTCCTGGGGGCGATCCCGGCCGTGGTGCTCGCCCTCTTCGAGTCACCAACGACCGCGCTTCTCACCGTGCTGCTGTACGTTGGGATCCAGCAGATGGAGAGCAACCTGCTGACGCCGCGCATCCAGGCGCAGGCCGTGCGCGTCCACCCGGTTGTGGTGCTGCTCGCGGTGATCGGCGCGGCCGAGGTCGCGGGTCTTGCAGGCGCCATCTTCGCCGTCCCAGCGCTCGCGGTACTGCGGGTGCTGTGGGACTTCTTCGGTGTGCGGCTCGTGGTGCGCCGATAACATGCGTAGCGGAGACGATCCATGTGGGATAGTGCCGTGTGTTACCATCTCACCCTTCGCCCGTACACGGCACGACGTGCGACAGCGCACCAAAGCCCCTTCAGCGCGCAGCTTCTCCTCCAGTACAAAACGTTATCCCATCGACCACGAGTAAGCACGAAACGGACGGCTACGCGCCCCTACCGACTGCGGCTGCCACCGCCCGGACGGTCGTCATGAGCTGCTCGAACTGCGCAAACGTGAGTTGCTGCGCGGCGTCGCTCAGGGCACGGGCAGGGTCTGGGTGGACTTCCACGATCAGCCCGTCCGCTCCCGCGCCGACCGCGCCCAGGCCAGCGGCATGTACGAGGCTGGCGTTGCCCGTCGCCTGGCTCGGGTCGCCGATGACGGGCAAGTGCGAGAGCCGCTTGGCAAGCGGGATGGCGACGATGTCGAAGGTGTTGCGCGCCGACGTGTCGAACGTGCGAATGCCGCGCTCGCACAGCACCACCTTCTTATTGCCCTGCGCCATCACGTACTCCGCGCTGAGCAGCCACTCTTCGACGGTGGAGGACATGCCGCGCTTGAGCAACACCGGCAGGGGACACTTGCCCACGGCCTCAAGCAGGTTGTAGTTCTGCATGTTGCGCGTGCCGATCTGAAGCATGTCCGCGTACTCTACGACCGCCGGCAGCTCCGCGACACTCATCACCTCCGTGACGATGCCCAGCCCGGTCGCTTCACGCGCCTCGGCCAGGATCTCCAGCCCGCGCACGCCCATACCACGGAAGCTATACGGGGAGGTGCGGGGCTTATATGCGCCGCCGCGCAGCAGCTTCCCGCCCGCTGCACGGACGGCGTGCGCCGTCTCGAGCGTCTGCTCCCGGCTCTCGACGGAGCACGGCCCGCCGATCACCACCACCTCGTCACCGCCGATCTCCACACCATTCACGATGACGACGGAGTTCTGTTCATGGAACTCGCGACTGGAAAGCTTGAACGGCTTGGTGACGGGTACCAGGTTCTCCACTCCCGGCATCGCCTCCACCGCATCGACGACCATCCGCACGTCGCCCCCGTGGCCGATCACACCGATGATCGCCCGCTCCACCCCTTGGGAGAGGTGCGCAGTGAGGCCCACGCCCTGTATGCGGTCCACGACGGAGTCGATCTCCTCCTGCGTCGCGCCGTTACGCATCACGATTACCAACCGTGCCCCCTATCCCAGCCGGTCATCCGACCGCTCGCCGCCGATCCTGCCGGCGGGGACGGGTGTGTCCTTGCGCGCGCCATCGTGCAGCGAGCGCGTGTACTCCTCCAGCGCGTCGAGCCGTGCATGTGGTGGGGTCTGGTCGATCAGGTCGATCAGGGCACTCGCCACAACGACGCCGTCCGCTACCTGTGCGACCTGGCGCGCGTGCTCGGGACGTGAGATGCCGAAACCGACAGCAAGCGGCAGGGACGTGTGCCTGCGTACCCGGCCAAGGAATCCCTCCAACCCCTCCGCGACCGAGGCACGCGCGCCGGTCACGCCCGTGAGCGAGACGCAGTACACAAAGCCACCGGCGACTTCGGCCGCACCGCGAATGCGGGCATCCGTGCTCGTGGGCGCGAGCAGGAAGATCAGGTCGACGCCGTTATGCCGCGCGATGGTGCGCACCTCGCCGGCTTCCTCGGGTGGCAAGTCCGGCACGATCAAGCCCTCGACCCCGGCGCGAGCGGCGTGAGAGAAGAAGCGCTCTAAGCCGTAGCGATGGATGGGGTTGAAGTAGCCCATCAAGACAATAGGAATTGCGCTCTGCTGCCGTATCCGCGACGCGGTCTCGATGCACACGGCGATGGTGGTACCTCCCGCGAGCGAAGCCGTCGCTGCGCGCTGGACCGTCGGCCCGTCCGCGAGCGGATCAGAGAACGGCATCCCAATCTCCAGGATATCCGCCCCACCGCGCTCGAGCGCAAGCGCGATCTCCGGTGCGGCGTCCGCGTCCGGGTAGCCAGTCATGAGGTACGGGAGCAGTGCAGCCCGACCTTCCGAGCGCGCTCGGGCAAATGCTCGGGCTATCCCGCTCAAAGCGTGGCCTCTGCATCCTCGCGCCCCACAATCGTGCCAAGGTCCTTATCTCCCCGGCCGGAATGGTTCACGATAATAACCTGATCGTGCGTCATCTCCCGTGCGCGCTTGACCGCCTCCGCAACCGCGTGGGCGGTCTCCAGCGCGGGGATTATCCCTTCCAGGCGACAGAGCAACTCGAACGCTTCCAGCGCCTCGGTGTCGGTAACGGAGGTGTACTCCGCGCGCCCGGTCTCCTTGAGGTATGAGTGCTCCGGCCCGACGCCGGGGTAGTCGAGCCCGGCGCTCACGCTGTGTGTGCCCATTACCTGGCCGTCGGCGTCCTGCAGGAGGTACATCGAGGCGCCGTGGAGCACCCCGAACGACCCCGCCACGAGCGTCGCGGCGTGCCGACTGGAGTCGACGCCCTCGCCCCCGGCCTCGACGCCGACGAGTCGCACGTCATAGTCGCGCACGAACGGATAAAAGATGCCCATCGCGTTGCTTCCACCACCGACGCACGCGACGATCATGTCCGGAAGCACGCCTGTATGCTCCAGCGCCTGTGCTCGCGCCTCGGTTCCGATCACGCTCTGGAAGTCGCGCACCATCGTTGGGTATGGGTGCGGGCCAACGACGGAGCCGATGAGATAAAAGGTGTCCGCGACGTTTGTCACCCAGTCGCGGATTGCCTCGTTGATCGCGTCCTTGAGCGTGCGGGTGCCACTCGCCACCGGACGCACCTCCGCGCCAAGGAGCTTCATCCGGTACACGTTCAGCTTCTGGCGCTCGATATCCTCTTCACCCATGTACACGATGCACGGCAAGCCGAGCATGGCGCAGACGGTCGCCGACGCGACGCCGTGCTGCCCCGCGCCGGTCTCGGCGATGATGCGCGTCTTGCCCATCCGCTTGGCGAGCAGCCCCTGGCCGAGCGCATTGTTGATCTTGTGGGCACCGGTGTGTGCCAGATCCTCGCGCTTGAGGTAGATCTGCGCGCCGCCAGCGTGTTCCGACAGCCGTCGCGCGTGGTAAAGCGGCGTGGGCCGTCCGACATACTCGGCGCAGAGGCGCGCGAATTCGGCGGCAAAGTCTGGGTCATCGCCAAGCTGTGCATACGCGTCTGCGAGCTCATCGAGTGCGGGGATGAGCGTCTCGGGAACGTAGCGGCCACCGAAACGACCCCACTTGCCGTGCTCATCCGCCTGCCACTGGGCGTCCTTGTACTTTCTGTCCTGTATCACGTGCCTGCCTCCCTTGCCGCCGCCACGAACGCCCTGATCTTCTCCGGATCCTTGGCCCCATCTGACTCTATGCCACTGCTTACATCCACCGCCTCGGGCGCGACCTCGCGGATCGCCGCCGCCACGTTCGTGGGGTTTAGACCGCCCGCGAGCATCACGGGGTATCGTCGGGCGGCCTCAACGGCGAGCGACCAATCAAACACCTCGCCCGTGCCGCCCGGTGCCCCTGTGCGGCCAGAATCGAGCGCCACCATGGCGCCGGTCTCTGCGTAGCGCTCCACCTCGGCCAGGGGGTCCGCGCCATCAATGTGCACGACCTTGATCACCGGAAGGCCAACGGCGCGTGCCACCTGTGGAGACTCCCGGCCCGAGAGCTGCACGACGTGCAGTCCCACGTAGCGAGCGATGCCCCGTGCCTCCACCGGATCAGGATCGACGAACACGCCAACATAGCGCGTGCCACTCGGCCCGAGCGTGGTTATGATCTCTCGCACCGTCTCAGGCGCCACCGTCCGCCGATATCCGGGCGCGAGCAAAAAGCCGACGTACTCCGCCCTGGCGTCCACGGCGGCGCGAGCATGATCGAGTGTGCGCATGCCACACAACTTCACCGCCATCACGCCGTCACCAACTCCTGCAGCTTCGCCGCCGCACTTGGGGCCGTGACCAGTGCCTCACCGACGAGTACGGCGTGGACACCGAGGTTGGCCAGCTCCTGCACCTGCTCGCGGCTATTGATGCCGCTCTCGCTCACGATTACGTGGCCGTCCGGAACCAGCGGGGCAAGCCTCCGGGTGGTATCGAGGTCCGTCGTGAACGTCTGGAGATCACGATTGTTGATCCCGATAAGGGGCGCACCGCACCCGAGAGCAAGCTCCAGCTCGTCCTCGGTATGCACCTCGACGAGCGCCCCCATCCCGTGCACCCGCGTCTCCTCCAACAGGTCGCCCAAGTCGTCGGCATCAAGTGCGGCCGCAATGAGGAGCACGGCGTCCGCGCCGTGGGCGCGTGCCTCGACGACCTGGTAACCGTTCAGCACAAAGTCCTTGCGCAGGATCGGCAGATCAACCTCGCGCCGCACGGCCCGGAGGTCCTCCAGCGAACCACCGAAGAACTTCTCGTCGGTGAGCACGCTAATCGCCGCCGCGCCGCTGCTCGCATAGGTGGCAGCGGCGCGCGCGGGGTCGAGTTCCGCGGCGAGCAACCCCTTTGAGGGAGAGCGCCGCTTCACCTCGGCGATAACGCGAACGCTGCCGCCCATCAGCGCTGTGCGCAGCGAGCGCGCCGGTGCCTGGCCAGCAGCCAGGTCCTGGAGCACGCCGAGCGGCGTGTCCTGCTGGCGCTGCCGCAACTCCTCGCGCTTGTGTTCCAGTATCTCGTCGAGTATCACGCGGTATCTATCCTTTATCCTAGCCCCATGGCCCTCTTAACCTCGCCCAGCACCCGGGCGCTTTCCTCATGCGCACGCTCTGCGCCCTCGGCAAGCACCGACTCCAGGTACCCAGGCTCGTCGCGTACCGCCTTGTACCGCTCCTGTAGCGGTCGTAGTCCCTCGCTTACCACCTCAGTAAGCTCCTTCTTGAGGGCGGCATAGCCCTGACCCGTGAAGTTGCGCTCGATCTGCTCGTGGTCCTGCCCTGAGAAAAGCTCGTAGATCGTCAGGAGGTTATACAGTCCAGGGCGCGCGAGGTCGAATCGTATCTCCTGTCCGGGGTCCGTCACGGCGCGCGAGATCTTCTTGCGAATCACCTCCGGCGTGTCCAGGAGCCGGATGCCGTGGTACTGCCCCTTCTCGCTCTTGCTCATCTTCCGGTCCGGCGCGTCCAGCCCCATGATACGGGCGCCGCGCTTCGGGATGAGCGGTTCCGGCGGGGAGAGCACCTCGCCGTAGAGCCGGTTGAAGCGCTCGGCAGCATCACGGGTGAGCTCGACGTGCTGCTTCTGGTCGTCGCCGACGGGCACGTAGAGTGGTCGCGGAGGGGTGCCACCGTAGAGCAGGATGTCCGAGGCCTGGAGCACTGGGTACGTGAAGAGGCCCGCACTCGCGCGCTCTCGCTCACCCCGTGCCTTCTCCTTGAACTGCGTCATCCGTTCCAGCCAGCCGAGCGGGGTGAGACAGTTCAAGATCCACGCGAGCTCCGCGTGGTTGTGCACATGCGACTGCACGAAGATGCGCGAGACTTTCGGGTCGATACCGGCGGCGATGTACAGCGCAGCCACTTCCCGCGTCTTCTCACGCAGCTCCGCGGGGTCCTGCGGGGTGGTGATGGCATGCAGGTTCACGATGCAGAAGTACGACTCGTGCTCGTGCTGCATCCGCGTCCAGTTGAGGATGGCGCCAAGGTAGTTCCCGATGTGCAGGTCGCCCGTGGGCATGATGCCCGAAAGCACCCGCGAACCCACGCCCGGGTCTCCGATCTGGACAGGCCGTTCCTGTAGTGCTGTGTTCGTCATTGCTGCGCCTCCTGGCTACTGCCCACGAACGCCTCCAGCTTCGCCGCCGCGTCGCCGTCGTCCAGTGCCCGACGTGCCACCTCGACGCCCTCCCGCATATTCTCGGCGAGGTCCGCGGCGACGAGCGCAGCAGCGGCATTGAGGAGCACGACATCGCGCGGCGGCCCTTGCTCGCCCGCAAGCACGGCACGGGTGATATCTGCGTTCGTCCGACGGTCACCGCCACGGATCGCCTCCAGCGGCGCGCGCACCAGGCCGAACTCCTCCGGGGTGATCTCGAAGCATCGGACCGTGCCGTCTTTCAGTTCATACACCTGCGACGGGCCATTGAGTGTGATCTCGTCGAGGCCGTCCTCGCCATGGACGACGAGCGCGTGCCTGCTGCCCAGCTCCCGCAGTACCTCTGCCATCTTCTCCGCCACTCGGCCGTCCGCGACACCGAGCACCTGATACCGGGCATGTGCGGGGTTGGTCAGCGGGCCGAGGATGTTGAACACGGTGCGGACGCGCAGTTCTCGTCGCGGCCCGGCGGCGTGCTTCATCGCGGGGTGGAATGCCGGGGCGAACATGAAGCCCATGCCCGTCTCCCGGATCGTCCGCTCCACGCCGTCCGGCCCGAGCCCGACCACAACGCCCAGCTCCTCGAGCACGTCCGCGGAACCGCAGCGGCTGCTCATCGCACGGTTGCCATGCTTCGCGACACTGGCTCCCGCTGCGGCGACCACGAAGGCGGCGGTCGTACTGATGTTGAACGTCTCCGCGCCATCGCCGCCCGTGCCGCAAGTGTCGAGCAGGGAATCGCCTGCGTGGACACGGAGCGCGCGGGTGCGCATAACGGAGGCGAATCCGGCCATCTCATCGATCGTCTCGCCCTTGAGGTGCAGGCCCATCATCAACGCGCCGAACTGCGCGCCCGTGACCTCACCGGACATGATGAGCTGCATCGTCTCCTCGGCTTCGCCTCGCGTAAGGTCACGCCCGGCGGCTACCGTGGCGAGGGCTCCGACAATCGTCGTGACCTCTGTCGTGTGCATCGTCGCCATCCTATGCTACCCCCGCTTCTACCGGCGCGCTGCTGGCCAGGAAGTTTGCCAGCAGCGGTGCGCCATGCTCCGTGAGTATGCTCTCGGGATGGAACTGCACGCCCTCCACCGGATGCTCCCGGTGCCTGAGCCCCATCACCAAGCCCGAGGATGTCTGCGCTGTTATGTCCAACGTATCGGGCACCGTATCGCGCTCGACAACAAGCGAGTGGTAGCGCACGGCCTCGAACGGGGATGGCAGCCCATGGAAGACCCCTTTGTCCGCGTGGTACACCATGCTTGACTTGCCGTGGAGCAGCTCGCCGGCCCGCCCCACGGTGCCGCCGTAAACCTCCCCGATACATTGCAGGCCAAGACAGACACCAAGGATGGGGACGCGCGGCCCAAGCTCTCGGATTACGTCGCGCGAGACCCCGGCATCATCCGGCGAGCCGGGACCGGGTGAGATCACGATGCGTTCCGGGCAGAGGGCGTCGACCTCTGCGATGGTAATCGCGTCGTTGCGCACCACTTCCACCTCTTCGCCCAACTCCGAGAGAAGCTGGTAAAGGTTGTACGTGAAACTGTCGTAGTTATCGATTAGCAGCAGCATGTTGCCTCCCTTCCTCCGAGAAACGCTCCGCCACATCAAGCGCCCGCAAGAGCGCCCTCGCCTTGTTCAGGGTCTCCTCGTATTCCGCCTCCGGCTCGCTATCGGCGACGATCCCCGCGCCTGCCTGTACGTGTGCCGTGCCGTCCTTGAGCAGGATCGTACGGATCGTGATGCAGGTGTCGAGGTTGCCGTCGTGGCTGAAGTAGCCAACCGCACCCGCGTATGGCCCACGCCTATCCGGCTCCAGCTCCGCGAGGATCTGCATCGCCCGGATCTTCGGCGCGCCCGTCACGGTTCCCGCCGGGAAGCAGGCGCGCAGAGCATCAACCGGTCGGAGATCGTCGCGAAGCTGGCCCGTCACGTGCGAGACGAGATGCATCACATGGGAATAGCGCTCCACATCCAGCAGCTGCGTGACCTTCACCGAACCGGCCTGTGCGACGCGCCCCACATCGTTGCGCCCGAGGTCCACGAGCATCACGTGCTCCGCGCGCTCCTTCGGGTCATCGCGCAGCTCCGCCTCCATCGCCTGGTCCTCTGCCTCTGTGCTGCCGCGCCGACGCGTACCCGCTATCGGATGGTAATCGATGGAGCGGTCCTGCACCTGCACCAGCAGCTCCGGGCTCGCGCCGACGATCGCGATCTCCCCGAGCTGTAAGAAGTACATGTACGGCGAGGGATTCACGGTGCGCAACGCGCGGTAGAGGTCGAGCGGTGCCGCAGAGGTGGGGCGGGAGAGTCGCTGCGATACCACCGCCTGGATGACGTCCCCCGAAGTGATGTGCTCCTTCGCGCGCTCCACCGCCGCGCAGTAGCGCGCGCGGCCCACATTGCTCTCAGCCTCGCGTACCGGGATGGCAGGTGCGAGATCAGCGGGAGGATCGGGCAACGGGCGAGCAAGCCGCTCGATCAACCCGTCGATGCAGATCACCGCCTGGGCATACGCCGCATCTGGGTCGTCGTCTACTCGGGCGTGAGAGAGGGCCAGTGCGCGGTGACGCAGGTGATCGAACACGAGCAGGGTATCGGTGAACATCAGCACGGCGTCTGGAACGCCGAGCGCGTCATTTGGTGACTCGGGAAGCCGCTCCCAAAGCCGAGCGCACTCGTAGCCGAGGTAGCCAACAGCCCCTCCAAGGAAGCGCGGAAGTTCCTCGGGCTTGCCCAGCACGGGGCGATCAAACTCCCGCGTCAGGAGGTCGAGCGGGTCCGCGGAGAGCAACTCTTCCGTCACGCTACTGGCATGAACCATGGTGGCACCGTCACGACCAAAGGTTGCGACGGCATGCGGGTCCGCACCAATGAAGCTGTAGCGCGCAAGCCGCTCTCCACCCTCGACGCTCTCCAGCAGAAAGGCGTATGGGCTGTCGCCTGCGATCTTCATGTACGCGGAGACGGGCGTTTCCAGGTCGGCGAGGATCTCCCGATATACGGGCACAACGGAGCCGGGCTGGGCTATTCGGCGGAATGTCTCGATGTCGGGTGCGTACGTGGCCATGAAAGCAAAATCCCTTCGTCCACAAACTGAGTCTGTGGGGACGAAGGGTCTCTCCGCGGTGCCACCCCGCTTAGGCCGCGAACGGCCTCACTTTCTGGAGCACGGGAGCGCCTTCAGGCCTCCGATGCCCCTCTCCTGATAACGATGGAGAACACCGGCGGAGCCTACTCACCTCAAGGGCTTTCTGTCCGCGACTCACGGGGCCATTCGGTATCCGCGCCGACGCCGGTTCACACCATCTCCGGCTCTCTGTGCCTCGCCAGGATACGTACTAGTCCCGCTCAACGTCTACTACTATTGAGCTTTGCGCCGAGTATAGCAAGGCGCGTGGGGCGCGTCAAGCAATTTGACATATCGGCTCATGTTTGCTTAGATGCCGCCACTCTCGTCGCGAAGCCGGACGAGTGCTCGAAAGCGACATGAAGCTCTATGGGCAACAGCGACAAGACGGATCGCGCAAGACATCGATGGCGCTACCTGGCAGGGCTCGCAGAGGGCGGAGCCGGGGAGAGACTATGACTGTTTGGAGGTTGGGCGACCGTTCTCGGCGCTACACCGTCGCGGCATTCGTACTCGTCCTGGGAGTGCTCTCCTACGCTGCCATCGTGCTTCAACAGTCATCAAACGCTGATGCTCCTGCGTCGAGTGGCTCCGACGAAATCATAGCAACAGAGCTGCATGCGTCGTATCCGCGGCTCAACTTACTGGAGACGATCGAGTCCTCGGAACTCATCATCGTCGGCGTTGTCGGCGAGTCCTACGGCTCGCGCTGGACGACTCCAAACGGACATCTGCCCTAGGGTGCCACCAGGTTTACCGTTGCCAATGATGACCTGTACATCCAAACCGACTATCCAGTCACGGTGGAGCAGACGCTGAAGGGCGCGCCGACGCCGTCCAGCGCAACGGTGCGGGTGCGACTGCTCGGTGGGCAGGTCGGCAACGATTCCCTGGGAACCAACGAGGTCGATGCTCTCAGCCAGGGAGACCGGGTGCTGCTCTTCCTCGGACGTGGCTTCCGTCCCCTGCATCGGAGCGGTCCTCCCGCATACAACCTGCTCATGGGGCCGAGCACCGCATACAACGTGAGGCGGAGTGGGGAAGCCCTGATCTTCGATAACGCATATGTCGGCGAGTTGTCCCTGGCTGGTTTGCGTGCGGAGATCGCGAAGAGCGGGCCGGGGGTCCATCGCCTCCCTGGCGCAGCAATGCCAACGGCGGCTGTGGTCGATTAGGCGGACGTATCGTCTGGTCGCAATTCGTGCGGTCGCGGCACGCAAGCGGAGCGACCAGTCCTACAGCCTCTAACGAGCCGGCGTCGCCGGGGTTTGCGGCTTCTGCCATCCACCACGGACTCAGCACTAATCGACGTGGAACATCTCGGGCAGCGTCCGGGCGAAGCCGGTTGCGGGATCCACGTCGACGCTGATGATGTCCTGCATGTACTCCTGCCAACGCGCGTTCACCGGGTCGGCGGCGATGGTACGCGCCATACGCTCGAAATCCTCCGTCTCCAGGTACGCGAACAGTTGCGTGCCCGCGAGGAAGATGCTGTAATTGTGCATCCCCGCGTTGCGCAGCGCCGCGCTCATCTCCGGCCAGATCTGGTCGTGCCGCCGATTGTACTCCTCCTCGTTGCCCGGCTTCAGGTTGATTATGAATGCCACTCTTTGCATATTGTTCCCTCCCACCTCGATACATATCGGGTATTATCCCACGGATTGCGACCAGCGCACTCCGCCAGCCCGCAAGGTGCATGCGGCCCGCGGGTTGCGCGTAGTCCATTGCACCCCAGTTACCGTTACACCTTGGGAGGGAAAAGGATGCAAGCCCGTCGAATCGTCATCACGAACCTGCGGGAAGCACGCTTCGAGCCATTCGAGCTGGACACAGAGGATCTCCAGCCGAGCGAGGCTGTGATCCGCACGCTCGTGACGCTCATCAGTCCCGGTACGGAGGGTGCCAGCTTCCTCGGCCTCAAAGCGCCGGGGCGCGTGGAGGATCCTTCGTACCCGGCACGACCGGGCTACGCGTCCGTCGGCGAGGTGATCGCTGCGGGGGCGGAGGCCAATGTCGCCAGCGGTGAGGTCGTGTACACGATGTCGTCGCACGCCTCCGCTACACGCCTCGATACCCGGAGGCAGCTCTGCGTCCCGCTGCCCGACGGCCTTGCGCCGGAAGATGCGGTGTTCGCGCGCATGGCGACCGTGTCGATGGCGAGCCTCTCGACCACGAACGCGCACGCGGGGGACCTTGCGGCCGTCGTCGGGTTGGGGCTCGTCGGCAACCTCGCGGCCCAACTCTGCGAGATCGCCGGTATGCCCGCCACGGGCCTGGACCTCCTCGCGGGGCGCTGCGAGCTTGCCAGCGCATGCGGCGTCGGGATCGTGCTGGAAGCGCCAGCATTAGACGATCTGAACCCCGAGCACGCGCTCGTGCTGGAATGTACGGGCACGACACACGGGGCTCTCGCGGCGCTGCGACTGGCCGCGGACGGAGGCGAGGTTTCGCTCGTGGGTGCGCCGTGGGGCCGGGGCAGCACGGACGTCGCCGCTCACCCGATGCTGGAGCGGGTCTTCGCGGGATATCTCCACCTGCGCAGCGGCTGGGAATGGCAACTTCCTACGTTGAACACCCCGCACACGCCAGGTTCGCACGAACGAAACTCGCGCCGCGCCCTGCAACTCATCGCGCAGCGCCGTCTCCGAGTCCGGCCGCTCCTCACCCACACCCTCTCGCCGGACGATGCACAGCAGGCGTTTGCGGGCATCGTGGACAACAAGGCGGAGTACCTTGGTGTGGTGTTCGACTGGCGATAACCGTTACGAAGAAACGGGAGCCTGACCAAAGCGGCAAGCTCCCGTTCCGCGTTCAGGGGTCGAGCGTCGCGCCCGTTCAGCGAGGGGCTAGGGCAGACTACGCCTTAGCCGATCGTGCGGTCGCTCATCCCCGCCGTAGTGGTCGGCGCATCTACGGCCGCGGGCGTGCCATCGTCGTTGCGGCCCGAGTACTGCAAGTGCATGTGTGCGGGCTGGCTCCGCCTGCGTCCGCGAGTCGCCCGTAGATTGAGCAGCTCAACAAACACGGAGAAGGCCATTGCGCCATAAATGTAGCCCTTCGGGATATGGGTGCCCAAGCCATCGGCAACCAGCGTCAGGCCGATAAGCAGCAAGAAACTAAGTGCCAACATCTTAACCGTCGGGTGACGGTTGACGAAGGCGCTGATTGCACCGGAGGCCACGAGCATGACCAGCACCGCGATGATGACCGCGGCGATCATCACGCCTAGCTCATCAACCATCCCAACCGCCGTGATGACCGAGTCGAGCGAGAACACGATGTCCAGGATCAAGATTTGGACGATCACTGACGCGAAGGAGGTGACTGCACGCGTCACGCCGTGCTCTCCCCCACCCTCCAAGCTGCCATGGATCTCATGGGTGCTCTTGGCTATCAGGAAGAAACCACCCAAAATAAGTACCAGGTCCCGGCCGGAGATCTCCTGCCCCAGGATCTCGAATAGCGGTGCCGTGAGTTGCACGATGAGTGAGAGAGAGAAGAGCAACAGTACGCGCGTGATCATCGCCAGTGCAAGACCAATTCGGCGGGCTTTGTCACGCTGGTGTTCTGGTAGCTTCCCCGAAAGGATCGAGATGAAGACAACATTGTCGATGCCCAGAACTATCTCGAGCGCCGTCAGGGTCACAAGTGCAATCCAGATTTCAGGGTTGAACAACCAGTCCAATCGGCTCTCCCTCTCACATTTGAGTATCTGCTACGATCCAGCGGCGCGCGGTGCGCGATCTTGACAACGTGGCTTAACCCGATCACTACCCGTGAAGGGCGCCGGACACGAACACCAAGCGCCGTATCCGCACTCAGTGTGCCACATAATCACACGACTGTGTCGTTTGAGCCAGACCGAGCATCTATTCGGGCGACCTGCTCGCCCAGGACCCGTCAGTGGGTGGTGCGGTGCGGCGCCCCGACGAAGG
>JADDPA010000205.1 GCA_016782125.1 Thermobaculum sp.
CATGGGCTACGAACGGGAGACCGTCGCGCGCGTGCTCAAGCTCGTGGACGCAGCGGAATACAAGCGGAGACAGTCCCCACCCGGGCCGAAGATCACGCCACGTGCGTTCGGCCGCGATCGACGTTTGCCCATCGTGAATCGCTACGGTCGGGTCTGAAGCTCCGATACCCCGACAGTCCTGACACATCGCTGGCTCTCCCGCACGGCAGAACATCGTCCCACCACCTACATACGGCATGCACCACGAGGATGGACCGATGAAGCGGACGGCGCGACGAATCGCTCCCAGGGTACGCACGATCGATCCGCTCGGCGTGGCGTGGCGGCTGCTCGCTTCCTCACGCACCGCGGCCCTCCTGCTGACCCTGACCGCATTGGCAGTCCTCGCTGGCGCGGTGCTACCGCAGGCGCCTCAGTCGGTTCGCGCAGATCGGGTCGCCTATGCGACCTGGATAGAGGAGCGCCGCAGCGCCCTCGGGCAGGCGGTCGGCGTGCTCGACGCGCTCTCGTTGTTCGCGATTTACAGCGCCTGGTGGTTCCGCCTTCTGCTCTGCACGCTCGCACTGTGCTGCGGCGTGTATGTCGCCAGTCGCTTGGAGTCACGCATCAGGCGCCCGCACTCAGCGTCACCAAGTGGGCACGACTCGACCTTGCGCGCCATCGCGCGGCTTGCATCCCCACTGCGCCAAGCGGACGTTTCGAGCCGGATCGCCGACGGGTTTCGCGCGGTAGGCTACACCACGCGCGTCACCGAGACGGTGGAGGCTGTGCATATTCGAGCGGAGCGGAATCGGCGTCAGCGTCTCGCGAGCGCGGCAGCCCACCTCGGCTTCGTTGTCCTGCTCGCCGCTGCGGTGGTCGGCCACCTGATCGGCTGGCAGGAGCCAACCCTGGTGGTTTCGGAGGGCTCTACCGTCGGGGTCGGCCATGGCACGGGCCTCGCGATTCGCAACGACGACTTCACGCACACTCGCTATCCGGGCGGCAAGGTTCCCAAGGATTATCTGACGGAGATCACCCTTCTCGAGGATGGACGGCCGGTACGTGAGCGATTCGAGCTTCGCGTCAATTCCCCGCTCGCGTACGAAGGGGTGCGTATCCATCAAGCATTCTTCGGCCCCGCCGCCGGCATGCGCGTTGCTGGTGCCGAAGGGCAGACACTGTTGGTGGGGGGCATCCCGCTCCTTTACCACGATCCCGAGAACCGGCCCACCGGCAGGGCACGGGCTGGCGGGTACGAGCTTGAGGTGCTCGCGCCGAGGACGGACGGGCCAGACCGAGCGGTGCCAGCCGGTATGGTTCGCGTGCGGGTTTACCGTGCGGGAAGTGAGCCACGCGTGCCACTCGCCGAGATGGATGCGCCATTCGGCCAGCCTGTTAGCGCGGCGGGACTTACCTTCCTCTACGAGGGTCCGAGGCAGTACAGTGGCCTGCACGTAACCAGGAACCCGGCAGTTGGATGGGTTTGGGGCGGGGCGGTCCTTACACTCGCCGGAACGCTCTACGTCTTCGCTTTCCCGTACCGATCTGCTCGTATTGTCATCTACCCAGTCATGGACGGCAGCCAGATCACCGTTCGACCGCTGATCGGCCGACCGATGGGTCGGGAGCAGGAAACGGCGCGGGTCATCGCCGCGGTGCGTACCGCAATTGCCCCGGACCCGACGCGCACGCCGAACGGTCACTACGTGGTGGCGCGAAAGGGGTGAGATGAGTTCCGAGACACTCGCACTGCTCTCGCTTTATGGGTACTTCGCCGCAGGTGCCGCCCTGGCCGTGGGGCTACTACTCGCCTGGGCGGGGCTGGTCGGCGGAGAACTCGCGCGTACCTCGTCACAGACCACTCGAATGAGCACCTTGCGCACCCCAAGCTGGAGTGCAATGGGGATGGCGTCGGGGCTCGGTTGGCTCGGACTGCTCACGCTGACCGCATCCATCACTGCGCGGGGACTCGCGGCAGGCAGGCCGCCGTACGCCAATCAGTACGAGTTCGCCATCGCGTTTGCGTGGGGCATCTTAGCGATCTACCTGCTGCTCCGGCGCACCAGTACCACCCTGCTTCCAGCAGTTCTTACCCTGGTGCTGGGGATGCTCCTGTACGCCGGAACGCTCCCGTCGGAGATCACACCACCCGTGCCCGCCTTGCAGAACCGGCTTATCCTGGCGCTGCACGTTGGCTGCGCTGTGGTCGCGTATGGCGCCAACGGAGTCGCGTTCGTGGCCGCCTGCCTCTTTCTCATGCAGCTCATCATCCGGCGGCGTACTGGGGAGACGAGCCGCAGACTACCGAATCTGAGCGCACTCGACGACATCGGCTATCGCGCCGTCATGCTCGGCTTTCCCATGCTCGGGACGGTACTCCTCCTGGGGTCGTGGTGGAGCTGGGTTGCCTGGGGTTCGTACTGGAGCTGGGATCCGAAGCAGAGCGCCACCCTAGCAACATGGCTGTTGTATGGGGCGTACCTGCACACGAGGACACTGCGCGAACGGCAAGGTCTGCTGAGCGCGCTCCTGCTAATCGCCGGCTTTGGCTCCACTCTTCTGACCTATCTGGGCAACCTGTTCTTTGGCGGCCTGCACAGCTATTCCGGCTTGTAGCCGCTACCATGGAGGTAGGAGGGATTTGATACCAATGATCTCAGTGCCGGACAACGAACAACCGGGATCCGGGCCCGCGCAGGCTGCGAGTTCGAAGCGTCCACTCGTCATCGGCGTCGGTATCGGCCTGGCGCTGATCGGCATACTCGCGCTCTCGATGCTGCTGGGCGTGGTATGGCTCCTCATCCAGCGCGATGGCGGGGTGAATACGTCGCCGGATCTGCTCAACCAGCCCGCGCCTGCGTTTCAGGTACGGACGCTTGACAATGAATCGGTTCGTCTCGCCGATCTCCGGGGACAGCCGGTCTGGTTGAGCTTCTGGGCGGTTTGGTGCGGTCCGTGTCTCGAGGAGATGCCGGCGATCGCGGAGGCTAGACGAGATGCGGAGGCTAGCGGAGTACGGCTACTTGTCTTGAACACCGGCGAGCCAGAGGAGACGGTACGCACCTTTCTGCGAGAGAATCCGTACCCCGGTCTTCCCGTCGCGGTGGACGAGAACGGTTCTACAGGCACGGCATATCAGGTATACAGCCTGCCGACGAACGTCTACATCGACGCGCAGGGAATCGTTCGCGAGGTGAAGGTCGGCACGATGGACGCAGACGAGATGCGAGCCGCGATCAAGGCCGTGCGCTAAGTGAGCGCGTCACTGTATCGGCCGCTTGTGCTGAGCTTGCTTCTGATGGGCGCGTTCGCAGGCTTCGCTGCCGCTGGGAAGCCGTCGTACCCCGCAGCGGTAGAACAGCTGGGTAACACAGGAAGCAGCACCATCAGTGGTACCCTTAACACTGGTCCAGCCGGCAGTGGTATGGCCGCGCCACCAAAGGCGGAAGGCGCTGCTCTCGCCAGGACCGAGTTCGAAACAATGCTTGCGCAGCACCCAGAAAATCCGTCCTCCCTCCTCACACTGGCGGCGGAGATCCAGAAGAACGATGCCGAGGAGGGCTTGCGGGCACACGAGCGGCTTGTGGCGGCCTACCCGCGCTCGGCCATCATCCGGGCGGCACTGGCAGATGCCCTGTACCGAACCGGAAAGATCGAGGCAAGCTGGCTGGCGCTCCGTCGAGCGCTGCAGCTTCAGCCCGATCTGCCCGAAGGACGGCTGCTCCGAGGGAAGCTCCTCGCAGCGAACGGACCGGAAGGTCTGAAGGGTGCGCTCCAGGAGTGGCGGCTGGCAATCGAGGGAGCACCGGACAGCCCCACAGCCAGTGAGGCGGCCCGGCTGATTCATCTCCACGAAGGACGGTAAGCGGCCTAGCGCGCCAACTCGGGTGTCTTGATCTCGTCGATCTGACCAAGCACCATGAACACCGTGCTCTCACAAATGTTTGTCACCCGGTCCGCGATCCGCTCAAGGTTATGACTGGCCCACAAGAGGCGCGTCGCGCGGTTGATCGTGGTCGGGTCCGCGATCATGAACGCCAGCAGCTCGTGATACACCTCGTCGTACAATTCGTCGATTTGATCATCCTCGTTCCAGATGCGCTTCGCGGCCTCTACGTCGCGCCCGATGAAGGCGTCCAGGCTCCGATCGAGCATGTCGCTTGCGCGGTCTGCCATCCGCGGGATGATCGTGATCGGGGGAAGCGCTGGCTCTCCGGCGATGCTGATGCAGATCTTCGCGATACCCTCCGCATAGTCGCCTATGCGCTCCAACTCTGTTGCAACGGTCATCACGGCCGCGATCGTGCGCAGGTCGCTCGCGACGGGCTGTTGAGTGGCTATCAGCAGCAGTGCCTGTCGCTCGATCTCGGTGCGCTTCTCATCGAGCAGGTCGTCGTCCTCGATGACCTGCCGGGCCGTCATGACGTGGCGGGTCGTCAGCGCCTCAATAGCACGTGCGATCGCCTTCTCTGCCATGCTTCCCATGGCGAGCATCTCATCCTGCAACTCGCGCACCTCGCGCATGAAGCTTTCTCTTGGCATTACTCTCAGCCTTTCCCTATGCGTCGTTACCGGCGGCAAACCCTACCCAAACCGGCCCGTAATATAGTCCTCCGTGCGCTTGTCCTTCGGCGCGGTGAAGATGTCGTTGGTGGCGCCAAATTCCACCAACTGACCCTTAATCTGTTCGTCCGAGAGCATGAACCCGGTGTAGTCGGAGACCCGCGCGGCCTGTTGCAGGTTATGGGTAACGACGATGATCGTGTAGTTCGCCACCAGTTCTCGCATCAGGTCCTCGATCTTGACCGTTGAGATCGGATCGAGCGCGGATGCCGGTTCATCCATCAGGAGCACTTCCGGGGAGATGGCGATCGCGCGGGCGATGCACAGGCGCTGTTGCTGGCCGCCGGACAAGGCGAGTCCGCTCCTCTTCAGATTTGCCTTCACCTCATCCCAGATGGCGGCCTGCCGGAGCGAACGCTCGACAAGCTCGTCGTAGTCACCACGGTAGCCATTTATCTTCGCGCCATACAGAATGTTCTCACGAATGGAGCGCGGGAAGGGATTCGGCTTCTGGAAGACCATACCGACTCGGCGGCGCACCTCTACTGCGTCAACGTTCTTGCCGTAGACGTCAACGTCGTTGAGGCGGACCTCGCCTTCGGTGCGCACCCCCGGTATAAGCTCATTCATCCGATTGATGGTGCGCAACAGGGTGCTCTTGCCACAACCTGAGGGGCCGATAAGCGCCGTGACCTTATTCCTGGGAAAGCCCATGGAGACGTTTGTCAGCGCCTGAGAGTCACCGTACCAAAGGCTGAGGTTTCGAACCTCGACCACGTGGTCTGCCTCAAGCGCCTGCGCTGGCTGCCGGGGGATCGCCACCGCGCCCGAATCGGCGTGACCCGGTATGTCGGACATGGACCCGCCAGCACGCGTCGGCGCCATTGATCTGCCCTCCCTGTCTGGCTCGTCCGGAGCGTCTGGTCGCTCCACTCTCGGTTTAACTCGAATGTAACTCAAATCTTCTTCCCTGTGTGGAACGAGAATTAAAACCTTTTGTGCAGCCGCTGGCGCAGATAGATCGCTACCGAGTTCATCGAGAGCAATACCACCAGGAGGAGGAGTATACCGGCCGCCGCCAATCCGTGGAAGTCCTTCTGTGGCTTCGAGGTCCAGTTGAAGATCTGGATCGGCAGTACGGTGAAGCGGCTGAGCGGGCCACTGGGCGTGGTGGCGACGTACGCGAGCGCGCCGATAACGAGGAGCGGCGCCGTCTCACCGATGGCGCGCGATGCTGCCAGGATGTTGCCGGTGAGTATGCCGGGGAAGGCATAAGGCAGGACGTGGTGCCGCACCGTCTGGCTGCGCGTGGCGCCCAAGGCGAACGAGGCGTCTCGCATACTCGATGGTACGGCACGGATGGACTCACGTCCTGCGACGATGATGATCGGCAGCACCAGAAGCGCCATAGTGAGAGCACCGGCGAGTATGCTGCGATTCAATTGAAACAGCCGCACGAATATCTGCAGTCCCAACAGGCCGTACACGATGGAGGGCACACCTGCCAGGTTCGAGATGTTCACCTGGATGAACCGGGTGAACCAGTTGTCACCGGCATACTCTTCCAGGTAAATCGCGCTCAAGACGCCTAGCGGCAGGGCGACCAGGATCGTCAGCGCCATCATCCAGAGCGTTCCCATCAGTGCGGCCCTGAGCCCGGCTCGCTCCGCAAACCGACTGTCGAAGCTGGTGAGGAAGTCCCAGTTCAACCACGGCAGGCCGTCCCGGGCAACGTCAACGAGGAGCGTGAGCAGGGTCCCCAGCGCGATGGCGATGCTCAGTATGCCGAGTCCTGTAAAGATATACCCCTTGAGCTTGCGCACCGGCACATTCGGCCGGAACAGCGCGGCGGATTCCCTGGTGTCTGCCCTGCTTGTCATTAGTCGTATACCTCTCGAAACCGGCGAACGAACCAGAAACTGAACAGGTTCATGATAAAGGTGAGCACAAACAGTGTCGTGCCGACCGCAAAGATCGTCTGATACTGCACCGAGCCGACAGAGGCCTCGCCCTGACTGACCTGCACGATGTACGAGGTCATCGTCTGCATCTGCTCCCTGGGGTCTGCCGTCAGCTTCGGCAACTGTCCCGCCGCGAGAGCCACGATCATCGTCTCACCAATCGCTCGGGACAGTGCCAGGATAATAGATGCCACGATGCCCGAGAGCGCGGCGGGGAACACGACACTGGTCGCCACTTCAAACCGCGTCGCGCCCAGTCCGTACGCGCCCTCCCGGAGTGCCAACGGCACGGACGACATCGCGTCCTCACTCAGCGAGGACACCAGGGGTAGGATAGCGATGCCCATCACAATGCCGGCGCTCAGAGCGTTAAAAATGCTCACCCCAGGAATGATGTCGCGGATAAGCGGCGTCACGAACAGCAGAGCAAAGAATCCGAATACCACCGTTGGAACCCCGGCAAGGACCTCCAGAGCGGGCTTGATGATGTCCCGGGCCCGACGGGAGGCGAACTCGCTCAGGTACACGGCTGCGAGCAAACCGAGCGGCACCGCGATGAGCAGCGCGATGAACGAGGTGACTAAGGTCGCCGATATCAGCGGCCAGATTCCGAAGCGCCCGTTCGATCCCCTTGGCGACCACCGGGTATCCCCGAAAAACTGCGCCGGAGAAACATCCCGGAAAAACGCGACCGCCTCACTGGTGAGTGAGACGAGTATGCCGAGCGTGGTGAGGATGGATACGGCCGCCGCGGCGATCAGTACCCCGTGAATTATGCGTTCGCGAAGGTCCCTGGCCGCATTCCGTCCCAGCGTGCCGCGCTGCGGGTAATGCTCCCGTATATTCGTATCTATTGCCATTGTTCTCACCGTACCAAAAAGCAGTAGAACGGGCGGAGCAATTATACTCTGCCCGTATTCTGCGTTCTACTTTCGGGGCGCGTTAGCTCCCCGCATAGTCCTCGATGTTGAACTCGCCGTTCTTGATCTCCGTGCCCTTCGTCCGCTTCTCGAAGCGCTGTCGAACGCCCTGGTACTGCTGGTCGGTGAGTTCAACGTAACCCACCTCCGGGGTGGCGACTACCGGCGTGAACTCCTCGCTGAGATAGAAGTTCACGAACGCCTCCATCGCGGGCTGCTTCTTCGCATCGTCCGCGTTCACGTAGATGAACAGCGGGCGGCTAAGCGGGTATGTACCGTCGTTGACCGTCTTCTCGGACGGCTTCACGCACTTCCCGTCGCCGCCGTCCACACCGAGCAGCTTCAGGGCCTCCTGGTTCTGCGCGTAGTACGAGAAGCCGAAGTAGCCGAGTGAGTTTGCCTCGCCCGAGATACCCTGAACGAGTACGTTATCGTCTTCGCTCGCCGTGTAGTCCTTCCGGCTTGCGCCTTCCTCTCCAGCGACCTCGTCGGTGAAGAAGTCGAACGTGCCGGACTGCTCGCCGGGGCCGAAGAGCGCGATTTCCTCATCGGGGAAATTCTTGCGCACTTGGTTCCACTTGGTGACCTTGCCCTCCGCGCTCGGCTGCCAGATCTTCTTGAGCTCCGCCATTGTCAGGCAGTCAACAAACTCTGTCTCGGGATTGGTCATCACCGCGAGACCATCCAGAGCGACGGGCAGCTCAATGAACTCGACGCCCGCCTTCTTGCACGCCGCAATCTCATCTTCCTTGATCGGCCGGGACGCATTGCTGACCTGGGTCTCGCCACGGCAGAAGCGCTCGAAACCACCGCCCGTGCCGGAGCTGGCTACCGTAACGTCCACGTTCTCGGCTCCGGCCGCCTTGAACTCCTGCGCCGCGGCTTCTGAGATTGGCAGCACCGTGCTGGAACCGTCGATCTCGATCCGTCCGCTTAGAGAGCCACGATCAGCCGCAGCACCCGCTCCCTCGCCATTGGTCTCTTCCGCAGGCGCAGTCTCCTCGCCGCCCGCCGCACCGTCTACAGCCGTATCCGCCGTGGGCTCAGTATCCGCACCCGTCACGGTCGTCGCGGCCGGCTCGCCGCCACCGCAGGCCACGAGCAATAGCGCGACGACCATCACCATAGACATCCATCTGCCAACGAAAGTCCGGTCCAAAATCGGGCCACTCCTTTTCCACGTGCATCAGCGCTTCTATCGACAGCGCTATCGTATCGGAGCCGCATTAACCGAATGTTAAGAAGTCGTTAAGCAACTGTTAACGTTTGCCGGAGCCGCTACGAGAGCAACACAACAATGTCTGAAATGTACTGTTTCCCCGGCAAGCCTCAGCTGAGTCCCAACCCGAACGCGCCTGCCTCTGACCGAGCGGGCGACCCCGTGGCAGCGGGGATCACGATAGCATCGCTGGCACAGCAGCAGATCGACGATGGATGACAGGCTCTAAAACGGTGCGGCTGTGCCGGGGGAATATGTCGGCATACACGCCTCCTGAGGCGGGGGCGGCATGACGGGGCTGGTACGTGACCGCGGGTTCAATGCGAGTATGAAACGAACTTCTGCGCAGGTGTACCCGCTACCTATTCCTCGGCAATGGGAAGGGTGAAGTAGAAGCTGGCGCCCTTGCCTTCCTCGCTCTCGGCCCATATCCGCCCGCCGTGCATCTGGACCGTGTGCTTCGCCATTGCCAGTCCGAGACCGGTACCCCGGCCGGTACGGGCTTCGTCGCCGGTGTAGAAGCGTTCAAACAACCTCGGCAAACGCTGCTTCGGAATGCCCGGGCCGGTGTCGTGAATCGCGAACCGGACGTAGCCGCCCTCGAGCACCGCCCCAAGCCGAAGCTCGCCGCCGCGCGGGGTTACTTTGATCGCGTTATCGAGCACATTCGTAATGACGCGGCTCACCTGATCGAAGTCGGCTCGCACGCGTGGCAGCGCGTCGGGCAACTCCAGCGTCATCCGCAACCCCGCCTGCTCAGCCTGTGGAGTAAGCCGGTCCATGCAGCTTTGCACGAGGCCGCGGACAGAAACCGGGCCAGGCATCATCCGCGCCTCGCCGGACTCCATCGCAGCCAGCGCAAGCGACTGCTCCACGATCTCCGACATATGAGCTACCTGCTCGTACAGCTTGCCCAGAAAGAGCGTGCGAGCCTCCTCATCCTCCGCCGCGCCCCCGGTAAGCGTCTCGACGAGCAGCTGGAGCGTCGCGAGCGGAGTGCGCAACTCATGGGATACGTTCGCAACTAGTTCCCGCCGTACTTGCTGGAGGTGACGCAGTTCCGTGAGATCCCTGAGCACCATCACAATGCCCACGTGGGGCACCGGCCGCACCATCGCACGCACCACACGTTGTGGCCGGCTCAGCTGCACAGTCGCGGACTGCTGCTCCCCCTGCGCTATGCTGCGGCGCAGCAGGTTCTCCAGATCGTGGTCGCGTAGCGCCTCGATCAGGGGGCGGCCTGTCTCGACGCCAACCAACTCTCGTGCTGCCCGGTTGACATCTATAATGCGGCGCTCACCGTCCAGCAATAGGACAGCCTCATCAATGAGGTCCAGGCTTGTGTAACCAAGCGCCGCTAGCTGAGCCTGCCGGTTCTCCTCCGAACGTGGGACACGCTCGACAACGATCGGCGCTGAAGGTCGAGGGCGCCCTTGCACCATGCCCACGAGCAGCAGAATAAGCGAGATGACGAGTGCCACCGCGATCCACCGCTCCAGCATGACCATCGCCTCACTTCCGTGAGCGCCCCTCGGCCGACGGCTAGAGCGCCAGCTTGTAGCCAGTACCGCGCATCGTCTGGATGTACCGCGGCTTGCTGGGTTCCTGCTCCAGCTTCTCCCGAATCCACCGTATGTGCACGTCCACGGTGCGCACGTCGCCGACGTAATCGTATCCCCAGACCCCTTCGAGCAGGGATGCGCGGGTAAGCACGCGTCCGTGGTTCTGCGCGAGATAGAAGAGCAAGTCGAACTCCTTCGGCCGCAAGTCCAGGCTCTGTCCGTGCCAGAGCGCCTCACGACTTGCCGAGTTCATCTTCAGGGGACCGGCCTCCATAACCTCCTGCCGGTCGCCGCCGGGGCTGGCCGGGCGATGGGTGGTCATCTGCGTCCGCCGCAGCATCGCCTTGATGCGCGCAAGAAGCTCACGAAGCCCGACGGGTTTGATCACGTACTCATCCGCCCCCAGCTCGAGGCCGAGCACGCGGTCCATCTCGTCGGATCGGGCGGTCAGCATAAGGATCGGGACCGTGCTTTCGCCGCGAATGGTGCGGCAAACCTCCAACCCGCTGAGGCCCGGCAACATCAGGTCAAGCACGATCACGTCCGGCTGCTCTGAGCGAGCAGTCACGACGGCCTTTATGCCGTCTGCCGCCGTTACAACGTCGTACCCCTCTTTCTTGAGGTTGTACGCGAGCGCCTGTAACAGCGTCTGTTCGTCGTCGACGAGAAGCACCTTTGCCACGGGCAGTTGCTCTACTTTCCGGCGGTGACCGGAGCCGCCAACCGAGCGCGCACGAACCGATGGAGCGCGGTATAATCGCCGCCTTCGGGTAAGAGTATACTCTGTCCGTCGGTCGATACGTCGTTTACCAGCACATTCTGCGTGCTCAACACAACGCTATGCTGCTCGTCCGCCCGCTGCCGGAAGATCCGCGCCAGATCGCCAGCGGAAACGTTCGTCCGCACCTCATCCTCAACGGCGCGCGACACCGCAAAGCCGCGCACAGTACCTGCGGGACTCAAAAGCTTCCTTTTGATCGCATTGACCAACCGCTGCTGCCGGGCCGCGCGGCCGAAGTCGCTGCCCTCGACCGGGTTCGCCGAGTACCGGGCGCGGGCGTACTGGATAGCGCGCTCGCCGTCCATCTCCTCCTGGCCCTTCTCGAACTTGATCTTCTGCCAGCCCGTGTTCTTCGCAGCGTCATCGTCGCCGGGATACCGCGCGGTGAAGGTGCGCTGCACATCCACTTCGACGCCGCCCAGCGCATCCACGAGGTCGCGGAAACCGGTGAAGTCCACCGTGAGCCAGCCGTGTATGGGTACGCCAAGCGCCTGGCCAATCACCTTGGAGGCGAGGTTCGCCGCCGCGCGCAGATTAGATCCGTTCGCTATAGCGTTCGCGTACGCCGAGTTCACCTTGCGATACTGGCCGCTCCCGACCGGTGCCTCGACCCAGAGATCGCGGGGAACACTGATCTGCGCCGCCGCCCCACCGTCCTGGGAGATGCTGTAGACGAGGATGGAGTCGGTGAGGTTCGCACCCTCGTGCTTCTTGCCACCATAACCGAGGACAAGCAGATTGAACCGCTGTCCGTCACCCGCGCGGTCGCTGATCTCGGAGGTCATCAGCCCCTTGCCACTCGTCGCCTTGCTGAAGCTATTCAGCCGGGAGACCCCAGCGCCCACGAACACGATTGCGAGGATGAGCGCCAGCACCCCTCCGACCTTAAGAACGCGTCTCAACTTTGCTCCTCCAAACACCTCTCTCCTGGGACCCGGTCTCGACTGTAGCACACGCACTGGCTCATTGCCGCAGGCAGGGCCACACCATGCCCATAATAGCGAACCACCGTGCCGTCAAGCACTGATCGGCAGCAGGCATCTGCATCACCGCGCAGCCACCGGGCTCGACACGACGGCACTTAAGGCGTGCCCCGAAGTAGAGGGCGGTGATCTGGAACGCCAGCCACAGTTCGAGCTTGAGAATCGGCACCGCAGCTTGAAGCGTCACAGCCAGGCACGGGATATCCACCACAGCGAGGCAGCATACGACCTTGTCGGGTTCAGCATCCGGGCTAGTATGAGTAACAGCCGGCGAACGGGAGTGCCGCTTTCTCACCTTGGGCCACCTGGATCAATGCCGCGGGTTACCCGAGGACGGCCGGCTCCTTCATCACGTATCCAATGCCCCGGACGGTATGAATCAGGTCCGGCTCGCCCGCCGCCGTCAGCTTCGCGCGTAGATAGCTGATATACACCTTCACGGCGTCGGAATCGATGTCGAAGGTGTAGCCCCAGACGCGTTCAAAGATGGCCTCGCGGCTGACGACCTGTCCGGAATTGCGGACGAGAAACTCTAACAGGTCGAACTCGCGAGTCGTCAATTCAACGGTTCTGCCGCCGCGTGTCACCTCGCGGCCAGCCGTATTGAGCGTGAGGTCGTCGACGCGGAGCATCTCCCGAGTTGGCGGTTGGCGCCTGCGGAGCGCGGCGCGGATGCGCGCCAAAAGCTCCTCGAAGACGAACGGCTTCGCAACGTAATCGTCAGCCCCCGCGTCCAAACCCTCGATCTTGTCCTCAGTCGAGTCCTTCGCGGTGAGCATAATGACAGGGAGGCTCGCGTCCAGGCCCTCGCGCAGGCGCCGGCACACCTCCACGCCGCTAATCCCCGGCAGCATCAGGTCGAGCACGACGATGTCCGGCGGGTTGTCGCGAGCGAGGTCCAGCCCATCCTCCCCCGTGTGCGCCACATCCACGGCGTACCCTTTGAAGGTAAGCCCGCGGCGCAGCAGGTCGGCGATCTGTTCCTCATCCTCGATGACCAGGATGCGCATGTGCGTCTCCCAATGCTGAAGCTTCGTAGGAATTATAGCAGCGGCCGCCTGAAGCACCCTGGACGCCGAACGCTGTCTACCGACACCGGCCAGGGGTATAATGAGCCCGTATCCCAGGAGCAGATTGCCGTGCCGCAGTCCTTGTATAGAAAATATCGCTCCCAAACGTTCGACGAGCTTGTCGGCCAGGAGCACATCACCCGCACCCTGCGCAACGCCGTCGCGAACGGCAAAGTGGCACATGCGTATCTGTTCTGCGGGCCACGCGGCACCGGCAAGACAAGCACCGCGCGCCTGCTCGCGAAGGCGGCAAACTGCCTGAATGAGGGCGAGAAGCCCTGTAATGAGTGCGCGGCGTGCGTGAGCATCAACGAGGGACGCGCACTCGATCTGATCGAGATCGATGCGGCAAGCCGCAGAAAAGTCGAGGACATCACCGAGGTCATCGAGCGCGTCAACTTCTCGCCCGTTGAGTTACGGTACAAGGTGTACATCATCGACGAGGTCCACATGCTCACGGCGCACGCCTTTAATGCGCTGCTCAAGACGCTTGAGGAGCCGCCCGAGACGGCGATCTTCATTCTCGCCACGACGGAGGTTTGGAAGGTCCTGCCGACCATCATCTCCCGTTGTCAGCGCTTCGACTTCCGCCGCATCTCGACCACAGAGGTGGTCCGGCGTCTGGAGACGGTCGCGCACGGCGAAGGGCTGCGAGTGCAACCACAGGCCCTCGCGGCGATCGCGCGCCTCAGTACGGGCAGTTTGCGCGACGCGCTCGGTCTGCTGGATCAATTGACGGTCTATGGCGCGGAGGAAATCACGCTGGAGCAACTCCAGGGACTCCTGGGCACCGTGGGCAGCGAGCGAGTCTCCCAGTTCGTGGACGCGATGATCGATAGCGACGCGGCAGCGGGTCTCGCCCGGCTGACGGACTGGGCGCAGGAAGGCATGGACGCCCGCCAGTTCACCCAGGAGCTCGTGGAATACCTGCGCGGGGTGATGCTGCTCAAGGTATCGGGGAACGGGCAGCAGTCCGGGCTGGACCTTACGCACGAGGCGATGGAGGCGATGCGCGCGCAAACAGAGCGCACAAGCTTGCACCAGTTGATCGACATCACCGAACGATTCAGCACGCTCGACCACACGCTGCGCACCGGACCGTACGGCTATCTGCCCCTGGAGTTGGCGCTGGTCGCATCGACAACGGAGCCAGCACCGAAGCTGCAACCCGGACGCCAGCCTGACGCTGCCAACTCCGCGAGGCCGATGCCGCCTTCCGAGGCGCGGCCAAAGCAAACAGAGGACAGACCAACGCCGCGAATCGAGGAGCGACCGGCCGCGCGTCCCGAAGTGTACGCTCCCACGCAGTCAGCGCGCACCCCGGTTGAAGCCCGCGCCACGACTGAAAGCAACGGGGCCAACGGAAGCCACCCCGCATCAACGTCCGTGGAACAGCACACCGGGCCGCTCACGCTGGAGCGAGTCGAGCGACTCTGGCCGCGGGTGCTCAACTCCACCCTGCTGAACCGCTCGGTGCAGGCGCTCCTGAAGGGATGCCGGCCCGTCGGACTCCAGGGGAACACCGTGGTGCTCGATTTCCAGTATGAGTTCCACAAGACGAAGATCGAGGAGCCAGCGACCACCGCGGCGGTGGAGCAGGCACTCGGCAAGGTGCTCGGCCAAGCTGCTACTATACGCTGTACCTTCGGCGAGCGGCAGTCAGAAGCGCCCGCGCGTGCTCCCTCCGCCGGCGAACAGGTGCTCGCCGACCCGCTGGTGAAGGCGACGATCAGCATCTTCAATGGGAAGATCACTGAGATCAATGGAGGGGAGTCGGACAATTGAACCAGAAGATGATGCGCGACCTGCAGAACAAGATGGTCAAGATCCAGGAGGAGCTCGCCGAGGAGACGGTCGAAGTGACCGTGGGCGGCGGCGCTGTGACAGCCGTGATGACCGGTCAGCAGCAGCTCCGCAGCGTGAAGATCGATCCCAGTGTCGTGGACGCGGACGATACCGAGACGCTGGAGGATTTGATGGTCGCTGCGGTGAACGAGGCAATCACGCAGTCACAAGACCTCGCGGCTAAGCGAATGGGCGTGTTGACTGGTGGGCTCAAGCTGCCTGGCATGTAACCCTTCGCGCTACCAACCAGTCCGGTAGATATCGCTCAAAGCGCACAGAATGCCGCAGTTGTCGGTGGGCAAGTATAAGCAGTCAAAAGACCGCCACAACGACGGTGGTCTCTGCGCTCGAGCCTTGTTCCTGACATGAACGCGGTAGACAGGCACCGAGTCTACACAGTCCCGCCGTGCGAATTGACCTCGTTCGCATATCCAGTCGTGCATAGCTGAACAGTAATGCCGAAGTCTCCGCCTCAGGATGGAACCGCCACTACTATCCAGCCGAAGCCGGAGGCAAGCTCTCTCCCGCGAGAGGTGATACGCAATCCGCGTAAACTCTGCTGCGTGTCATCCCGAACACAGTGAGGGATCCGTAGCCCGCACCACAGGTTCCTCACACGCTCGGAATGACAGATACCCTGCCGTTCAGTTGAAGTCCGACAAAGGGGTCGGGACCGATAGAACGACGATGAGCGGCTTTATGGCACTGCGCGTGCATAATGTCCGCGGCGCGGATGCGGTCGTCCCAGGAGAGGTTCGGATATGCCCGATTTCGATGAGGATGTGCGACTCGACACGTCGCAGGTCGAGGACCGTCGTCGTCTCGGTGAGCGCGGTGCGGTGGCCGGGGTTGGTGGCGGCGCGGGCTTAATTGTCCTCATCATCACTCTACTGCTTGGCGGGAACCCACTGCCCAGTGATCCGGGCACCCAGGCACCTGCCGGACAGGCGGGCGGTCGTCCGGTGGCGAGCGGCAATCTCTCACACAGAATTGCCGCGTTGGTGCTGACGCTGATCGACAGGAGGACTGCCGCATCGTTGGCTACGTGAACAGCATCCAGAGCTACTGGACGGCGGAGTTCAATCGACGAAACGCGCGGTATCGACCGTCCCGCACGGCGTTGTTCACGGAATACACCGAGACCGCCTGCGGCGAGGCGACCTCTCAAGTCGGCCCCTTTTATTGCCCGGCCGACCAGGTGATCTACATCGACCTCGCATTCTTCGATGAGTTGCGCCAAGAGTTCGGCGCGCAGGCTGGCCCTTTCGCAGAGGCGTACGTGCTTGCCCACGAGTACGGACACCACGTGCAGGATCTCTAGGGTATCCTGGACCAGATACAGGGCGACCGCGAGGGGCCGCAGAGCCTCGCCGTACGCGCCGAGTTGCAAGCAGACTGCTACGCGGGCATTGGGACGCACCACGCGACGCAAACCGGCTATATCGACGAGTTAACGCGCGCCGATATCGCGGATGGGCTAGATGCCGCGGCCGCGGTGGGCGACGATCAGATCCAGTCGCGGATCCAGGGCTAGGTCAATCCCGAGTCATGGACCCACGGCTCCTAGGAGCAGCGTCAGCGATGGTTCCTTACCGGCTACCGCTCGGGCGATGTGGCGGACTGCGACACGTTCCAGGGCAGCATCTGATCCCAGTTCCGGGGTACAACTCCGTCACCCGCTAAGAGCGACATGTATCGCTCTTTAACCGAACGTGGTCTTATGCCCACCAGCCCCGCATTAGCAGTCGCGTCCGGTCCCAGTCCAAAGAACATTAAGCGGATCAC
>JADDPA010000043.1 GCA_016782125.1 Thermobaculum sp.
ACTCCCCAATCACGAAGCGCACGGTCGAGCCACCGTCGGCGATGCGCTCGATATCGCGAACGAGCGACCGCACCTCCTCGACGCGGCCAACCTGGATGTGTTGCTGGCCGGCGCGGGGTACGACCCCGGCGCGCAGCGATTGCACGATCGCGTCGCGGTCGCGGGGGCGGATGCGATCGGGGGTGGTCTGTGTCACGCGAGCAGCTCCTTGAGTGCTTCTTCGTTCATCTCTATCGGGTCCTCGCCCTCGCAGACCGGCTCACCGCTCGCTTCGAGCGCCGCCTCGTTGATGGTATCGAGCGCGCCGTCTGGCAGCAACCCCTGGTCCGCGGCGAGTGCCTCCAGCTCCACGCGGCCCCATGATGGCCGCGCCGCAAGCGCGCGCAGCAGCGCGGAGTGCGCGGCGTCGAGGCCTGCGACAAGCGGCTCCTCCGCCGGTGGTGGGTCCACTTCTGCCGGACTCGACGCCGGCCCCTCGTCCTGGAAGATCGATCCGAGCAGCGCGGAGACCGCCGCCGAGTCGGCCAGCTTGCGCTCCACGCGAGCGCCGTCGAGCACGACCTGGCGTGGTGGTGGCGCTGGTATCGCGAAGCCGCCGTGGGTCGGCGCGGCTGCCCGGACGATGACCGGTTCGCGCGCGGCCCGCGAGACGCTATGGGCGTGGATTTCCCCATAGACATCGCCGGGCGCGAGACCCAGGAGCCGGTACACCTTCTCCAGCACCTTGACCTCCGCGGGGGAGACGGGGCCATCTGCCGCGGCGACGCTGACGAGGAACCGGCCGATCGTTGGCCGATCCTCCGGGCGCAGGCTGTCCAGTCGTGGTTTGAGCCCGGTAAGGCGCGCGTCCGTGGTGAGCCGCCATCTCAGATGCGCCCGCAGTCTGTGCCGCTCCGCCTCGGTTAGGCCCGGCGCCATTTCGCCGTACGCGCCGAGATACCGGCGTTCCGTCTCGCCGGGCGGCCCATCCGCGAAACATACGGTGTTCGCGAGCAGGAGCAGCAGGGTGGCACGCATGTATGCGGGGCTGGCCTGCGTTTCCGCATCAGGCGGTAGCCGGAATAGCGCCGCCGGTCCCGCGCTCAGCGTCGGGCCACCGAAACGGACGTCCGGCTCCACGCCATACCCGAGCCGGTCCAGGAGCTGCGCGTACAGGACGAACTCGCCCTTCGAGAGCTTCTCGGGAGTGCTCGCCGGCCACCGGGCTATGAGATCCGCACCCGCGATCATGGCCGTCTGCTCATGCGCGAGCCGCCCCTTGATCCAGGCGCGCAGCTCGTCGACGTTGCGATTCGTGCCCGCCAGCTCCGGGGGCAGGAGCATCGCGGCGGCGAGGCTGTCCGTGTCGTCCGGGCGGCGGAGCACCCAGCGGCTGTACGGCTTCAGCGCTTCGGAACACTCAGCCGCGATCTCGGTCAGCTTCTGAACCGGCACGCGAAGTCCGCTGATATCGGGCACATTGCCTACTGGCAGCTTCACACCCCCTGCGAAGGTCTTCGATGCCGACCGGTACTGCAGGTGCAGACGCCGCTTGTTCGGCTTGAGCACCATTCCCTCGCCGTACTGGTCCTGGTATCGAAGGATGAAGAGGCGCTTGAACTCCTCGGGGCAGCGAGTCGCGGGGGTCGGCAGGCGGGTGTCGGGGTGCGCCCGAAGCCAGGCGAGCGCCCACTCCGCGGGGATGGGCCGTCGATCCGCGGAAAGCTGCCCCAGGGCCAGCTTGATCTGGTACGGCAGCTCCCACCCCCGCGTAGTTTCGGGCGGCGCATCTTCGTACGCGCGGCCCGAGCCGCCGTCGAGGAGGCGCACCGCTTCCAGGAAGGCGCGCGCGTGGTACGCGAAGGAGTAGTGCCCGCCGTACCGGTCGAGCAGGTCTTCTACCACGGCGACGATCGCGGGCGCGTCGTCCCACGCCCCCGGCGACCGGCGGGCATCGGCCATGAGCCGGCGTTCCAGGCCGTAGAAGAAGAGGAGGACGTGTTCCACGGGGGCGTTGGGGTCACGCCGGTCACCCGCCAGCCAGCGCAGGTACGCCGCGCGCTCGGGCGGGGGGAGGTCCTTATACGCGGGCGCGTAGTAGTAGCGCAGCCAGCCGTTCGAAGGTTTCCGGCTCAGCGGCAACGTGGGGTCAATGAGCGCTGGCTCCGTGCCCACGTAGCTGTTGACCGCGAGCAGGCCGGTCCCGATGTAGAGCATGCCGCCGTTGATGACGTATCCGCCGATCGTGACCCGGCGGCCCGGAGGGATCCAGAAGCTATCGGCATCGATCGGTCGCTTCGCGGTTGGGTGCTGGCTGGCTTGCGTGGGCTTCGGGTCACCGATGCCCGCATAGCGCAGCAACGCGTGGATGTCCACATCGTCCCCGAGCTCGGCTGCCAACTCGCGCCTCAGCTTATCCAGTAAACCCATCCACACCCCCGATGGTCCAGCGACACGGACGGAGTTGCCCATGCCGTTCAGCCACGCCGGTCGCAGCCGTCTCCCACGGCATCAACTATTCTACCGACTGGCTTCTTCCATGGTCTACATGCCGAACAGTCCCGATCGAATGCTGTGACGACAGTGGCGTGCATCATGACGAACTTCATTGTTCCCGCGGACCACAGTGCGATGATCATCCAAAGCAGGCGATTGGCAACGTATCGCAGCAGTGAGCGGTCTCGCTTGTCGCGTCGTTTCTCCGCCGGGGTGCGGCAACCATGAGCCTGGTAGAGTGGCTCTCCGCTTGTCCGGCGTATCCGCGACCCTACGATGCATCGGGCCGGGCTACAATAGGACATGACTGCACGGGCGACAGACTGGACCCTCGCGCTGCTCGTCGGCCTCGGCTTCGCGACGGGGTTGCTGAGTCTCGTGAGCGGGCGCGACGGGGATGCATGGGTCTTCGTGCTGCACGGCGCGGGGGGCGCGGCGCTCGGCCTGGTCACCGGCTGGAAGTTGCGGCGGGTCTGGCGGCGCGTCGCTTCGCCTCGGCGCTGGGATTCTCGCACCACCGCCGGCCTGCTAGCCTCCCTGCTGGTCTTCGCGACCCTCGGCACCGGGTGGGTGTGGTCCAGCGGCGGGGACCTCTTCATCGCGGGATGGAACCTGCTGAACTGGCACATCACGCTGGGGTTGCTGCTCTCGCTCGTCGTCTACCACCACGCGTATCTGCGGGCGAAGCGACCCCGTCAAGCGGATCTCGCGAACCGCCGGCAGTTCCTGCACTGGGCGGGCATCTCGGTGGTCGCCGCGCTGGCCTGGCGGATGCAACGACCGGCGACCGCCGCGCTTGGCTGGGACGGGGCACGGCGACGCTGGACGGGCTCATACGAGGCCGGATCGTTCACTGGCAACCGGTTTCCCTCAACCTCGTGGGTCGCGGATGCGCCGCGACCGCTGGCGCCGGACACCTATCGACTCGCGATCTCGGGGCTTGTGGCCCGGCCAGGGGCGCTCGCGCTGCCGGACCTCGACGCGAGCGACAAGCTCGTCGCGCTGCTGGACTGCACTGGCGGCTTCTACTCCACGCAGGAGTGGCGTGGCATCGAGGTGGGGCGGTTGCTCGACGGTGCGGGAGTATCGCCACTGGCCACCCATGTGCGCGTCATCTCCCATACCGGGTATCGCTGGAGCTTTCCACTGGCAGAGGCTCGGAGCTTTCTGCTCGCTACCCATGTTGGAGGCGAGCCGCTCTCGCACGGCCACGGCGCGCATGTGCGGCTCGTTGCCCCCGAGCGTCGCGGGTTTCAGTGGGTGAAGTGGGTTGTTCGTGTGGAGGCGCACGCCGGTACGGACCTCGGCGCCGCGGCGTCGACGATCTGGTCCAGCAGCACACCCGAGGGCCGCGGGGAGCGCTGATGCGGGCGACGTGGGTGTCGTGCCACAGAGCCAGCCGGTTCAAATCCGTAGCGACCGGACCAATTTCCGAAATTAGTCTGCGGATGCGCCCAACCGAACCATCTCACCTCCTATTAACTAGTAGAGACGTTTTTCACGAGGCCCCCGTCTGAATCGCGATGCCCGTGATACCGTATGCTTCGCCATGCTGCGGTGTTTCGTCGACAAGCATCTTGTATGCGTTTACCCCAGCCGGTAGAATGCGCGCGTTAGTGTAATTGAACAACGATCAGTAAAGTGAGATGAAATGGCAACAGCAAGCACCCACACCGCGGGCGGCCCACCCTCCGGGCATCAGGAGCAGTTGCATCGGGGTATCAGCCCCCGGATGCTCCTGTTCTTCGTGCTGGGAGATATCCTCGGCGCGGGCATCTACATTCGAGTCGGCTCAGTCGCCGGCGAGGTGGGCGGCGCAATCTGGTCCGCGTTCCTCGTCGCACTCATACTAGCCGCATTTACTGCGGCGTCCTACGCGGAGCTCGTGACAAAGTACCCCGGCGCTGGTGGTGCGCCGCTGTACTGCAACCGGGCATTCCGTAAGCCGTTCTTTACCTTCCTGGTTGCGTTCGCCGTACTGGCCTCGGGCATCACCTCCGCGTGCGTCGCCGCTCGCTCCTTCGGCAGCAGGTACATGGCGTCGCTGCTTGGTGTCGAGATCGACCCCCTCACGACGGCGCTGATCGGTGCCGCGTTCATCCTCGTTATTGCCGTGATCAACTTCATCGGCGTCAACGAGTCGGTCAAGACGAACATCGCGCTGACGATTGTGGAGCTAGGCGGACTTATCATAATCATGATCATCGGCGCCGCGGCGATCTTCAGCGGGAGCGGTCAGGTCGACACAACTAGGCCGTTCACGTTCGCCGCGGACACGAACGTCGCGCTCGCGATTCTCGCAGGAACGGCAATCGCGTTCTATGCGCTAATCGGCTTCGAGGACGCCGTGAACATGGCGGAGGAGACACAGAACCCGCATCGCGTCTTTCCGCGGGCGCTCTTGGGCGGGCTGCTCGCGGCAGGTGTGATCTATCTCATCGTGAGCACCATCGCGTCCGCGGTCGTGCCGACGAACACGCTCGCGGGCAATGAGACTGGTCCGCTCCTAGAGGTCGTCGACCAGGGACCGCTCGGGATATCGCCGCGTATTTTCTCCCTGATCGCGCTGATCGCGATCACGAACACCGCGCTGCTGAACATGGTCATGGCCTCCCGCGTCGTGTACGGCATGGCCCGGCAGGGTATCATCCCGGACGTGCTAAGCAGGACGCACAGCTCGCGGCGAACGCCGTACGTGGCCATCATCTTCACGACCCTGCTCGCCCTCGCTCTCGTCACCACCAGCACCGTGAGCGACCTCGCGGACACCACGGTGATGCTGCTGCTCATCGTGTTCGTGATCGTTAATGGGTCGGTTCTATTGCTGCGCCGGGATCCGGTGAATCACCCTCACTTCACGACGCCGACGGTGCTGCCGGTGCTGGGCATCCTCAGTTGCCTCCTCGTGTTGTACCAGGTCGTACGCGACGACATCACCGATGAGGGTGCGAGGGTGGTGACGTTGGGGGCGGTGCTGCTGGGCGTGGGGCTCGTGCTGTACGCAATCGACCGGATGATCGGGGGGAAAAGGGAGGTCGCCTTCGACCCCGCCCAGCTTGAGGGCTAAGGTCGGGTGCGGCGAGCGAACGTTGAGCAGGTGCTCCCGGCGTTCGCTCGCGCCCCGTACGCCACCTCGATCCGTCGCGACCGGTCCATGCACCCTCCATCCATATTCCGCTCCGCTCAGCCCCCGTTGTCAACCGCAAGGTCATGTCATCCACAACCCGCTTGAACCGTGGTGCGTGTCATCCCGAACGCAGTGAGGCATCCGTAGCCTTTACCGCGGATTCCTCGCACGCACGGAATGACAGATGCCCTGCCGTTCGGCCGGAGTCTGTATCGCTGGCGCGCTCCGAGGCGAAGCTGCTCACGATTGCCGTGTGACCGTGCGCGATTGATCCGATCCAAAGCACGAGGTAGCGGATAGGGCAGGTGTGGGTTACCATGGAAAAAGAGAAGCGAACGAGTTTCACCGCTTGTAACGGCTCGCGCACGCGCGGGGCCGGGAGGATCCATGACCGTAACCCAGACCACCATACAGCCAATGACTGGGGAGCTGCGCATCCTCGCCGCGCTACGGCGTGAGCCCGTAGACGCGACGCCCGTCTGGTACATGCGCCAGGCGGGGCGCTGCCTGCTCGAGTACCGCGAGCTGCGTAAGAAGTACGACATCCTCACAATGCAGCGCGACCCGGAGCTCTCAACGCAGGTTACGCTCATGCCCGTCGAGCGGTTCGGCGTCGATGCCGCGGTGCTCTACTCCGACATCATGATTCCGCTGGAGGGGATGGGCGTCCCGTTCCGCATCGAGCCGGACATCGGTCCGATCATCGATCATCCGCTGCGCACGGAAGCGGACATCGCAAATCTCCGCGTGATCGAGGCGGAGGAGGCGACGCCGTACGTCTACGACGCGATCCGCCTCATCCGCAAGGAGCTGGCGAACAAGACGGCGCTCGTCGGCTTCGCGGGCAGTCCGTTCACCCTGGCGTGTTACATGATCGAGGGGCGGCCCTCGCGCGACTACGGCAAGGCGAAGAGCTTCATGTACGGCCAGCCGGAGCTATGGCACAGATTGATGACCACCCTCACGGAGGTGACGATTCGCTATCTGCGCGGGCAAGTCGATGCCGGCGCGCAGGCGATCCAGCTCTTTGACTCTTGGGTCGGGATCCTCGGACCGGAGGTGTACGCCGAGTACGTCTTCCCCTACTCAACGCGCATCTTCGCGGAGGTGCGTGCGATGGGCGTGCCCACGATTCACTTCGGCACGGGCACCGCGGGACTGCTGGAGATGATGGCCGAGGCGGGGCCGGATACCGTGAGCGTCGACTGGCGGGTGCCGCTCGACGTGGCCTGGGAGCGCATCGGGTCGGAGAAGGGTATCCAGGGAAACCTGGATCCCACCGTCGTGCTGGCGCCGTGGGAAGCCGTGGAACCGCGCGCGGAGGACGTGATCCGGCGCGCTGGTGGCAGGCCGGGGCATATCTTCAACCTCGGCCACGGCGTGCTCCCCGAGACCGACCCCGGCGTGCTCGCGCACCTCGCGGGTTGGGTACACGAGAGAACCAGTCGCGCGCAGCAAGTATCGCAGGTGGGGAGATGAGGACCAGTATGACAGCACCAGCTTTGCCCACCCACAACCTTCACTCCCCGGCCTCAAGCGTCGCACGCGTGGGGGCGCTGCTAATGACGTATGGCGCCGCGCAGTCGCCCGAGGGGGTGCCCGCGTATCTCCAAAGCGTATATCGGGGGAACGCCCCGCTGGCCGTGGTCGAGGAGTTCCAGCGCCGGTACCGGCTCGTCGGCGGCTCCCCGCTCGTGGAGATCACGCGCGCGCAGGCGGCTGCCCTGGAGGGCCTGCTCAACGCGGAAGCGGAAACCGGCACATCGTACCGCGTTGAGGCCGGTATGCAGCACACAGCACCCTTCATCGAAGATGGCCTCCGCGCATTGGTCGAAGCCGGTTGTACGCAGATCGTCGCGATGGTGATGTCACCGCAGTACTCGCCGATCATCATGGGCGGGTACGGCCGCAAGCTGGACGCCGCACGTCACGTGCTGCCCGCATACACCGAGCTGGTCGTGGCGGGGACGTGGCATACCTTGCCCACCTTCATCGACGCGCTGGCAGGGCGGGTACGCGCAGCCCTCGCGAAGTTGCCGCCAGAGGAGCGCGAGAATGTGCCGGTGATCCTGACGGCGCACTCCCTGCCGGAGTCCGTCGTGCAGCGGGAGCCGCACTACATCGAGCAGCTCAAGGAGACGGTTCGCGCCGTCGCCGAGGCGGTGCCGCTCCGGGATGGCCATTGGCAGTTCGCCTACCAGAGCGCGGGCCACTCTCCAGAGCCGTGGCTGACGCCGGACATGAAGGACCTTCTGCCCGGGCTAGCCGACGCCGGGCACCAGAACGTGCTCATGGTGCCCGTGCAGTTCCTCGCGGACCATCTGGAGACGTTGTACGACATCGACGTTGGTGCGCGCGAGGAAGCGGATGAGGTGGGCATTGGGTTCCAGCGCATCGAGATGTTCAACACCGCGCCGGAGTTCATCCGCGTCCTCGCCGCGGTCGTGCATCGCGAGCTGGCCGGCGTCCGGAGCTCAACCAAGGTCGATATCGGAAGCCGGCAACCCGGTTAGCGCAGCGCGCGGTCGCCGTGGCCGGATGCGCACGGAAGACCTGCAAAGAAATAGGTTGACCATCGGCGAACGGCGTGGGCGGCGCCTGGGACGCTGGCTATAGATGGTGGCCCTGGTAGTGCATTTACTGGTAATGCGGTTTCAAAATGTGTCGGGCGCCGTGTGTTACGCTGTGGCATAGTGATGTGATACCAACTCCGGCTGAACGGTAGGGCATCTGTCATTCCGAGCCTGCGATATATTCGTGGTCCAAGTGGTCGGATCCCTCTCTCTGTTCGGGATGACATGCGAAATTCATTAACCGGACTGCGTATGATCTGGTACTTGTGGCTGGTAATCCCGCTGCATCACCCGCGCAGGGACTGCAGGTAGGACGGTTGAGATGTGGCTCGAGCAACGCGAAGCTGAGGATACGGCGCCGGCAAGCTTGCGGCGCCCGAAGGGAAGCGTGGAACGCCAACTCGAAGCGCAGTTCCGGGCCCTGGTCGAGCAGATCCCCGCGGTCGCGTATATCGATGAGATCGCGGATGGCCGCGTCCCGGTCTACGTGAGCCCGCAGATCGAGCCCATGCTTGGCTACTCCGCCGAGGAATGGCTGCTCGATCCCCAGCTCCGCGAGGCGCGCCTGCATCCCGATGATCGGGAGCGTGTCCTTGAAGCTGCTACCACCGGGCCGAGCACGATGGAGTATCGGCTTCTGGCGCGAGACGGTCATGTCGTCTGGGTCCGCGAGGAGTCCACACCTACCCTGGATGCGTCGGGGCGGGTATCCGGCTGGCGTGGGTTCCTAACCGATATCACCGAGCAGCGCCAGGGAGAGGACAATCAGCGCCAGAGCGAAGAGCGTTTCCGCATCCTCATGCAGAACTCGCGGGAGGTCATCACGATCTTGGACCCGGATGGCACGATCCGCTATGAGAGTCCGGCGATCGAGCGGGTTCTGGGTTACCCTCCCGAGGACCTGCTCGGCAAGCAGGCAGGCCCGTTCATCCACCCGAGCGACCAGGAGCGGGCCGCCGCGGCTTTCGAAGCGCTACAACACGACCCTGCCGGTGGAACCACCGACTTACGTATTCGCCATGCGGATGGTTCCTGGCGATACATGGAAGCGGTTATCACCGCCCGGATCGACCAGCCCGGCGTGCAAGGAATCGTCATCAACGCGCGTGACATCACCGAGCGCAAGGATGCCGAGAGAGCTCTCAGCCGGCAAAGCCGCTACCTTGCCGCCCTGCACGAGACGACGCTCGGACTCATCAATCGGCTCGACCCCACCGATCTGCTCGAGCAGATCGTCGAGCGCGCGGGGGCGCTGCTCGGCACCAAGCATGGCTACATCTACCTGGCCGAACCAGACAGAGAACATCTCGAGATGCGCGTGGGCACCGGCGTCTTCGCTCGATATGTCGGATACCGGACGCCTCGTGCCGGGGGCGTCGCCGGCAAGGTATGGGAGACCGGCGTGCCTCTGGCGGTGGATGACTACGATGCCTGGGAGGGCCGCAGGGCGGATTTGGAGCATGGCCTGATGCACGCGGTCGCAGGAGTGCCGCTTCGAAGCGGACCGGACATCATCGGCGTGCTTGCGCTTGCGTATGTCGAGCAGGGGCGACGCTTCGGCCCGAACGAGCTAGGTGTGCTCTTGCGATTTGCGGAACTGGCGGCAATCACCCTCGACAACGCCCGGCACTACGCGGCCGCACAGGCGGAGCTCGCGAGGCGTCAGCGGGTCGAGGATGCGCTCCGCCAGGGAGAGGAGCGATACCGCGCCGTCGTCGAGCAAACCGCCGAGGGGATATTCCTCGCGGATGCACAGACGAAGCGCGTGCTAGAGACCAACGCTGCCTTCCGGCGGCTGCTCGGCTACACCGCCGAGGAACTGCTTGGCATGACGGTTTATGACTTCGTTGCGCACGATCGTGAGAGTATCGACCGGAACGCCCAATCCGTGGTCACGCACAAGCGGCACTACATCGGGGAGCGTCAGCACCGCCGAAAGGACGGCACGCTCGTGGATGTCGACGTGAGCTCGAGCGCGATCTCGTACGGCGGCCGGGAGGTCATGTGCTTCGCCGTTCACGATACGAGCGAGCGTAAGCGGTCAGAACAGGCGCTCCGCGAGAGCGAGGAGCGCTTCCAGCGGGCGGTCGCAGGTGCGAATGACGGGCTGTGGGACTGGAACATGAAAACGGATGAGGTGTACTACTCCCCTCGCTGGAAACAGATGCTGGGCTACGACGATGACGAATTGCCGAACTCCTTGGACGCGTGGCGCCGGCGCATGCATCCCGACGACCTGGAGCGGGTACTGGCGCGGCTCTCGGGATACCTTGCGGGGACTGTGCCCACGTATGAGGTGGAGCACCGGCTACGGCACAGGGATGGTACATACCGCTGGATCCTCGCGCGCGGGGCGGCGATGCGCGACGCGGACGGCAAGGCATTCCAGATGGCGGGCTCGCACTCGGATATCACGGAGCGCAAGCGGGCGGAGGAGGAACTTCGCCGCAGTGAAGCGAACCTCGCCGCCGCACAGCGCATAGCACACCTCGGGAGTTGGGAGTGGGACCTCGCCGCCGACGAGGAACGCTGGTCCGATGAAGTGTATCGCATCTTCGGGTACGAGCCGCAGTCCTTCGCGCCGAACTATGAGATCTTCAGGCGCTGTGTCCATCCCGACGACCGGGAGCGGGTCGCGCAGGCCGTTGAGGCGTCGCTCCGGGGAAAGGGAGAGTACGACATAAACCACCGCATCGTCCGTCCCGACGGTTCGGAACGCGTGGTGCACGAGCAGGCAGAGGTGCTGTTCGATGCCGACGGGCGAGCGGAACGCATGGTCGGCACGGTGTATGACATCACGGAGCGAACTCGCGCTGAGGAGCAGCGTACCGAGTTGCTGCGCGAGATAGAACACGCTCTCGCGCTGCGCAATCAGTTCCTCTCGATCGCCTCGCACGAGTTGAAGACGCCGGTGACCTTGCTCAAGGGATACGCCCAGCTCTTGGAATCGCGGGCACGGCAGAAGGGCGACACGGGCGCGCTGAAACCGCTGGTCACGATCAATCGTCAGGTCGACCGGATGACCCAACTCATCAACGACCTGTTTGATGTCTCGCGGATCGAGAGCGGGAGGATGCACTTCGACATTCGCCCGTTCGAGCTGGGCGCGGCGCTTGAGGAGGCGTTGCAGGACGTACGAGCGTCCGCACCAAACTTCGTGCTGCGCGCCCACCGCGAGGTGGCGGAAGTGTGGGTGCATGGCGATCAGCTGCGAATCCAGCAGGTGATGACGAACCTCCTGACGAACGCAGTGAAATACGCTGACGCTCGACGAGAGGCAGACGTGAGGATCGAGCGGGATGGACGCCGGGCGATGGTCTCCGTGACCGACTACGGGATTGGTATACCCCGGGAGCAGCAGGACGAGGTGTTCAATCTATACTTCCGGGGGGCGAACGCGAGCACGAGCAATTATGGTGGGCTGGGGCTTGGGCTGTTCATCAGCAAGATGATCGTCGACCACCACGGTGGGGAGATCGGCGTTTCATCTGAGGAGGGAAAGGGGAGCACGTTTTACTTCTCCCTTCCGGTGCCGAACGACTGCGGGCAGGACTCGCGCTGAAGAGTTGTTAGCAAAGAGCCCCCCGATTAATGTTCGGGGGGCTCTTCGGGCATGCTCGAATGGAGTGCTATGACCGGGAAGCGGGCTCCGGATCGAGCTGGCGCGCCATACCCTTGCCGATTGGCGCACTGGACTGTGTGGAGGTAGCCTCCGGACCGACGCCCGCCGCTCCTGCCGACTCGTCCGCCGGGAGCTCACCGGCCACCTGCGCCACGGTCGGCCGCGGGTGTCTGCACCGGAGTCTGTTGCGAGGTGCTCCCCCGCTGTGGCGCCTGGCGTCGACCCATGCGGCGCATGAAGCGATCAACCTGACCGGCCGTGTCCACGATGCGCTGCTCGCCGGTGTAGAACGGGTGGCACTGCGAGCAAAGGTCCGTTCGCAGGTTCGGGCGGGTGGACATAGTCTGCCACGTGTTGCCGCAGGCGCACGTTACCGTGGCCTCAACGTAATTCGGGTGGATGTTTGCCTTCATGGTGTTTGTACCGTGTTTCCTAATTAAGCCTGGATTGTTTCAACCTGTGCCGCCGGAAAGACGCTCACCTGCCGCTGGGATCCGGCGAACCGTGCGAACTTCACCTCACCGTCGATCAGCGCGAAAATCGTGTGATCGCGTCCGAGCCCGACGTTCTCCCCGGGGCGAATCTTCGTGCCGCGCTGGCGGACGATGATGTTCCCCGCCCGAACGGTCTCGCCGCCATACTTCTTGACGCCGAGCATTTTCGGGTTGCTGTCGCGACCGTTACGGGAGCTACCAACCCCCTTCTTATGAGCCATGATGTACCTCTTTCTCTACGCTACGATCTCATCTACTTTAACGCGCGTGTAGCTCTGCTTATGCCCGGCGTGCTTACGGTAGCGCTTCTTCGCCTTGAACTTGAAGATCTCGATCTTCGGGCCGCGAATCTTGCCTACAACGGTTGCTCGAACCGAAGCGCCGTCGATGATCGGTGCGCCGATCTGGACGTTCTCTCCGTCCACGACCATCAATACCTCACCTAGCTCGACGGCGTCGCCGGGCTCGAAACCGAGCGCGTCGAGCTCTATAACATCGCCTACCGCGACCTTGAACTGCTTGCTGTTACTCCGTACGACGGCGTACACCACGACCTCCAGAAAACAGGGCACATTCTCACGCGCCGCACAAATCGTCAACGAGAGTCAATTATACCAGCCGCGGCAAGGTCCCGCCAAAACCTAGCGTTTGCGGCGTAGCAAGAACCAGAGTCCAGTGACGAAGACGCTGAAAGCAAGCGCGGCGTTACGCTCACCCGTGCGCGTGCCGATGCTCGCGAGGGCGTTCCACGGCAGGCGCGGGAACCGCAGGCGGCCGAGCGTAAAGAGCGTCTTGTACACTTCGATGCGGTCGATCTTGCTGCGACCGAGCTCGCGATCCACGAAGATGATCGGCACCTCGCGCACGACCAGGCCGGAGTGCTCCACCCGGTAGAGCATCTCCACGAGGAAGCTGTAGCCGGAGGAAAGGACGGTATCGGGATCAATGGTGACGAGTGCCCGACGTGAGTAGCAACGGTAGCCACTCGTGCAGTCGCGTGCCGTCACCCCCAGGACCGTGCGAGCGAGTGCGTTCGCCGTTCCACTAATGATCTTGCGCTTCAGCGGCCAGCCTTCCGCGCCGCCGCCGGGAGTGTAACGCGAGCCGATGACCAGGTCCGCAGCATCTCCTAGCCCCACAAGATCCGGCAGGTACTTGGGCTGATGGGAGAAGTCCGCATCCATCGTGATCACGTTCGCGTAGCCGTGATCGATGCCATAGTGGAAGCCGGCGCGGTATGCGGTACCGAGCCCGAGCTTACCCGCACGATGCAGCACGAACAGGCGCGGATACTCGGCACGCATCGCCTCTGCAGCGGCGCCAGTGCCGTCCGGGCTGTTGTCATCGATCACGAGCAGGTCAAGATCCAGGTCGAGTGCAAATACCTGTCCGACCAGTCGCTCGATATTCTCACGTTCGTTGTAACACGGTAGTACCACGAGTGCCCGACTGACTGTCATGCCCGCCGTGCCCCCGTTTCCCTCTACAATCCAAGACATTATTTGACCAAACCGCACGCGGAAGTGTCAAGCCGAGGGCTGGCTTTTCGCTGCCAGGTGTTCCTGGGTTATAGTATGTTCTTTCTGGACGGAGCAAGTGCTTCTAGGGGAGATGACCATGTACGTTGCTGTGCTGGCAGGTGGCAGTGGGACCAGGCTCTGGCCACGGAGCCGGGGGGAGACACCAAAGCATCTGCTCAACCTGGTGCGGCCGGACGTTACCATGCTTCAGGAAACGGTCGGGCGGATGCTCCCGATCGTCGCGCCCGAAGACGTGTACGTGGTGACGAATGCGCGGCACGCCGAGGCCGTGCGCGAGCAGTTGCCCCAGGTACCGCCGGAGAACGTACTGGCGGAGCCGGTGGGGCGCAACTCCGGCCCTGCAGTTGGGTATGCTGCGGCCCATGTTCACAAGCGGGACCCACAGGGTGTCATGCTGGTACTGCCCGCGGATCACGTGATCCTCAAGGAGGAAGACTTTCGGGCCGTGGCGCAGACCGGCGCGCGCACTGCAGAATACGGCAATCTGGTGACGCTCGGCATTACGCCTACTAGCCCGGACACCGGCTACGGTTACATGGAAACTGGTGAGGTGATCATGACCGTGGACGGCCGCCCGGTACGCGCGGTGTTGCGCTTCACGGAGAAGCCGGACCTCGAGACGGCCACCCGATACGTCGAGAGCGGGCAGTATGTCTGGAACAGCGGGATGTTCATGTGGCAGGCGAGCACCATTCTGGAGGAGATGCGACAGTACATGCCGGGGCTCTTTGCCGCTCTAACCGCACTCGAACCGGTGCTTCGCACCTCGGAGGAGGCGGTGGAGATCGAGCGCCTCTGGCCGGGTCTGGAGGACCGGAGCATCGACTACGGGGTGCTGGAGCGGTCGCGCAAGGTGGTGACGCTGCCGGTGGATATCGGCTGGAGCGATGTGGGCGATTGGGCGACACTGGCGGAGTTCTGCCCTAGGGATGAGCATGGAAACGCCCTGCTCGGCGACGCAATGGCGTTCGGCTGCCGCGATTCCCTGGTGTATAGCTCGGGCCGGCTCATCACCGCGATCGGGCTGGAGGACATGATCGTCGTGGATACCGGTGATGCGGTGCTCGTCTGCCCCAAGAGCCGCGCCCAGGAGGTCCGCAAGGTGGTGGATCGACTGAAGGCGGAGCAGCGCCGGAACCACCTCTAAAGCGGCGACTCCCGGGCGCAGCTTGGCCCGGAGTTCCGTGGAGTGCCTGAACCCTGCAGCTACCGTGACGTACGCGTTCGCGGAACGCCATGCGTTTTGATCACGCGTGCCGGGCCGGGTCTGACGGCTGGCGATAGGCGCCAACGAAGATCAGCAGCCGATCCCACCAGAGGAACACACCCAGGATCGCGGCAGCGCCAAGGCCACTCAACCAGAATCCCAGGCGGGTAGGGGTGGAATCGTAGTGCCACGTCACCGTGTGCCGCCCGGCGGGGACGACGACGCCGCGCAACGCCCCGTTTACCCGAAGGGAACGTTGTGGTATCCCATCCACCCGAACCTTCCATGCTGGGTAGTCGAACTCGCTGAGGACCACCAGTCCAGACGATGCAAGCTCCACCGTCGCGTCAATCCGGCTGGCGCTGTAATGGGTCTCCTTCACCTGCTCCGGCGCCCGCTGTGGCTGGACACCAGAGATCGGTTTAGAGACGAGACCGACAGTGCGCGGGTCCACCACACCGGAATCAATCAGTCGCAGGGCGTCATCGTCCTCTACCACCTGTACGTCATGCACTATCCACAGTCTCGGCAAAGCATGCGTGTTAATGTACTGCCAAGTCTTCTCTCCGGCGGAACCTGCGGTTCCGTATTCTGAGTACTTGGCATTTGAGGTCATGGGTCGGGTCGCGATGACAGTGCGCACATTCAGCATGTCCAGCAGGGGAGAGTCGAGCGCCTTTGGGAACACGTAGGCGTTGCGATACTCCTGCCGCCGCTGATTGGCGGTGGCGAGCAGCCGGTCATAGACATCAAGATGCAACGGGTTGTAGCCCTGAATGTCCTCCAAGCCGTACAAGTTTCCCTGGCTCGCGACGAGCAAACCACGCAACGCCAACAGACCTAGCGGGTCCTGAGGGCGCCGCGAAAACAGATGATACCGGCGATAACCGCTACCGCGACTCAGTGCCTTGGGATAGTACCCAAAAAACCTCCCATGACCGGACCTTGTCTTGAGCATCGAAGCGTTTTCCCGAGTCGTCCCATGGTAGTAGAACCCTTCGGCGTCGCCGAGCGGAAAAGATTGGGTGCCGTTTACCGCATAGTGGAAGTTGTGGATCATCTGGGCTGCCGTCAGCACTACGAGCAGTATCGCGGACCATCGCACAGGAACCCGTACACTCCGGGCCAGTAGCACGATACCACCGGCAAGTAACAAACCAAGGGCAAAGTTGGAGTACCTGGGTTCCTGCAAAACCCGCGGGCCAACAATCCAGAACAAGCTCAATAACGGTAAACCGACAGCCGTGAGGAGGACAGTCCGACTTCGCCCCTGCGTCCTGAGCAACTTGTCCACGCCGGTCCCAGCGAGCGCCGCGAAGAAGAAGACCATCACGAAGGAGATACGCCCAGGGTAATGTAGGTGCAGCTGCAACATCCCAGGGATGAAGGCAAACACCGAGCGCGCGAGTGCGCTTGTTCTCGCTAAATCTACCAGTAGATGAAATTGCGCCAGGAAGGTTAGTAGCACCATGGCGGCATAGAAGATCTGCGACCGGTCCG
>JADDPA010000161.1:0-40779 GCA_016782125.1 Thermobaculum sp.
GTGAGCGCGCTGCTGGGCCTGGTGGCCATTGCTCGCTACCTGCAGCGGCGTGCGCGTTCGGCGCAGCCGTGGGAATACTCGCCGGCGCTGGCGCTGCTGAGCCTGTTCGTGATAATCCTGCTGGCCTCGATAGCCCTCGCCATCATAGCCTTCGCTGGCTGGGAGTTCCCTCCGCGACCGCCGCGGTAAGCCGGGCGCGGGGGGTGTACCTTGGAGATGCACGCCGTCCGTGACGAAAGCCGGGACGAGCTGGAGCGGGGTGTCGAGGCGATGCGCTCTCGGGGCTGGGTGCTGTGGCGGGTGGTCGACGTGCCGGAGAACGCCCTGATCGCCCACTTCGGCAGGAGGTCCTCCGCGTACCCAGCGGAATCCGCCGGGGAGACGGGCCAGGGAGTGGGGCGAGAAGATGACTGAGGTCGTATGGGCTGCCACAGTACGCGCGACACTTAGCGGGGAAGGTGCTGCTAGATTGTCACGGGCTACGTGGGGGGGCACTTTACCTGGCCTAAGACCTCCAATACCTCGACCGGTGAAGCGCTACTGATAAACTGAGCGGCCTGCTGGAGCACCTGGGTGATCTGGGGCATAGCGGCTTCCATCGCCTCTTGTGACTCCCACAGCGCTATACCCTGCCCCCTGCCGCTCTGCCTGTCACCTATCAGACACGCAGAGTGCAGCCCCTCGACCTGCCCCTTCAGCCCACCTATGGTGTCCTGCCACCACCGGGCAAACTCGTCGATCCTCTCTGGAGATACCTGAGCAGTGCTAGTTCGTGCAATCATGGTACACCTCTCCTTCAGTTACCGGACAGAATCGCCGGTATCGCGCTAGTGCGGATGAGGATAGCAGCGACTCCATAGACGGTCAATGTCATCGGGCGACAAGAAAGGCCGGGGCACCCCCCGGCCGTGCGTGTCACCTAGATTGTCGCGGACTGCTATGCCGCGTCGCCCCACAGGTACCGCTGCCCGAGCGGCAACTGTAGCGCCGCGGCCAGCCGCTCCTGCTCCTGGGCATCCCAGCGCGCGTGGGTTTCCGCTAGCAGCCGCATCGCATCGAACTCCTCAGCCATCATCGTCTCGAACTGGACGTGCTCGTCGGCCTCAGCATCCAGCTCGTCCGCCGCCAGGTCGTCCCAGTCCTGCAACTCCGCCAGGATCTCCAGCTCACCGTCCGTGAGTGTGTGTGCCACTGTGTGCCTCCTTCGTGTACTTGCATCCGCTCTATGTGTATAGTACACTATCTTATATGACTAGTCAATAGGATGGAGGGTGAATTGGCGACTAATTTGCATGACTACCCATTGTTACGCGGTGCACAGGCGAGTACACTGGAGGCACCTGGAAAGGGGGTGTCTGCGGTGATACAGAGCAGGCTTTCGACACTACTCGGCGAGCGGCGGATAAGCATCACCGAGCTGGCGCGCGGCGCGGGCATCAACTATCAGGCGGCGCACTCGCTGTATCACGACAAGACTCGGCGCTTCGATGCGGACGTGCTCGATGGTGTGTGCCGGTTCCTCGGGATACAGGTCGGCGATCTCCTGGTGCACATACCGGATACGGAGGGAGAAGATGCCTAAGAAGAGCAACGTCACGAAGCGTGCTGACGGCCGGTGGATGGGCCGGGCAATGATCGACGGCAAGCGCCGGTCGGTGTACGCCCCGACCCAGCGGGAGGCCGAGCAGAAGTTGCGCGCGCTCCTGAGTGATGCCGACAAGGGACTGACCCAGCCGGAGGAGCAGCGCACGCTCAGCGTCCACCTGGATCGCTGGCTGGAGGACATAGCCCGGCCGCGCGTGAAGCCGTCCACATACCGCAGCTACGCCCTGCTGATCAAGCTCTACATCAAGCCGGCGCTCGGCACCAAGCGGCTCCAGAAGCTCACCCCCGGCGACCTCCAGGCGCTGTACGGGGCAATGAGCGCCCAAGGTCTCTCGGCGAATACCGTGGGCCGGGTACACGGCGTGCTGCGCTCCAGCCTGCGCCATGCACTCGACACGGGGCTCGTGTATCGGAACGTCAGCCAGGCTACAAGGCCGCCCAGTGTGCGGCGCCATGAGATGCACGCGCTGGATCGCGTGCAGGCTCGCAAGCTCCTCGGAACTGCGAAGGGCACCCGATACGAGGCGATGCTTGCACTCGCGTTATCGACAGGGATGCGGCAAGGCGAGCTACTTGGCCTCGCATGGTGCGCCGTCGATCTGGAGGCCGGGAAGCTACGTGTGGTGCGGCAGCTGGGGACGGATGGCATCTTCTCCAGTCCCAAGTCCCGTAACAGTACGCGCTCGATCGACCTGAACCCGTCCACCGTGGCGGCGCTGCGCGAGCACAAGACCCGTCAACTGGAGACCCGGCTGATCCAGGGCGCCGCCTGGGAGGACCAGGGCCTCGTGTTTTGCACGTACACCGGCCGCCCGCTGGGATGGCGCAACGTGGTTCGCGACTTCAAGGCGCTATTACTGAAGGCCGAACTGCCCGAGATGCGCTTCCACGACCTGCGCCACACGGCCGCGACGCTGATGCTGCTCGCCGACACGCCCCTACACGTCGTCTCTCGCCGGCTGGGACACTCCAGCATCGTGCTCACGGCGAACACCTACGCGCATGTGCTGCCTAGCCAGGATAAGGATGTCGCGGCCCGCATGGAGGCCTTGCTGGGCTGAGTGGTGTCAAAGGTGGTGTCAACCTGCAATACAAAGCCCTCCCATACTGGTTCTGGGAGGGCATGTTTGCGCCTAAGTCCGCGTATTTACTGCGTTTTCTTTGGAGCCGACGGTGGGATTCGAACCCGCGACCTACTGTTTACGAAACAGTTGCTCTACCACTGAGCTACGTCGGCGCGACGCTGCGCCAGTATACCGAAAACCCCGATAAAATCAAACTGTCTGAATCTCCTGATCCCGGCGCCTCTTCGCGCATCCGACACCGCCGGCACACCTGTATGAGACACCGCGAGACTCGTGCCGCATCTGGCGGCTCCATGACCCAACTGGACAGCATGCACAAAGCCGCGGAGTGCCGTTTGGGCAGTTGGACACTGCGCACGGGTATCTCCCTATCGTACAGTGAACGGACAAGCCCACGCCTTCCCGGTTCTACGGGAATGGTATTCCAACCCGAAAGGAGACGCCATGACGGAAACAATCACTAGAACAGAAAGTATTCAGCCTCAGGAGGCGCAGCAGGTGCTCGCGCTCGCGCGGTCGTCCGGCATCAAGATGGTGGACCTGCGGTTCGTGGACCTGCTCGGTATCTGGCAGCACTTCACGCTCCCGGTGCAGGAGCTGTCCGAGACACTTTTCACCGAGGGTGCGTTCTTCGACGGTTCCTCCGTCAAGGGCTTCCAGGCGATCAATGAGTCGGACATGCTGCTCATCGCGGATGCGTCGACCGCCGTCGTGGACCCGGTGCTTCGGATTCCGACGCTGTCCATAACGTGCTCCGTCGTGGACCCGTTCACCAAGGAGCCGTACAGCCGGGATCCGCGCAACATCGCCCGCAAGGCCGAAGCGCACCTCGCCCGGTCCGGTATCGCGACGACCAGCTACTTCGGCCCGGAGGCGGAGTTCTACATCTTCAACTCCCTGCGATTCGATCAGAACAGCCACTCTAGCTATTACTTTATCGACAGCGATGAGGGCATCTGGAACAGCGGCGCGCCACCGAACGGCAAGCCGAACCTGGGCTATCGCGCCCGCCCGAAGGAGGGCTACTTCCCCGTACCGCCGACTGATAAGCTACAGGATCTGCGCTCAGAGATTGTGCTCAGGCTCATCGAGGCGGGCATCGAGGTTGAGTTGCACCACCACGAGGTTGGCAGTGCCGGTCAGGCAGAGATCGACCTGCGCTTCAGCACGCTCACCGACATGGCCGACCGGATGATGCTCTACAAGTACATCGTGAAGAACGTGTGTTATCAACAAGGCTACACCGCGACGTTCATGCCCAAGCCGGTGTTCGGTGATAACGGCTCGGGGATGCACGTGCATCAGAGTCTGTGGGACGAGAACGAACCCATCTTCTATGACTCGGACGGCTACGCGCTGCTGAGCGATGAGGCCCGCTGGTACGTGGGCGGCCTACTGGCACACACGCCCGCACTGCTCGCGCTGTGCGCGCCCACGACGAACTCGTATCGGCGCTTGGTGCCGGGCTTCGAGGCACCGGTGAACCTGGTGTACTCACAGCGCAACCGGTCCGCGTGCGTGCGTATCCCGGTGAGCAGCAACCCGAAGGCGAAGCGCATCGAGTATCGTGCGCCGGACCCGAGCGCCAATCCATACCTGGCCTTCTCGGCGCTGTTGATGGCGGGACTGGACGGCATCCGCAACAGGATCGAACCGCCCGCACCGATGGACATGGACCTGTACGAGCTTTCCGCCGAAGAGGCTAGAAACGTAGCGTCGGCACCCAGCTCACTCGGGGAGGTGCTGAACGCCCTGGAGCAGGACCACGAGTTCCTGCTGGTTGATGATGTCTTCACACCCGACGTTATCGAGCAGTGGGTCACGCTCAAGCGGGAGCGGGAACTGGAGCCGATGGCTCAGCGGCCCCATCCGTACGAGTTCTACCTGTACCACGACGTGTAATCGGTACTGCTTCAGACACGCAGAGGGGCGCTTCCTTTTTGTGGAAGCGCCCCTCGCTGTATCTGCTCTGATTGACGGCCCCGATGGTTCGGGGACAGGGATTCGAACCCCGATACGCAGCTTCAAAGGCTGCTGTCCTACCATTAGACGATCCCCGAAAGACGCCCCAAAGATATTGTAGGGAACCTAGTCGGAGAGTGTCAACGCACTTGGTGGCCCCAGCGTCCACGAAGACTCGCGGGGTTGGTGTCTGTCACGGCTAGCGAACGGCACCGCTCGCGACGAGCAATTCCGGCAGTGTGAGCGCATGGAGGTCCTTGGTACGCTCCAGGCGCTGCAAGCGCCAGATGACAGCCTCCGGCCGGTTTGACCGCACGGCGCGGTGTATTTGCCGCCAATCCTCCCGGACCTGCTTCAGCAGCATCATTCGATCTTCGTATTGTCTGCGCGCAAGGGTAATCGCCACGGCGCTCCGTCCTCTCCGAGTACAAACAACTGAGTCCAAGCTAATAGATCATGTCCGAGAGCTTGTTGCGTCGCTTGCGCCGCTGCTTCGCGATCGCCTTGCGCCGGCAGTCATCAGAGCAGTACTTGCTCTTCCCGTAGGCCTGGTACGCGGTGCCGCAGACATCACATGCCTTTTGCCCCACCGCGAGTGTGATCAGCTTCTTGCCAGCCGGCTTCTTGCCGAAGACGCACGTCTCCGACTTGCACTGCGAGCAGGGGAACGACTTATAGCGACGATTCTCGTCCATACACGGCCACGGTCCGCCCATTCTCCAGACTCCTTTCGACTCCCCGTCATAGGGTCGCCTCATCTGTCGGGAGTATATGGCCCGCCCGCTAAACTACTTGTAACATTCCCCAAGGCATTGTAAACGGCGTATAAATCGACGGCCCTGCTTGGTCTGGAGCCACCGTGCGCTACATCCGGGACCTTCGTCGTGGTGTCCTGGCGGGCGCGGACTGGCGTGGCGGGCATTCCCGGCTGCCGGCCGTAGACCGATGCAGTACGGCGATCGGAGTTGAAGTACCCTAGCTTGTAATGGCGCTCACAGGCATTGAGTACTAAGGACGACCACGAACGCGTCCGCTAGTACTCGGGACGGGGGAATCGGACAGTTACAGGTCGCGCTCAATCACGGTGCTAACCGCAAACCCCGTGTCATATGGCGCAAAACGTCGCGCAGCCGAGCATTTCTGACCGCGCGACGTTCAACTGACAGAGGATGGTCTGCGTGTCCAACTGGCTGAGAGCCGGCGACAGTCGCTATGCCAGAGCGTCGATAAAGCGGTAGCCAACACCCTGCTCAGTCGCGATGAATCTTGGGCCGTCCAAGCCGGTGCTCAACTTGCGCCGTATTCGTCCGATGTAGACGCGCAGGTACTCGTTCTCCTCGGAATAATCGGGGCCCCATACCCGGTGCAGCAGCATCTGATGCGTGAGAACCTTGCCCGCGTTCTGAACGAGCTGCTCAAGTATGGAATACTCCGTGGGGGTAAGCTTTACCTCATCGTCGTTCAGCGTAACCTGCCGACGCGAGAAGTTCATATTGAGCGGACCTGAGCGGAACACCGACTGCTGCGGCTGAGCTGGCCGCTCCTCCGCTCGGCGGAGTTGTGTGCGCACCCGCGCCAGCAACTCCGTGACGTAGAACGGCTTCCGCAGATAGTCGTCCGCGCCAAGATCCAGCGCCTCGACCGCGTAGTTGGCGTCGTTGAGCGCGCTGACGACGATGATGGGCACCTTGGACCATTCGCGCAGCCGCTTGCAAACCTCGAGCCCGCCGAGGTTGGGCATCCTGACATCCACGAGAAGCAGATCGGGGTTGTGCTGCTCGACGAGAGTGATCGCCTCCTCCCCGTCGATTCCGGTGTACACGTTATAGCCTGTAACTTTCAAGGTAGATGAAATCAACTTCAAGATGCTCTTCTCATCATCGACGACAACAATGTTTTCCTTCTTCACCCTTAGAACTCTCCTGCAACTGCGAAACTACGCCCGTGCGGGCACCAACGCGCTGATCCTGCTGAGCATCTCCGTGATCGTGAACGGCTTCACCAGATAGTCCGCGGCGCCCAGCCCTCGGGCGCGCCGCTCATCTTCCTCCCGACTTGCAGCGGTGACGACGATCACCGGCACATAGGTCAGAATCTCCTCGCGGGCGAGGTGCTTCAGCACCTCCCATCCGGACATGACGGGTAACATCAGATCCAGCATGATGATGTCTGGATACATATTGCGCGCCTGCGCGAGACCCTCCTGGCCATCTGTTGCCACCACCACGTCCCACCCGCGCAATGCGAGGTTCTGACTCAGGAGCTTGAGAATACTCGGTTCGTCCTCCACAATCAGGACGCGAGACATGCTTCGCTCCTCCCTACTGCCGACGGTAGGGTGAAATAAAAGATCGACCCCTGTCCGACACTGCTCTCGACCCATATCTTTCCACCGTGCGCTTCGATGATGTTGCGGCAGATTGCCAGCCCCAAGCCGGTGCCATGTTGTGGTCGAAACTCCATACCTTCAACCTGATAGAAGCGCTCAAAGACCTTTTCGAGCGCATCCGGCGGTATGCCTGTACCTTCGTCGAGTACCCCGACCAGTACGCCGTCCCTGGTGCGCTCCGCTCCTACAACGAGGTCGCTATCCTCGGGTGAGAACTTCGCCGCGTTCTCCACGAGGTTGCGCAGCACCTGCCCAATGCGTTCGCCATCGCAACGCACCAAGGGGAGCGACGAACCGACCTGAAAGATGAGGTTCCGACCACCTGCCAGGACCTCCAAATTGCCTCGCTGCTCCTCGATAACGTCGTCCATGTGCTGCCAGTCGAAAATCATGCGGAGTGCTCCTGCCTCGAGCCGTGAGAGGTCCAGCAGATCGGTGACGAGCCGGCGCAGCCGCTCAGCGTTCGACTCGATCTCATCGATCCAGTCCCGCTCCATCTCCTTGGAAATATTCAGTTCGTCGGCGCATTTGAGGGAGGACGCGAAACCTTGAATCACCGTGATCGGGGTGCGCAGCTCGTGGCTGACGGTACCGAGCAATTGTGTGCGCAGCTTGTCCGCTTCCTTCGCGGCCTCGCTCGCCGCAGCTTCCTCGAACAGAAACGCCGTGTGGATCGCGGTAGCGGCCTGCATGGCCAAAGTGTTCGCAAAGCGCAACTCGTGCTGCGTTGCCCGGTGGCTCTCAGCTCGCCCCAGGCAGAGGACGCCGATGCTTCGAGCGCCGGGTGCAACCATCGGCATCAGCGTCGCCGAGACGATCGGCGCCTGATGCAGCACCGAGGGCCGGGAACGACGCGTCGCCGGGAGGTCGGGGATCGAGGCGGGCACACGGCTATACAGCACGCGGTACAAGATGTCCGATGGTATGGCGCACATCGGCGCCTGCTTGAACTGGCCGTCACTTCTCAGTGAGTAGCACGTCGTAAAGGTGGCGTCGCGTTCGTCGTATAGGAAAATAGCGGCGTAGCAGCACCGCGACGGCCCGAGCGCCCCCGCCAGCACCGCCTCCGTCACGGTCGAGATGTCGCCCATATGCATCGGCGCCGCCGCGGCGCGCTGGAGGGCGCTAAACTCATCGCGCCGGCGTGCCTTTCCCTCGCGTGAGTCTCCCGCCCTGCTAACATACGTAAGCACAAAGAAGAGCGACCACAGCAGACCCAGATGCACCATCCACGCCGACGAGTAGCTTGGTCCAAGATTGACGATAAGGCCGTAGAGCACACTTGCGCCGAGGCAGTAATACGCTCCAACCTTAGCGCCGTGCTGTAGGACAACGACGGCGAGCGGCAACATGAACAGCGCGACGAGTGGACTCTCCGAGCGCCCGGTGACGAGCACGAGGAGGGTTATGCACGCCAGGTCGAGCGTCAGCGCAACGCGGCGGGCCAAGTTTGTCAGGTGGTATTTGTGCAAACTCGGCGTGTGGTGCAACGCTGCGTAACCAGCTGCAGCGATTACGATCGCCCAGGGGAAGGACTTGACGGAGAGGGCAGAACCAGTAACCAGCAGTGCCACTCCGGTAAGCACAACAAGGCCCAGTCGAAGCCGCGCAACGGTCGAATCAGTCGCATTAACGAGAAACTGGCGTTGTTCGTAGACGGCCATTTGTTCGCTCCCCCTTCCTCGTACTGCGCAGTATATGGATGCCGCCGGAGCGTGGCAACAGGTTGAAACGTGTTTGAAGGTGAAAATATTTGACAAGAGTTAACAGCGTGACTGGCAAGGTTTGGCAACTCCCGACGCCCTCACGGTCCCCATGTGCCGTCACGCATAGGTGTAACAGACCGTTGCGGAAAGTCGCTTTTTTCGCTGCCTATAACTTCCAGGTTTGACACTCTTTCTTTGTCGGTTCTAAAATACGGGTCATTCATAGTGGGGAGACGGCAATGCACACAGCCACGCGACAAACGCCCTTGTTTGAGACACACCGGGAACTGGGTGGGCGCATGGTCCCCTTTGCGGGGTGGATGATGCCGGTCCAGTACACCGGAGTGTTAGAGGAGCACCGCGCGGTGCGTTCCGGCGCGGGGCTGTCCGATCTGTCGCATATGGGCGAAATCGAGATCTCGGGGGAACAGGCACTCAGCTTTCTCAACTACGCACTAACTAACGACGCAGCAAAGCTCGAGCCCGGCTCGGCGCAGTACACGCTCATCCCTTACACCGATGGAACCATCGTTGACGATGCGATCTTGTACCGGCTCGAAGACCGCTACCTGCTCGTCGTTAACGCCAGCAACGTCGTGAAGGACCTGGACTGGCTCCGACACCAGGCGCTTGGCTTTCCCGCCTCCGAGATGCGCGACGTGTCTGACCAGACTGCCCTCGTCGCCATCCAGGGGCCATGTTCCGAAGAGGTACTCCGGCCACTGATGGACGCTGACGTCGCGACACTTGGCTACTACCACGCCGCCCAGGCAACGGTCGGTGGCGCTTCCGCGCTGGTTGCGCGTACCGGCTACACCGGCGAAGATGGCTTCGAGATCTTCGTAGGTTCGGGCGACGCGACCCGCGTTTGGCACGCGCTGCTAACCCAGGGTAAGCCGCTCGGACTTATTCCGGTCGGGCTTGCCGCACGGGATACGCTACGGCTGGAGGCGAAGATGGCATTGTACGGGCACGAGATCAGCGATCAGACAAACCCGGTCGAGGCGGGACTTGGCTGGGCGGTCAGCCTGGAGAAGGGTGACTTCGTCGGCCGTGAAGCCTTGGAACGTGAGAAGAGGCTTGGTCCGGCTCGCAAGCTGATCGGCTTTGAACTGCTCGAGCTCGGAGTGCCACGTGCGGAGCAGCCGATCTACAAGGACGGTGTGCAAGTCGGCTTTGTGACCAGCGGCACCTACTCGCCGACCCTTAACAAGCCCATAGGTCTTGGCTATGTCCCCATTCGCTTCTCACGGCTGGAGACGGAGTTCGACATCTTGATCCGGTATCGCCCGGTCCGGGCGCGAGTCGTCAGAACCCCATTCTATAAGCGCGAGAGAGGAGCAAGCTCGTGAATCCCGATGATCGCCGGTATACACAAGAACACGAGTGGGTCCGGATCGAGGGCGACCTCGCGACCATTGGCATTACCCACCATGCACAGCATCAGTTGGGCGATGTTGTGTACGTGGACCTGCCGGAGGTCGGTGCGACGCTGAATCAGCATCAGCCGTTCGGCAGTATCGACTCCGTCAAGACTGCCTCCGATCTTTTCAGCCCAATTAGTGGCGAGGTTGTCGAGGTCAACAGTGCGGTCACAGACGACCCCGCGGTCGTAAACGCCGACCCCTTCGGCCAGGGGTGGATGCTGCGCGTACGACCCAGCGATCCGGCGGAAGCAGACGCCCTTATGACTGCAGACCAGTATGGGTTGTACACGCAGGAGTCGTAGGCAGAGTGGTTATTAGCCTACTTCAATCGACAAAAACATATCATTCATCCGCACCCTTTGCGGCCAACGCCCGTTTTCACTGATTTTTGCTGCGACCGTCCGATGACTCGCCTACTAACTTCTGGCTTGGCCTAACCCGGCCTCTCGAGCCAGCAAAACAGCTTCCGCCCGGTCCGCGACTTGGAGCTTCGCGAAGATGTTGGAGACGTGGTTGCGGACCGTCTTGAGAGTGAGTGTGAGGCGAGCGGCGATCTCCGGGTTGCTACGGCCCTGCGCGATGAGGTTCAGGATCTCCCGCTCACGCTCGGTGAGCTCCGGGAAGGCAGGTGCGGCGGACAGGGGCCGGGAGAAGAAGGCGATCAACCGCTCGGCGATAGCGGGGCTGAAGATCGCTTCACCATCGCCCGCCACCTTGACGGCGCGGACCATGTCTGCTGCACTCGCGCCCTTGAGCACGTACCCCCGCGCGCCGGCCCTGAGCGCGGCGAATACCAGATCGTCGTCCTCGTACATCGTGACGATGAGGACGCGCGCATCGGGGTCTTCTGCGAGGATACAGCGGGTCGCCTCGATGCCGCCTGTGCCAGGCATCTGCAAATCCATAAGCACGACGGCAGGCCGCAAGTCCACAACTAGCTCGACCGCTTCCTCGCCCGTGGCCGCTTCGCCCACGACTTCTATTCCGGGCGTCGAGGCGAGCAGCGACCGCATCCCACTTCGGAAGACGGGGTGATCATCGGCCACGAGTACTCGCAAGGTCTCCATTCTCTGCTCCCTTTAGCTCGGATGATCCATGGTAGATGGCTCATCTGACGGCCCGGACAGCGGCAGTTCCGCACATACGCGCAAGCCACCAGTTGGCACCGACTCGAACACACAGCGGCCGCTCAGCTCCTCGGCGCGCTCGCGCATCGAGTGCAATCCCACGCCGGTCTTGCGCTCCCGCGGCATGCCGATACCATCATCGGTGACATCGACCACGAGTGCGTCGCCGTCGAGTGCGATCCGCACGAGGCACGTGCTCGCGCGGGCGTGTTGGACAACGTTCGCAAGCGCCTCCTGGACGATCCGGTAGGCGGCGACCTCGACGGCCGCAGGCAATGTTGGCAGGAGTTGTGGCGCATCTACGCGCACCTGGAGGGCGTCTCGCCCGTACTGGGACACACGGGCACGTATGGCCCCGGCGAGGCCCAGCTCGTCGAGGGCAGGTGGGCGCAACGCGTACACGAGGCGTCGCACCTCGTCCACTGCCGCCTCGGCCTCCCCACCCAGCTCGATAAGCAGTTTGTCGGCGGCATCGGGATCGCGCCTGAGCAGGTTGCGAATTGCGCCGACCTGCAGACCGACGCCGGCTAGTACGGGACCGAGACCGTCATGCAAGTCACGGCGCAGCCTGCGCCTCTCCTCCTCACGCGTCGTCACCAACTGCTCGCGCGAGCACTGGAGGTCAACGGTGAGACGCACTGCGTGGAGCGCCACACCGGCATTCCGGGCCAGGTCATCGAGAAGTTGCCTGTCCGCAGGCCCAAATCCCCGCTCGCCTCCGCGGGGTGCGAGCAGCAGCTCCCCTACTGGCTCTCCCTGATATAGCAGCGGTACCCGTACCGGCTCGCCTCGCGGCATCCCCCCACTGGCGACCATCGTGCTACCATCCCCGTGCCCGAGAGCTATCGCGGCATAGGGAAGCCTGAGCGCATCCTTGACTGTCTCGACGATGGTAGGCAATACGGCATCGGGAGCGAGCGCGGCGTCCAGACGTCGCCCAAGTCGGGATAGCACACTGTACGGATCTTCCCGTTCGCCATACATCAGGTGGTTCACTCCCCGTTGCAGGCGATCCCTGAGCGGAGCAAACAGTATCGAGACGAACCCCGCACCCACCAGTGAGAGCAACAGGTTGCCCTCGGCCCGATTCAGCGCCCCTATACCTCCCACCACCAACAAATACAGCCCAGCCACAATCGCGGTGAGCGAGCCATATACCAGTGTCCGGTTGATGACGATGTCGATGTCCCACAAGCGGTATCGCAGGATCGCCACGCCGATGCTGAGCGGAATCAGCAAGATGAAACCGTAGATCAGGGTGCGGAGGATCGTCCAGCCCAGCGGCCCGGAGATGGTAGCCGGGACCAGGGTGGCAAGTGCGAAGGCCAAGCAGAACCCTACCAGCGCGACCGCGGAACCGAAAACCACCCACTTGGTCTGCTGACGTTGCGCCGGACTTGATGCGTACTTGTAGCGATAGATCTGGACAAACACGAGGCTGCCGATGAAGAAGGGGCCTCGGAAGAGATCGGGGGCCGAGTCCGGAAGGAAGATATTGACGCCGAACAGTAACCCGGCCGCGGCTACGAGCCAGCGTGTCCAGGAAGGCACAAATCGTCCGTCAGGGAAAACGTAGAAGAAGGCTGCGAAGCAGAGTTGTCCAGCGAAGTCCAGCAGGTTTGCGGGCAACCGGAACTCCGCGTGTACATCAGCCAGATCGTGCATCGTGCCGGTGAAGGACGCCCCGCCAAACAAGAGGAGCACAAACGAACTGAACCGGGCAACCAGATCGTCCGAACGTCGCTGGTAGAGCACCAGTGCCACTGCCACAAACACCAGCGTAGTTACAATCGGAATCACGACGCCGTTGTATGCAGCGTACAATCCAACGGAGAGGCCAAGCTCCCAGAGTCTTTGTGCGGCCTCGGGAGTGAGCAGGCCGTCCTGGGAACATGCCTGGGCGGCACGGGTGCAAATCGTGGCGTACCGCTCGTAGGCGTACGGGATCCCCAACAGATTGAGCCCCAGGACGATGATGGCCAGGATGATCCAGACCGACCGAGCCAGGTGCGCTGTCCCAACGTAAGAACCGTCGGGCGAGGCGAGACGAGGAACTCCTGGCGCCCCGACCTCTCCCCGCTCGACGTTCATGCCCGGTCTCTCCCCTGGTTACCTTTTTACATTCCTCGGACCGGCAGCTACCGAGGCGTATTGTACACCTGCGCGCCCCGGCATCTAACGCCGCCGCCGCCAGACGAAGCTGCCGATAACGAGGGCCGATACAGCGGCTACACCCCTGCCGACCGAAAGCGCACCGGCAGCCGTCCCGCCCGCTCCGGTGTCCGGCATGCTTGGCACCTCGCTACCCTCAGCCTCGAAGCTGTAGGTCGCGCTATTGACCTGGTCGGCGTCAATCACTTCAAAGTCCTCCGCGGTGGGGAGATCCATAGGGTCGCCCTTGTGGCTACCCCCAAACCCCTCAGAGTTCTCCAGATCGCTCACGAGAGCGGTGTCCAGGGAGTAGTGTATGGACGTACGCCGTGGCACCTCGAGTTGCACCGTGTATGTCTTTCCCCCCTCGCATTCGCGAGTGTTCGCGGGGGTCACCTCCATACCTAGTCGCTGGTTGGTCAGGTTAGGGCACGGGGACTGCTGCAGCTGTCGGCTGCAGTTAGGAGGTGTCCTATGGCTACCCCTCGCAAGTCAACAAACCCAACGGTGCAGGCGATCGACCGGTTCTGTGTACAGTTCGATGACCTGTACTGCCGGGTCTCGGAGCGGCAGGCATTCCGGCAGTACCTGATCGGGCTCTTGCTGCCGAGGGAACACAACAAGACCCTGACTGTGTTGTCCTCGCTCGTGCCCGGGGCCAACAGACAGAAGCTGCATCACTTCGTGCACGACTCGCCTTGGGACTGTGATGCCGTAAACGCGCGAAGGCTCTCCGTATGGCAACAACACCGGGCGCTCGGCCCTCATCCGGGCGGGGTGCTCATAGTGGACGAGACGGGGGACAGAAAGCGCGGGCACGGGATCGAGCTGGCGGCAAGCCAGTACATCGGCAAGCTTGGCCACACGGCGAACGGCGTTGTAAGCGTAACCAGCCACTGGAGCGATGGGAGCAGGCACGTGCCGCTAGGGGTGCGCGCGTACCGCCCGAAATCTCGCCTGCCTTTGGGCCAGGCTGATCCGAGGTTCCATACCAAGCCGGAACTCGCCTGGGAGTTGATCGAGGAGGCCAGGGAAGCCGGGGTGCCGTTCCGGGTCGTGGTCGCGGACAGCGTGTATGGGGAGAGTCCGAAGCTGGAGGAGAGGCTGTACCGAGCCAAACTCAAGTACATCCTGGCGCTGCGCCCTAATAAGGGCACGTGGCAGCTGGTGGAGGATGAGGAGCATCCCCCCGCCTTCACCCCTGCCGAGGCAGCACAGAGCGTGCCGATCCCGGACTGGCACAGGACGGTGCGCACCGACAGCCACGGCAAGGGGTTAGTGCGGTACGTGGCCGAGCTCGAGCTGGGACCGTACTATGGGCCGGACAGGCCAACGAGGCTGGTAGCCGCGACCGAGGACCCTGAGAAGCTCAAGGCCGAGAACACCTGGTACATGATGACCAACCTAAGCCCCAAAGAGGCGAGCGCACCTGAGGTGTACGAGCTGTACAGCCTGCGCGACTGGATCGAGCACTACTACAAGCCGGTCAAGCACGAGTTGGGCTGGGCGGACTTCCAGATGAGAAAGGAGCGGGCGATAGTGCGCCACTGGCACCTGGTGATGCTGGCGTTCACCTTCAGTTTGATCGAGGGGATCGCACCCGGCGAGGGAGAGGCAGAGCAGGAAACCAACAGGGACGATGCGGAGGGGTCGGGGGGGAAAATCAGCCCCGCGTATAGTGTGGAACGATACGCTCCGACGAGTAAGGAGCTGGCTGTGCCCCTGGGCGCGCATCACCCTCTATTGGGGCAGATGGTCCACCGCACCTCCTCCAGTTGAACTCTCCGCCTTGCTTGACCATGTCGCCCATTCCCGACCCCTCGCCGCCCCCACCTGACCAACCAGCGCTAGTGCATAATCAAGCTGTATTTTCGGGAATGGAGAGGTGAACCTCGTGGGAGCACCCCAAGGCGGCGCACACCCTGCCGGTGAGTTCCGTGGTGCTCAGCAGCCCGTCGGGCTCGACTATCTTGCGCTTCGTATGCACCCACTTCGGCTCGATCGGATTGAGCCACGGGCTCTTCTTGGGCAGCAGGCAGGCCAGGATGCGCACGCCACTACCCTGCCCCTTGGCTCGCCGGTTGTGCTCGTCGATCCACTCTCTGACCATCTTGCTCGTATGCCGCGGCGCGTTGTCCCACACCAGCAGCAGCGCGGTCTTGCCCGATGCTTCCAGCTTCCCGCAGCACCACTCTAGATACCGGCACGTGACCTCGCTCACCGGTCGCCCGTCTACGAATCGTAGCCATACCTCACGCTCCAGCGCCCCATCCTCGCCCCGTAAGTGCGTATACAACCCGTAGCACGCCGGCTCCTTCGGCTCCTTCGCTCCCTTTCCGCTTGTGTCCTGTCTCTTCGCGACCGGCTGCTCCACCTGCTCCTTGAGGCGTATAGGCCTGCCCTGCGGTGCCCACGCGTGCATCGAGGGCTGCTCGAAGCGGCTCCACCACACCTCGTCCTGGAAACCCAAGACCCACTCGGGATGAGTAGTCGCAAGCCGTATCAGCCGGTCGCGCTGGCTTTTTTCCTCGCATACCCCGGGTCTGGGCTCGTGATCCACCGCTTGGCCCGCTTCCAGCCCACCCCCAAACGCTTCATTGCCTGCCGGATAGTCTCATCCGATACTCGCGACTGCGTCAATCCCTGCTCGAAGCTCACGTCCGCGGCCAACTGGAGCGTCCACACGCTCGTGTCCTTGCCGAAGTCCCTCGGGCTTTGGTGCAGCAAACTCTCGAGCGCCTCGCTGCGCTCCTCGTCGAAGGTCACCTCGATAGTCTTGCGACTGTGCGAGCCCCTGATAAGGGCTTGTGTACCACGCTCGTTGAACGCGCGGATGACGTTCCTGACGGTCTGGTCGTTGCAGCCCACAGCCACGGCGATACCTGGTGCCCGCTCTCTCCTACTACTTGCCAGCAGTATCTGACACCGACGGAGGACAAATGTATCCTTCGAGCGCAGACCCGCCTCCAAAGCCTGCCGCTCGGCGTCCGTTATGGGACGCACATATATTGGTGCTCTCATGCACCCTACAATACCTGTTACCCTACAAACCTGCTTGGCTTTCACTAGCCCCTCAGCGAGCTGCTTCTAGTATCCCTCAGGGCCACAGAAGCCACCGATCGCCTGCACCAAGCTCTTTGGTGGCTGCACCGGCTGCTCGGAAGTGTACAGCTCGGCCAGCTGCTTGCCCAGTTCGGCGGGGCTAAGGTCAGGGGAGTAGAAATACGTCACAGCGAAGAGCCGATCGGCTGAGTCGTCTACCGCTCCCTTGATCGTAAGCTCAAAGGTTTTCGTGACCATGTCATTCTGCTCACCGCCCGCGAGGGCTGGCACCGCAAGCACGAGTGCTAGCGCCAGCGCCAAAGAGATCGAGGCCAACGTCTTCATAGTTCCTCCTGCTCCTATGGGGTATCTGTTGCCATTCCGGTGCACCTGCTCACACCGTAACGCTGGATGTATCCCGTCGTCATGAGACTTGATCCTGAGTTGAGCAGGAACTTGTTCCCGGCATAATCGGGAACTCGGACACGAAGGTTGGTGGCGCGACCAGAAGGGACGGGGATGCGAACAGGACGCGAGCGAGATCAACACGAATAGGCTCGCCAGCAACCCCAAAACGGTTGATCGCCCGCTCTGGAGCAGACTAGAATCACGGGAAACGGTAGGGCTAAGAGCAGGACAGGTATGTCTGGTCACGTGGTCCGGGGAATCAAGCTGCTGGAGCCGGGTGAAATGTCTGACTTGCTGCAGGAAAGCGAGTCGGAGGGATTTGGTTTCATAAGGCGGCTGGTGGACGATTACGCCTCCGGTGTTAATCGTTTCGACGACCCAGCGGAGGCGCTGTACGGAGCGTACTACCCAAGGCTCGTCGGCACCTGCGGTCTGAACCGAGATCCGTACCTCTCCGACCCTAACGTGGGCAGGGTGCGCCACGTCTACGTCTTGCCCAGCTATCGCCGGGCAGGGGTTGGGAGGTCCCTTGTTGCGACGCTCATCGCGGACGCCCAAAGCCACTTTCGCTTGCTCGTCCTGCGGACGACAAACCCGGAAGCCGACAGGTTCTACCGCGCCCTCGGCTTCTCTGCAGAGCCTCGCTTTGAGCAGGCGACCCACTACCTCGATCTATCCCGAGCAGATGGAGAACGGGATGAAACGGCAGGGTACGACGCTACCCCTTGAGGCGCAAATCAGCAGCGTCACAGATATGAAACTCGGCCCGAACACAGCAGGAAGCATCCCAGTTGTCTATCGACATCAGGGATTGTCCGAATGCATTGTTTTACCGGGTCGCACCGTGTATAGTGGTTTCCGGCGGCGCAGGTGCGTGCATTGCCAGAAGAAGACGATCAGGAGAGTCGGTATGTGGTTGGATAGCATCGCCCAGTACACCAGCGGTAGCGCTGGTCGCTGTGCGCTGTCCGTGCGGCCACGTTCGCCGTCTCTTCGCCTGGGACATCCCTGCTGACGGGATAACCAGAGGGGTTCTGAACAGGGCCGTGGCGGAGAAATACTCCCCACGGCCCTATTATTTTGCATCGAGGACGAGAAATGATCCAGACCGACCAGGAAGAACGCACAGCCGGACCATTGGTCCGGGAGATAACAACAACTGACACGCACCCGCACGATGCTGTTGTAGCTAATGATTTGGTCAAGGCTTTCGGCGGCGGCTCCCAGCGGATCTTTCGCAGGGCTAAGCCAGCGAAGAAGGATCAGGTAATGGCGGTCGACCACGTGAGCATGCGCATTGCGAGAAACGAGATTTACGGCGTGCTCGGGGCAAACGGTTCGGGTAAGAGCACCCTGATCCGGCTGCTCTCCACCCTCCTTCTGCCGGACAGCGGGACGGTCGGCATCTTCGGATACGATGTTGTGCGGGATGAGCGAATCGTCAAGCGGATGCTGAATCGAGTCTCCGTGGAGGCGAGCTTCTTCAAGAAGCTCTCCCCGTTCGAGAACCTGATGTACGCCACACGCCTCTATGGTCTCACCGGAGCAAGCGCCCGGCGGGAGATCCCAATCGCGCTCGGCAGACTCGGAATCGCCCCCGACCGCATGCATCGGCCGTTGGAGCAGATGTCGCGCGGTATGCAGCAGAAGGTCGCAATCGCCCGCGCCTTCCTGACCGCCCCGGTCTTCCTGCTCCTGGACGAGCCGACGACGGGTCTGGACCCGCGCTCGAAGGTGGATGTGCAGGAGTTCGTCTTACAGCTGCGGCGGGAGCACGATGCGACAGTGCTGCTCACCACGCACGATATGGCCGAGGCAGACGCGTTGTGCGACCGCATCGCGATCCTGGACCGTGGCCGGGTCGTCGTGGAGGGTACGCCGGAGGAATTGAAGGCACAGGCCGCCAGCCACGACATTCCGGAGCCCACCATGGAGGATGCGTTCATGGTGTTCACCGGACGGTCACTGGAGGAGGCGGAGCAGGATGAGGAACCCGCCGCGAGGTAGGGTCCGCACGTGCGGGATAGGTAGTGGGATACGGCGGCGAACTAGCTTCGCCGCGAAAGGGAAAGTTTACGGTGGCAGTTTTCAATCCGCCTGGCATCGCGCGGGAAGTACGCGCGAGCTACGCGTTCGTAGAGCGTAACATGAACCTGGTGAAGCGGTACTGGGGTTGGGAGATCGCGTTCTTCCTGTACACCATCTCGTCTTCGCTGTCGGTCATCTACATCGGCGAGGCGCAGGACCCCGCGCGGCGCGGCGAGCTCGTCCTCACGCTGGGAATCGGTACGCTCGTGTGGGCATACCTCCGCTCGGTATTCGACTCGATCAGCGAGATGATCTCCTGGGAGCGCTGGGAAGGCACCATCGAGTACACGTTTATGGCGCCGATCAGCAGGCTCACCCACATGTTGGGTACCGCGCTATTCAGCATCGTGTACGGCATCCTGCGCACGGCGGCGCTCTTCGTCGCTCTGGCGCTGTTCGTGGATCTCGATCTGAGCCGCGCGAACTTCCTCGCAGCACTCGTCGTGACGCTGGTCGGCTCGCTCAGCTTCCTCGGTATCGGGATCATGGCGAGCATTCTGCCACTCTGGTTCACCGAGCGGGGCGCCGAGATGACGTTCATGATCAGCGCGATCCTGCTGCTCATCTCCGGGGTGTACTATCCGATCTCCGTACTACCAGACTGGCTGGAGCCCCTGGCGCGCCTCTCGCCCGCCACGTACTTCCTGGACGGGATTCGGCGCACGGTGATCTCCGGGCAGGGTCTCGCACAACTAGGAGATGTGCTGTTGCCACTGCTGGTCATGGGCGTGCTTAGCATTCCGCTCGGGGTCTGGGTGTTCCTGCGGGTGGAGACGTACGCCAAGCGCACTGGACGGCTCAAGCGCAACGGTTAGAATCGCAGAGGGTCGCTCGCTGACCGCAGCCAGCAGTACCTCAACCAATAAGGACAAGGGCGTTCGATTGAGCGCCCCTGCGTCCTGCACCACGCTCGCAGATCAGGACCCCTTTGTCATCGCTCGATCGGCCGCCTCGCTGAGCGCGATGGTGCGCTGATAGGCGGCGTAGACGGCACGTGACAGGACGGTGCGGAGGCCGCCTTTCTCCATCTGGTAGATGGCCTCGGCGCTTGTGCCGCCGGGGGATGTCACCATGTTGCGTAGCTCCGCGGGGTGCCGGTTTGTTTCCTGCGCGAACATTACGGAACCGAGCATTGTCTGCTGCACCAACTCCTGCGAGACTCGGCGCGAGAAGCCCATGTGAACCCCGGCGTCGACGAGCGCCTCCATGACAAGGAGCACATATGTTGGCCCCGTTCCACTCAGCGCGGTCGCCATGTCCAGCAGCTTCTCATCTTCGACCCACAGCTCCTTGCCAAGCGCACCCAGCAACGCTTGAACGTGCTCCCTTTGCCGAGGCTGGACTTGGGGAGTCGCGGTCCACACTGTCATTCCCTGACCGATCTGCGCAGGGGTATTCGGCATCGCCCGCGCAATGGATGAGTGCAGCAGGCCGGTCGCGACAGCATTGATCGATGCCCCGGCAACGATGCTCAGAGCCATCTGCTCCGGCTTCAGCGCGCCACGCAGCTCACCGAGTAAGCCCCGCAGTACCTGAGGCTTTACGGTGAGCACGACAATCTCGCTGCACTCCGCCGCCTCGACGTTCGACGCGACGGCCTCGACACCATAGCGAGCGCTTAACTCCTCGCGCCGGGACGCTCGCGGGTGGCTGGCATGGACCTGGGCAGGCGAGAGCAGGCCACCCTTCAGTACCCCGGCAATCATGGCCTCGGCCATCGCGCCCGCTCCAAGGAAAGCGACAGTGGTATCGTTCAGTGCGCTCATCGATTACAGATGCGCGCGCATCAGGCTGCGCAAACCCTTGACCTCGGCCTTGATGCGCTCGCATACCTCGTCGGTCGCCGGCTCATCGAGCGTCAGCACGAGCATGGTTTCGCCGCGCGGTGCGAGCCTGCCGCTCATCGCCGCGCTGATGTTGATATTCGCCTGCCCGAGCAGGGTTGCCACGGAGCCAATCACCCCGGGCTGATCGACGTGCGGGCAGAAGAGGAAATGCCCGCTCGGGGTGAAGTCGACCGGATAGTTGTCATAACCGATGATTCGCAACTCTTCACCGATCACGCTGCCTTCGATGGTGCCCTCTGGACCGGAAAGGCGGATGCTGTTGGTGTACCCCTCCGGCGCAATACCTTTGCTTTCCGTGAGTTGCAGTCCCCGTTGCTCGGCGAGGAGTTCGGCATTCACGACGCTCACCCGCTCGGTGCTGATCGGCTCCAACAGTCCACGAATAAGAGCGCGGCGAAGCGGACGCGTATCCTTGCTGATGTTCTCTCCGGCATATGTCACCTCCAGAAGACCAAGGGGCTTCTGCTGGAGTTGCGTATGGAGCCGGCCAAGGCGATCGGCAAGTTCCAGGAAAGGTCCCAACTCGGCCAGGACATCCGGCGCGAGGGCGGGAGCGTTCACCGCGCCCCGGGCCGGCCGACCGTTCAAGACGTCCACGACCTGCTCTGCCACCTCAAGCGCGACCTTCACCTGCGCCTCACGCGTCGACGCGCCAAGATGCGGCGTGAGCACGGTGGAGGGGACCCCGCGTAAGGGATTATCGTCCTTTATCGGCTCCTCCGTAAATACATCGAAGCCAGCGCCGCCGAGGTGCCCGGTCTCCAGTGCTTCTGCGACCGCGGCCTCATCAACGATGCCACCGCGAGCGACGTTGATGAGCAGCGTGCCAGGCTTCGTGAGCGCGATCTCGCGCTTGCCGATCAGGTTCCGGTTTCCGGACGTGAGCGGGACATGCACGGTGATGACGTCTGCCTCACGCAGCAGGTCATCGAGGCTCACGAGGAGTGCGCCGACGGCCTCCGCCGCGGCCGCGGAGATATACGGGTCGTACGCGACCAAGCGCATCCCAAAGGAGCGGGCCCGTCGAGCTACCTCCAGGCCGACCTTGCCCAGGCCAACGATGCCAAGCGTCTTGTGGTTGAGCTCTATACCCATAAACCGTGAGCGCTTCCATTCGCCCAAACGTACGGAGGCATCGGCTTGGGGCACCCTGCGCGCAAGGCCAAGCATCAACGCCATCGCGTGCTCAGCGGCCGCGACGGTGTTGCCCAGGGGCGCGTTAACTACGAGCACGCCGCGCTTCGTTGCGGTCTCGACGTCTATGTTGTCGACGCCCACACCCGCGCGCGCGACCACTTGTAGTTTCTCGCTCGACTCCAGAACCGGAGCCGTAACCTTCGTCTCGCTGCGCACGACGAGTGCGTCATATGGCGCAATCACGCCGGGCAACTCCTCTGGTGCGATGCCGGTACGCACGTCCACTTGGAGATACTTTTCGAGGAACGCTATGCCTTCCGCGGCTATAGGGTCTGCGACGAGAACCTTGAACTGCACGCTGCCTCCCGTGCTACTGTGTCGATTACAAGTAAAATGGGTTCCGTTAGGCCGGGGTAGGCGCCTCTTCGGCGATCCGCTGCGTCTTGTGCTGGCGGTAGATCTCCATCACCGCATCAGCGAGCAGGTGGGAGTCGTGGCGGACATACGCGCCCACTTTTGTGAGGGGCTTCACCCGTATCTCCGGGACTAGCTCATAGCATTCCGTCAGATCGAGGCCCACCGGCACCGAGCCGTCCGCCGCGTATCGACGGAGCACGGCGGAATCGAGCCGTTCGTGATAGTTCGCGAGCACGTAGTCGATGCTGGTCTCCGAACCCAGATACCGGAGGATCTGGCGGGTGAAGTCGGATGCTCGATACCCGTCGGTCTCACCGCGCTTCGTCATGATGTTGCAGACATAGACCTTTGCCGCCTTGCTGCGATTGATTGCCTCGGGTATGCCACGCACCAGCAGGTTGGGCAGTAACGATGAGTACAGATCGCCGGGGCCGATCACCACGATATCCGCTTCTTCGATCGCCCGGACCGCCTCCGCGTGGGCCTCCGCGCCCGGTTCCAGATAGACTCGCGCAAGTGGCAACTCCGGGTGGATCGTGCGTACGTCGATGTTGGTCTCGCCCCGGATGACGTGACCGTCCACTGTTTCAGCAACAAGATGGGTATCGGTCAGGGTGACTGGGATGACCCGCCCGCGAATGTTGAGAATGTGCGACGTCTCCGCTATCGCCATATCAAGACTTCCGCTGATCTCGGTGAGCGCGGTGAGGAACAGGTTCCCGAAGGTATGGCCGCTCAGACCATCCCCTTTCTCAAACCGATATTCAAACAGCCTGCGCAGTATCAGACTCGTGTCGTCATCCGGCGCGAGCGCGACGAGCGCCTTGCGCACATCACCGGGTGGCAGGTGGCCAAACTCGTCCCGCAGCCGCCCGGTGCTCCCGCCGCTGTCGGCCATAGAGATAATCGCGGTGAGCACCCGGGTATGATGCTTGAGCCCCATCAGCGCGGTGTAGGCACCGGTTCCGCCACCGATCACAACGATGTTCGGTTCGCGCCGTCCGCGGTTCAGGATTGTCATTCGGGTATCCTCGCCTTGACTCATCACAATATCCTCTTAGTCCTGCGACTACGCCTGCATGCTGATTCGCTATCTTGCGGTCAGTCGGTACGAGACGGTACAGAAAGTAAACAGTTATGCCTCATATCTTAGCGTTTCGGCAGCCTGTACCGCAGGTACAGTTCGCCCTCATGCTCGAAGATCGTTTGCAGCAGCGCCCCACTCGGCGGCCCACCGTACGCTGTTCCCGCTAGCATATCGGCAGCAGACGCATCTGCGCTAACCTTGGGGGCAACGGTCCAGAAGATCTGATCGACGAGCCCGCACTGAAGAAAGGCGGTATAGATCGACGGGCCACCTTCAATTAGCAGCCGCCGAACCTTGTGCCGCTCATGGAGGATATGCACCACATCTACGGGGTCTGGACGCCCGGACTCGGCGCGGTACACGGTCGCATGATCGTTCAGGGGAGCGGGGTCCGCCTCGTGCGGAAGAAAGACCACCAGATCATCAGGAGAGCTGCGAGCAAGCCGGCCACGCAGGTCAACACCGTCGCGCCCGCCAAGCACGACACTCAGGGGCTGTGGTCGCCGGTTCGCGGCAATCCTGGCGGCCCGCAGGACAGCGGGCACTCCGGGACTCACGCACTCCTGCCGGATAGTTCCCGCACCGAAGAGCACCGCATCGGCGCCCGCTCGTATCTGCCGCATCAGGACGTGGTCCGTCGCAGAGCCAATACCGTGGCTCTTGTTGTCGATCGCCGTTCGGCCGTCCAAAGTGGTGACGACATTCATCCAGACCTCCCGGTCCGCGCTGTCGAATACCAGATCGGCGTATACATCCGTGGTGTCGCAGACGCGTAGCGCTGGAAATAGCTGTCGCATAGCGCCTCCAGCCGAATAATACCACGTCCGGTACCCAGCCAGAGCCAGTCAGATGGAGGCGGTGCTAGTGTATAATCCGGTTCTCAAGCAGCACGTCCGACCTGGTGGCGAGTCCGATTACGGAGAGGCGTCGAGCAAATGGACACCGAGCGGCCCGTGTTCATCCAAAGGTACTCAACACGCCCTTCGCCGCTCGCGGCCGCTGTCCCCCAGATTGCTGAGACGCTTTCTGGCGTGTGGGCAGAAGGGCCTGAGGGGCGGTACTTCACCGCGGAACAAACATTCCCGCGGAGCCACCGGCAGGGTGACTACCCCCTGGATGCCTTTCTTACGATGGACAGCCGTGCAGTAGCGCGGTTGTGCCGGGAACCGGCAATCGACGGCGTTGATCTATCCTCCGCGCTGTTTCTGGACACCGAAACGACCGGACTGGACACCGGTGGGAGTACCTTTGTTTTCCTGGTCGGCCTCGGCTACTTCGAGCGCGACGAGTTTAAGGTGCGGCAGTTCTTCCTGTACGATCCGGCGTGCGAAGTAGCGATGCTGGATGCCGTCTCGGCACTAATACAGCGCTTCGGTGTGCTCGTAACCTTCAATGGCAAATGCTTTGACGTGCCGATGCTTGGTGCCCGCTACTGGTCCCACGGGCAGGGGCATGCGCAGAGCTATCTGGCCGGCATGCCACACGCCGACCTGCTGTATCCGGCGCGCCGCCTATGGAAGGAACGGCTGGGAAGTGTCCGACTCGCGAACCTGGAGCGGTCGCTGCTCGGTATACACCGAACGGGCGATGTCGCCGGCGCGCAGATACCCGAGATCTACCTGCGCTATCTGCACGACGGTGGGGTGGACCGACTCCTGCCCGTTTTCTATCACAACGAACAGGACTTGCTCACGCTTGCTACCCTCGCGACCCACGCGGCGACAGTCTATGCGGACCCGTTCGGGGGGCACGTGCGCGACGGCCTTGATTTCCTCAGTGTCGGCAAAGCCTACGAAACCGCGGGCGACATCGATAACGCGATCCGCGCCTACGATCGCGCGCTGAGCCTCTCACTCCATCCGGCGGCCCAGCACGACGCGTGCAAGCGGATTACCCCTCTCTACAAGCGGACGGCACGTCTCGACCATGCGGTCGCCCTGTGGGAGGAGATGGTAGCATCAGACCAACGCCACGGTATATTTCCGTACGAAGAGTTGGCGAAACACTGTGAGCACGTGCTGGGAGATTTCGGGCGCGCGGAGTCGTTGGTCATCGAAGCGCTCCGGCTTCTGCCGTTGGACCCGTGCGCCCGCACGACCGTGCGCAATCTGGAGAAGCGTTTGCGCCGTATCCAGGCGAAGCTTGCCGCCATGCCCGTAGCCGTCTCTCCAGGCGGTGATTCCCGTTAGGACCGGTCGGCAAGGAGTTCCGCTCACACCCGGCGCATTGTGCTCGTCGAGCGATAATCAGCCGGAGTTCTTGCCCCTTCCCGTATGATGTTTGGCGCTCTGGGGGCAAGTACTGGGCAATGCCTACATGGGCAGACTCGTACGATGCGCACTGCGCAGGTTGCAGGGCTTGGTGGCAGTCTCTATACTCGATTTATGACGCTACGATGGATTGGCACGTCGACCAGGGATTATGGCGCGTGAGGTCCCGGTCGCGCCGCATCAGGTTGACAGACGCCGCCCCCGAGGTCCGTGCGCCTCAGACACCGCTTACCACGGAAGAGATGGACACACTCCTCTGTGAAGGGGAGGTCGTGGACGGTACGCTCGTGCCTTGGGGCTCAAACTATACCTACTACGTGACCGTGCGACACGGCGGTCTGGTGCATCGGGCGGTGTACAAGCCGCGCCGGGGTGAGGCGCCGCTGATCGACTTCCCTTCCGGCACGCTGTACCTGCGCGAGTACGCCGCATATCTGACCTGCTGCTGGCTTGGTTGGGACCTTGTGCCGCGTACAGTGATCCGAGACGGACCGTACGGTCCAGGTAGCTTTCAAGTGTACGTTGAGGCCGAAGGCTCCCCACACGTGTACACGCTCGGCCCGGCACAGGCTGAGCAGCTTCGGCAGTTAGTGGTGTTTGACTTGCTCGTGAACAACGCGGATCGCAAGCCGGCTCACTGCTTCAAGGGGCCGGGCGGAAAGGTCTGGGCCATTGATCACGGCCTGACGTTCCACGCACGCCCGAAGCTGCGCACGGTTATCTGGGACTTTTGCGGCGAGCCGATCCCGGAACCAATCCTCGCGGGTCTGGAGGAGCGACGATTCGACGACGAGCAGGTTGCGGTGCTCAACGCTCAACTCCGACCGCTCATTTCACCGCGTGAACTCGATGCGTTCTGGCGCAGATATGACGCGATTCTCGAGCAGCGTATCTACCCGAACCTGGACGCACGCTACAACATTCCGTACGGGTTCGCCTAACGAGCCATAGCCGCAAGGGCAAGGCTCGATACCCGCGACCGGCCGATTGGCCTACCGGTTTGCCATGTGCATCGGCATGATGACGTGGGTGTAGCTGCCGTTGCCAATGGGCTTGATAACGCCCGGGGCGTTCGCCGTCTGCGTTTCCAACGCCACCTGGCCGGTCGACACCACCGCGAGCACATCGGCGAGATACTTCGCGTTGAACGCGATCTGCCCGCCCGTGCCCTCGATCGTGGCCTGCAACTCATCAGCCCCACTGCCCATCTCCGCCGCGGTGGCGGTGATGAGTATCCTGCCCGGCCTTAGGTCATCTCCCGGCTCCAGTTGCAGCCGGACCACGTTCTGGCTATCCCGGGCGAAGATAAACGCCCTGCGAGTCGCACGGAGGAACTCCTGGGTATCCACTACAGTCCGGGTCTCATGCTGCTTCGGCACGATCTGATTGTAGTTCGGGAAGTTGCCATCCACGAGGCGGGAGATGATGTCCACGTTCTCGCTATGGAAGAGGATCTGCGAGCGATTCGGCGTGACCGTGATCTCCACCGCTTCCTCCGCGTCGCCGATTAGTCGGGCGAGCGCATCCAGCGCCTTTGCCGGCACGATGACGCTGATTCCCGTGGCGTCGACATCGACCTCATGTTCCTTCACGGCAAGCCGGAAGCCGTCCGCTGCCGCCATGGTGAGGCTCCCATTCTCCAACTTCACGAGCACGCCGGCCAGGACCGGGCGACTGTCGTCGCTCGCGGCGGCAAAGGCAACCTGGGAGATCATCTCCTTGAGCAGCCCCGGCTCTATCCGCACCGTCGGCTCATCCGTCACGGTTGGGATGACCGGGAAATCCTCGGGATCCATGCCGTGAATATCGGCGGAGGAATGACCGGCAGAGACGCGAACCTTTTGCCCGCCTGTAAGCTCAATGTGCACCTTTTCGTTGGGCAGTGTGTTCACGAAGTCGGTGAGCAGGCGGGCTGGAATCGTGATCGATCCCTCCTGCTCCACCTCTGCACCGATCCACGTGGTGATCCCAAGCTCCAGGTTGGTCGCGGCGAGCTTGAGCCGTCCGTTATCAGTGGACAGGAGGATGTTGCTCAGGATCGGGAGTGTGCTTCGAGCACTCACCGCCCGACTCACAATCGAGAGACCACGGTTCAGATTGTCTTGCATACATGTAAGCTTCACTTGGGAATTCCCTCCACCGTTGTATTTATGTGTGGCGGGATTATAGGGTCGATTCCGGTCCGGTTGCAACGAAGCGTCTCGCGAAGTTCAACCTTATTCCGTGAACGCTCCAGACCGATAATACGGACTCCGGCTGAACGGTGTAGCTTGTGTCAGTCCGAGCATGCGGGGAACCCGTGGTACAGGCTACAGATCCCTCACTGCGTACGGGATGACACGCACCACGGTTCAAGCGGCTCGCGTATGATTCGCGCCTGCTCGGAGCGTTCGCGATACGCCCATCGCACGCACCGCCCAGAGCTCGTTTGCCAGCACCGCGATTCGGACAGGATCGAGTGCCTTGCCGGGACGGCCAACGCGCCCAATGGCTCTTACGGTTTCGCTTCTGCCTTCTCTACCTCGACACTCGGTCTGTGCCTGCTGTGGAACAAGCGGCGGCGGGATACGAGCACGAGCGCGACGACTGTGGCCACATACGGGATCATGAGCACGAACTGACTGGGCAGTCCACGGGTCTGCAACCGTACACTGACGGCGTCCGCCAGGCCGAAGAACAACGAAGCAAGCGCGGTGCCGATGGGCGTCGCGCCGCCGAACGTCTGCGCCGCCAGCGCGATGAAGCCCCGGCCCCCCGTCATGTTCGCCGTGAATTGACCGAGGTACCCGAGCGAGAGGTTTGCGCCCGCCAGACCGCAAAGCAGCCCGCTGATTAGCACCGTCGCGAACTGGATCCTCCGGACCTGAATACCCGCTGTCTGAGCCGCCTCGGGGTTCTCTCCAACGGACCGGACGCGCAGGCCGAAGCGTGTGCGATACAGCACCAGGTGGGCGACGACCACAATAACGATGGAGATATACAGCAGGATATTCTGCTGACGGAAAAGCTCGCCGAGCACGGGGACCTCACGCAAAAAGGGCAAACGAATATCCGGTAGGCGCCCCTGCGCCGAAAAGCTTCCCTTCGTTTCAAAGAACCGCTGCATCAGCACGATCGTCCCGCCCGCAGCGAAAAGGTTGATCGCTATACCGGTCACGACGAGATCGGCGCCGAACCGGATGCTGAACAGGCCGAACACCGCGGCAAGCAGTGTCGAAGCTATTACAGCGCAAAGGAGCCCGAGCCAGGGGGCGAGCGTGGCGAGCCAGGCGCTGTTCTGGGCGACCTGATCGCTCTGGAAAAAGTACGCACCAGCGGCTGCCCAGAATGCCGCCATAAGCATCATGCCTTCGAGCGCGATGTTCAGGACGCCCGCCTGCTGGGTGTACAGTCCGCCGATCGCGGCGAGTAAGATCGGGGTAGCGAGCCGCAACATCGGCCCGAGCAGGCGCGTATCGAACACGCTGAGCACGTCGTCCATGCGGCCTCCTAACCTCGCTGTCCTGCGGTAACCACATGCCGCCGCCGCACGAAACTCCACAGACCCTCCGCCGTGACGAACAAGATGATGATCGCCTGCAGAACGTCCACCACCTCGCGGCTGACCTCGGTGTCCACCGCTGCGATGCTCGCGCCCGCCCGCAAGACAGCAAAAAGGAAGGCGGCGAATGGGATCGCGAGCGGCTCTACCCGTGCAAGGAGCGCAACGGTGATACCGTCGAAGCCATATCCCGGCGAGAACCCACTTCGGAAGCGGTATTGGACGCCTAACACCTCGATGGCGCCAAGGAGTCCCGCGAGTACGCCGCTCAGCAGCATCGCGATGAGCACGGTACGCCGTACGCTGATACCGCCGTACTCCGCGAAACGCGGGTTCGCGCCAGTCATCCGCACCTCGTAGCCGATTGTCGTCTGATACAGCAGGATGTACAGCCCAACCGCCAAAGCGAGGGCGATGAACAGGCCCACGTGCGCCCGCGACTCCGGCAGAAAGCGCGCGAGGTGCGCGGTGGCCGCTATCGGTTCAGAATCGGCGGTCGCCGCGTTCGGTGCCCGAAAGGGACCGGTAACCAGATACGTGGTGAGATTGATCGCCACATAGTTCAGCATGATCGTTGTGACGATCTCGCTGGCGCCGGAGTACGCACGGAGCAGCCCCGGCAGGAACGCATAGACCGCTCCGACCAGTGCGCCAAACAATAGGGCGGCAAGGATCAGCACGATACCCGGCCCCGCAAGCGCGAAGCCGACCCACGCCGCCGCGAGCGCGCCCAGGTAGAGCTGTCCCTCCACGCCCAAATTAAAGACACCGCTACGGAACGCCACGGCGACCGCGAGCCCTGAGAGGAGCAGCGGTACCATCCGGACCAGCACCTCGCTGAAGGTCGCGAGGCTCTCGAAAGGGGACAGCAGCAGCGCCTTGTATACCGGCAGCGGGCTGCTGCCGAGCGCGGCTATGATCAGGCCACTTAGCGCGAGCGCCGCAACTAGGGAGAGTACCGGAGGAATGACCTCCGCGACCAGGCCGCGCTGCCTCACGCGCTGGCCCTTCGTGCGTCACTCACACCGAGCATGGCGAGGCCGAGGTCCTGTTCCGTCGCCTCCTCGCCCGCAAACTCAGCCACGATCCGCCCGTCGAACATCACGCCGATACGATCCGCGAGCGCAAGCACTTCCGACAACTCCGCCGACACCAGCAGGATCGCCGCACCGGCGTCCCGGTACTCGACGAGCTTACGGTGAAAGAACTCTATGGCGCCAATATCTACGCCTCGGGTCGGCTGTGCGGCGACGAGCAGGTTCGGCTCCCGGCTCATCTCGCGCGCCAGAATCAGCTTTTGGATGTTGCCGCCGGAGAGCGAGCCGATCGGCGCCTCGGGCCGTGCTCCTCGAATGTCAAAGCGCCGAATCAGATCCAGCGCCCAGCGTGCCCGCCGGCTCGTCGCGAGCCAGAGGCGGCGGGCCAGGGGAGGGTGATAGTGGTAGCCGATTACGGCGTTGTCCGCGATAGACGACGATTCGCTCGATCCGTAGACCAGTCGATCCTCGGGTATGTGCGCCATTCCGAGCTCGCGCCGCCGCCGCGCGGATGCACGCTCGATGTGGACGCCATTGAGCAGGATACTTCCACCACTGGTCTTACGCAGCCCGGTGAGCGCTTCGAGCAGCTCCGACTGGCCGTTGCCCTCCACCCCGGCGATGCCATATATCTCGCCTGCTCGCACCTCAAACGAGACGCCTCGCACTGCCGGCAGGCCCTGATCGTGCTCGGTCGTGACGGACATGGCCTGCAGCACCACCGCCCCGGGTTGGGCGTCGCCCTTTTCTACGCGGAGCAGGATGTCGCGACCTACCATCATCCGCGCAAGCTCTTCTGTGCTCGTCGCGGCGGTGTCCACCGTGCCGACGTACTTGCCGGCGCGCATCACTGTTACTCGATCGGAGTTGTTCATGACCTCGCGAAGCTTATGCGTGATGAGTACGACGCTCATCCCCTGCCTAAGGAGTCCCCGCAGTACCTGAAACAGTTCGTCGGCCTCTTGGGGGGTGAGCACAGCGGTCGGCTCATCAAGGATCAGCACGCGCACGCCGCGTGCGAGAGACTTCAGGATCTCCACCCGTTGGCGCTCTCCCACCGAGATGTCCCGGATCCGGGCGGATGGATCGACGCGCAACCCGTACGTCGTGGAGAGTTGCCGCGCGTGCTCGATAGCCGCGTCAAGGTCGTAAAATGGGCCGCGCTTCTGCTCCATCCCCAGGCTGATGTTCTCGGCCACGGTCAGCGAGGGGATCAGCATGAAGTGCTGATGCACCATACCTATGCCCAGGTCAATGGCGGTCTGCGGGCTGTCAATCCGAACGGTGCTTCCGCCCATGGTGATGCTGCCGGCGTCGGGGGTGTACAGCCCGAACAGGATCTTCATCAGGGTGCTTTTTCCCGCCCCATTCTCGCCGACCAGCGCATGCACCTCGCCTTCGCGCAAATCGAACTGGGCATCCTGGTTCGCTATGACGCCGGGGAATTCCTTCGTTATCCCGCGCATCACGACAACCGGCGCGGCGTCAGCGCCGTGCTGCTCTTCCATCCTCACCCCACGCAGTCCACGCGCGATCAGCCTGCTCGCCGCGCCATCGGGGGCAACGGAGTTGCCGGCCTACTTGAAGCCTGACTTCACCCGTACCATCTTGCTGGCGATGTCCTGCTTCGCTCGGTCCACCTGATCCTTGCACTCCTGCGGAACATGCTGATTGTAATACTTGTCCTCGGCAAGACCGACCCCGTCGTTCTGTATGCCGTACAGGTACGTCTTGCCAGTCCGCAGTGAGCCGGTTGCCTCCATCTGTATCAGGTCGAACACCGAGTTATCTACGCGCTTCAGCATGCTCGAGAGCACGACGCCCGGCGCCTCTCCGTTCTGATTCGAGTCGACGCCGATGGCATAGCGATTCTGCTCCTTCGCGGCGTCGATCACGCCGAGGCCGGAACCGCCCGCTACTTGGAACACGATGCTCGCGCCATCGCTGAACTGCGCCGTCGCCAGTTCCTTCGCCTTGGCCGGGTCATTGTATGCGGCAGCTCCCGTGCCGACGTACGCCTTGAGCACCTGCACTTCGGGGTCCACGTACTGCGCGCCCTGCTCGTAGCCAACAACGAAGTCGTTGATGACCGCCACATCCTCACCGCCGACTACGCCAACGGTCTTGTCGCCGGAGACGTTCGGTAGATCACTATTCGCGACGCAGCCGGCCAGCACGCCAGCGAGGAAAGAGCCTTCGTTCTGAGCGTACGAGATGTTCGCGACGTTACTCTGGTCAACCGTGGCATCGAACAGGATGAACTTCTTGTCCGGAAAATCCGGTGCGACCGAGTTCACGATATCGGGCATCTGGAACGTGCCGACGAGAATAATGTCATAATCGGCCTGCGCGAGACGCCGAAGTGCCGGCTCCCACGAGCTGACGTCGAAGCCGCCCTCGACAACGCGAACCTCGGCACCAAGCTCTGTGTTCGCGCGCCGTACTCCAGCGTTCGCGGAATCCCAGAAACTCTTGTCGCCCAGCGCACCATTGACGAACATGGCGACGCGCAGCTTCTCGACGGCTTCCGCGGTCGGGCTGGCCCCCGCGCCGACCGTGCCGTCCGTTATCACTGGCGCGGTTGCCGCCATCGTAGCCTCGGCCGTGGGGCTCGTGGCCTTTGGAGCGGCAGTAGTAGCACCGCCCGGCGTGGCGACCCCGCCGGAGCCACATGCGGCGAGCAGCAGACAAAGGATGGCCATCACGATCATCGGCTTGGACTTCACCAGGGCCTCCAGTTGTTCTCGTGGGGCGGTTGAGGGCAATGCGGGCGCAAAGGACTGTAACACACGCGTTTCGGCATGGTCAATAGGCGTGTGGGCGCGAACAACGCGTGTCCTGCTTGACCCTTACTCGCGCCCTCTGCTACCATCATCGCAGAACACAACTGAATACGCTTGCCTTATCGAGAGAGGTGGAGGGAGACGGCCCTGTGAAGCCCGGCAACCAGCGCTATCGCGCCAGGTGCCAATTCCGGCGGGAACACCCGCAAGATAAGGGGTTGTCAGAAACAAACACCACACCCCTTGCGCTTGCGGGGGTGTTTTCTTTGCCCGGATCGCTGTTCCCCCTCCTCTCTCCTACAAGGCGGCGAACGGCCCGTGAGAAACCTGCCATGCTACAGCCGCTCGTGTCCGCGCTCCAATATCACACGCTTCCCCGCCCGCTGCCGTTGTGGCGGGGTGGTGCGCTCTCCTCCGTCACCGTCGCGTATGAGACGTGGGGCACGCTCTCGCCCACACGCGACAACGTTGTTTTCGTGCTGCACGCGCTGACCGGGGACTCCCATGCGGCGGATCCGCATGTCCCGGATAATCCCAAGGCGGCGTGGTGGAACCCTTTGATCGGTCCCGGACGCGCGTTCGACACCGATCGATACTTCGTGATCTGCTCGAACGTGCTGGGTGGGTGCCAGGGCACGACGGGTCCGGCGTCCACTAACCCGGAGACCGGCAGGCCGTATGCGCTCGACTTCCCGGTGATTACGGTACAGGACATGGTGCGAGCGCAGCGCGAGTTGCTCACCGCACTTGGGATTCGTAGACTCGCGGCCGTGGCGGGCGGCTCGATCGGGGGGATGTAGGCCCTGGAGTGGGCGGTGCGGTACCCAGCGGACCTCGACGCGGCGCTGCTGTTCGGCGCGACGGAGCGCATTGGACCGCAGGCGATAGGATTCAACGCGATCGGCCGGAATGCGATCATGCTGGATCCCGCCTGGTGCGACGGACGGTACGTGCCAGGACATGGGCCGGATGCAGGGCTCGAGCTTGCGCGGATGGTGGGAATGCTGACCTACCAGAGCTCAGAGGGACAGTGGCTTCGCTTTGGGCGGGAGCCCGCCTCGCGTCCGACGAGCCCTTCCCCGCTCGGTGAGAAGTTCGACATCGAGGGATACCTGGAGTACCAGGGGCGCGCCCTGGCCCGGCGGTTTGACGCCAACTCGTATCTCTATCTCACGCGGGCGATGGACCTGTACGACGTGGCCGAGGGATGGGAGTCGGAGCAGGTTGCGCTGCAACGGATCCAGGCGCGTACCCTGCACGTCGGCATGAGCACCGATTGGCTGTATCCTCCCGAGCAAGTGCGGGCCCTAGCTCAGAAGCTGCACGCACTCGGGAAGGATGCGGTATATCGGGAACTGCCGTCGGTGCACGGGCATGATGCGTTCTTAAAGGAATGGCCGAGCATGGCGCGCATCATCGACGACTACCACGATGCACCGCGAGCGATACTCGCCGTCGAGGAAACGGGGCAACCGGCCACAACGCCCCAGCAGGCATCCTGAGAGCCAAAGCAACACAAGAGTAAGGCATTCACAAGGATAAGGAGTTCCAATGACCGCCCAGAATGGACAGAAGTACGGCTTCGAGACGTTGGCCCTGCACGGTGGTCAGGAGCCGGATGCGGCGACCAATTCCCGCGCCGTGCCCATCTACCAGACGACGGCATATCTCTTCAACGACGCGGATCATGCATCCAACCTCTTCAACCTGTCGGAGATGGGGAACATCTACACGCGCATCATGAACCCGACGAGCGATGTTTTTGAGCAACGCATGGCCCAGCTCGAAGGCGGCGTTGGTGCGCTCGCGGTCGGCTCCGGACAAGCCGCGGAGTTCCTGGCGATCCTGAACGTCCTGAACGCGGGCGACGAGCTACTGTCCGCGACGAGCCTGTACGGTGGAACCTATAATCTCTTCCACCACACCCTGCCCAAAGTAGGCATCAAGGTCAATTTCGTCGATCCGAGTGACCCCGAGAACTTTCGCCGGGGGCTGACGGAGCGCACCCGCGCCATTTACGCCGAGTCGGTAGGCAACCCGAGGCTCGATACGCTGGACATCGAGGCGGTCGCGCAGATCGCCCATGAGGCCGGTATCCCGCTGATCATCGACAACACACTGCCAAGCCCCTATTTGGTGCGTCCGCTTGAGCACGGCGCGGACATCGTCGTCCACTCGGCGACGAAGTTCATCGGCGGGCATGGAACGAGTATCGGTGGAGTGATCGTTGACGGCGGTAAATTTGACTGGGCGAACGGTAACTTCCCTGGCTTCACCGAGCCGGATGCATCGTACCACGGGCTGAAGTACGCTGAGGCGCTCGGTCCGATGGCGTATATCCTGAAGGCGCGCGTGCAGTTGCTGCGCGACCTCGGCCCCGCGCTCTCACCCTTCAACTCGTTCCTCTTCCTGCAAGGACTGGAGACGCTGCCGCTGCGAATGGAACGACATAGCGAGAACGCACTGCGCGTCGCGAACTTCCTGATGGATCACCCGAACGTCCGCTGGGTCGGCTACCCTGGACTCTCCAACCATCCATCACACGAGCTAGCCAAGAAGTACCATCACGGCGGCTACGGCGCAATCGTTGGCTTCGGCGTACACGGCGGCCTGGAGGCGGGCAGGAAGCTGATCGACACGGTGAAGCTGTTTTCCCTGGTGGCGAACGTGGGCGACGCGAAGTCGCTTATCATCCACCCCGCGAGCACGACCCACTCCCAGCTAACAACTGAGCAGCGTGAGCTGACCGGCGTGACGGACGACTTCATCCGGCTCTCCGTCGGACTCGAGAGCATCGACGACATCCTCGCCGACCTCGACCAGGCTCTCAAGAGCGCCGCCGAGGGAACGACGAGTGTAACCACCGGCCCGCCCGAGGAACTGGAGCGTGAGGCAGCCCCTGCCGCGGAGTCGTATTAGCGGTTGACTTGGACCGGCATGCCGGCCGGGTGCCCAGAGCTGTGCGTCGTGAGGCCCGGCGCACTATGTCCTATGAGCACCCGGCCAGCGGCTAAGGCATCGACCTGGGTTCGGACGGTATGATGAGAGGGCAGCAGTCGAAGGGGTCTCGTTGATAGTCTTGAAGTTCGGCGGAACCAGCGTCGGCAACGCCGAAGCGATGTTGCGCGTCGGCACCATTATCCGCGCTCACCAGGATCGGTCGCCGGTCGTGGTACTCTCCGCGATGAGCGGTGTGACGGACGCGCTCTTGGTCGCAGCACACACCGCAGCACGCGGCGAGCACGAACAGGTGCACCACCTGTCGCACGCCCTGCGCGAGCGGCATCACGCGGCGGCGCGCCAGGCTGTTGTCGAGCCGTACCTGCGCGATGTGCTCCAACAGTTTGATGCCTGGTTCGACACGCTGGACCACATACTGGCGGCGCTCAGCCTGCTCCGTGAGGCGTCACCACGCTCGCTCGATATGATCGCTGCCTACGGAGAGAAGTTGTCCTGCGCCCTGATGGTCGGCGTACTGTGCACGCAAGATGTGCAAGCCCAAACCATTTCCGCTGAGGCGCTCGTGCGCACCGACGGCAACTTCGGGGAGGCGATGCCGCTGATGGAGGCGACCTCCACGGCCGCCCGCGACCGGATCGCGCCGTTGGTCTCCAACGGTATCGTCCCGGTTATTCCCGGTTTCGCGGGTGCGACGGCCGAGGGCGTCACTACGACACTGGGCCGTGGCGGCTCAGACTATACCGCCACCATCCTTGGGTCTGCGCTGGATGCTCAGGAGGTGTGGATCTACAGCGACACGGACGGTGTGCTGACTGCGGACCCGAAGATCGTGCCAGGAGCGCGCTCGCTGCCGCATCTGTCGTACGCCGAGGCACGTGAGCTTTCCTTCTTCGGCGCGAAGGTTATTCACCCCCGGACCGTACTGCCGGCGATTGACGGCCAGTTCCCCGTGCGCGTCCGCAACAGCTTCAACCCTGAGTTTCCGGGCACAACGATCACCGGGTACGGATCGCGCGCCGGCGGCTCCGTCAAGTCGATCGCGTACACACGCAACGTGTGCACGGTCACGGTGGAGGGGTCGGGCAGACCGGGGGGACCGCGGGTCGCCGGGCGGGCACTCGGTGTAATCGAGCGGCTATCAACGGATGCATTCCTGACGAACGCCTCTTCGCCGGAACAGAACCTGAGCTTTGTGCTGCATGCGGAACGGGCTCCCGCGATCATCCGTGACCTCAAGGATGAGTTCGCCGACGAGATGCGGCGCGGAGAGGTGCGCCGGATCGACGTGCGCGACGGCCTCGGGGTATTCGCGATGGTTGGGGAGTCCCTGGGCGATACCTCCGGCATCGGCGCCCGAGTATTCGGCGTACTGGGCCGCATCGGGGCAACGGTACACGGCTTCGCCCAGGCGCCCTCTGGTACCAGTTTCTCCTTCGTCGTGGACGCCAACCGCCTGGACGATGCCGTGCGCGCGCTCCATGAGGAATTCATGCCATGACGCGGCAGGTCCGACTGGTGCAGATCGGCGTCGGAACCGTGGGCCGCGCGGTGATCCAGCTCGTGAACGAGAACCGCGAGCACTGGAGGAAGCAGTATGGACTGCATGTCCAGTACGTCGCGCTGCTGGACACGCAGGGCGCAGTGATCGACCGAGATGGACTCTCCGACGCCGGGCTCCAAACCGTCCTGGCCGCGAAGGCAGCAAACCAGACGCTCGCCGAGGTCCCATGGGGTGAGCGTGCCAGCACCGCGCACGTCCTGCAGGCCCTGTCGGATCTACCGGGCGTCGTGCTCATCGACTGTGCCACCGGCGAGGGCACGGCGGACGCGCTCCTTCAGGCGCTTCGACAGAAGTGGCGTTGCGTCCTGTCCAACAAGGCGCCGCTCGCACTCGATCAGCAGCGATACGACCAGCTGCATGAGGCGGGAGGTCCGGACCTGTGGTATGAGGCGACAGTCGGCGCGGGCCTGCCGGTGATCAGTACGGTGCGTTCGCTGGTAGCCACGGGGGATGAGATCCGTGAAGTCACCGCTTGTGCTAGCGGGACACTCGGCTACATAACGAGCACGATGATGGCGGGGACGCCATACTCCGAAGCCGTGCGACAGGCGCACCAGCGGGGATACACCGAGCCCGACCCACGCGACGATCTATCGGGACTCGACGTTGCCCGCAAGGCGTTGATCCTGGCGCGCGCATTCGGACGCCGGCTGGACCTGTGCGATGTCCGTGTCGAGATGCTGATGCCCGCGCTCGATCCGTCCGTCACCGTCGAGGAGTTCATGGGCAAGCTGGCGTCGGCGGACGCAGCGTTCGGCGAGCGAGTTGCACATGCTCGAAGCGCCGATGCATCGCTGAAGTATGTCGCTACAATACCGGCAGAGGGGGAGATCACGGTGCAGTTGCGAGAGATCCCTGCCGCAACTCAGATGGGCTCGCTCAACGGCCCGGACAACATCTTCGTGTTCCACACGCGGGAATATGCCGACAACCCGCTCACGGTTATTGGGCCGGGCGCGGGGCCGACGGTCACTGCGATGGGTGTGGCCGGTGACCTTCTTCAGGCGGCGCGACAATGAGTCGGATCAAGGTCGGCGTGCTCGGCGCGGCGGGCACGGTAGGCCAGCGCTTCGTGCAGCTCCTTGCGGATCATCCCTGGTTCGAGGTCACCGCGCTCGCGGGGTCCGAGCGAACGCAGGGACAAACCTACGCCGACGCTGTTCAATGGCACCTGGGAGAGGATCCGCCGGCGTACGCGCGGCAGATGACCCTCCAGGCATGCGAGCTGGGAATCGACTGCGAGATCGTGTTCTCCGCACTGCCGGGCGAGATCGCGGGACCAATGGAAACGAGCTTCGCGGCAGCGGGATACAAGGTCTTCACGAACGCGGGAGCGCACCGGATGGACATCGACGTGCCGCTGATGGTGCCATACCTGAACCCTGACCATCTCGCGGCGATACCGGCCCAGCAGATGCGCCACAAGTGGAGCGGTTTCATCCTGTCCAATCCCAACTGCGCCTCGATACCACTGGCAATGGCACTGGCCCCGCTGTGTGAGCGCTTCGGTGTATCGCGCGTGTTTGTTTCAACGATGCAGGCGATCTCCGGCGCAGGCTATCCAGGCGTGCCGTCGTATGACATTCTCGGGGATGTCGTGCCCTACATCGGTGGCGAAGAGCAGAAGTTGGAGACTGAGCCGCTCAAGATTCTGGGTACGTGGAACGGCGTGAGCTTCGAACAGGCGGCGATACAGATCAGCGCGCAGTGCCACCGTGTCCCGGTGCGCGAGGGGCACCTGCTCGCCATCTCGGCCAAACTCGGAACCCGCGTTACAGCGGACGAAATTCTGGCTACGTGGCGTGAGTGGCGGCCAGCCGCGGTGGAAATGGGCCTCCCGAGTGCGCCGGCACAGCCGCTCGTGTATCGCACCGAGCCCGACCGGCCACGTCCCGGCAAGGACGCGCTTGCATCGGACGGTATGGGCGCGGTGCTCGGACGGCTCCGCCCGTGTCCGCTCCTGGGCTGGAAGTTCAGCGCGCTCGGGCACAACACCGTGCTCGGCGCAGCGGGCTGCTCCCTGCTCAATGCAGAGCTCTACGTGGCCTCGGAACAAGCCTAGCGGAGTGGTCCTGCAGCCTTCCGGCGAGGGATTCGCCGAATTCGGTCAGGTATCCTCCGCATGACCGGCAACCGGCGTGCGTCCGGCACCGCCCAACACCCACCCGCGGTACTCCGCTGCCCTCTCGGGGGCGAGCCGGAAGAAGCGCCGTCCCCGGCAGAGACTGACGCTCGCGCGCGCCTGAAGGACAAGATCGCATTCGCCGGAACCGCCGGGCGTCCGGCGGGTGTTGACCCGATAGACACAGTACCGGCACTCGTCGTAGCGGCACAACGATGTCGGCTACAATAAAGTCGTCTCGCTCATGGCCTGCTTCTCCTATTCCCAGAGATTACTGTGCCCGTCCGCGGTACGACCGAGGTCCGACCGGTACCACGAGCGATGCAGATTGCAGTATGCACAAATCGTCAGTCACGCTCTGATAGTAACCGCGGCGTGGAGAGGGTGACTACTGTGTTGTGCGCGACAGTAGCAGGCTGCTTTTGTGCAAGATGTCCAGTGCAGATGATGGCGGTGGGCACCGGCTACGAAGTGAGAGCACCTTGCTTGCGGAGATACCGTACGTAACCGGCGACGTTCATCGCGTAGCCGGCGACTAGCCCGTATCGGGCACGTAGCTTAAGATTCGTTCGCGCCCGTTCCCCAAGAGCGTGGTTGGCTTGCTGTTGCAACTGTTGGGCAACAGCGGTTTCGTCCCGACCCTCGCGCAGCGCCGCGAGCACCAGGTCGCGCCACTCGTACAATCGCCGGTCCAATTCCTCCAGGTGGTTACGCGGGTCGTGGACCGGTCCGTAGTGGGTGAGATACAGCGTGTGGGCATCGAGCGCCAAGAGCTTGCCGATGCTGCCGGACCATAGCTCGAGGTCCAGATCAGGTGGCGGCGTTGGCGGCAGGACAGCGTCAACGCCGGGGAGCCGTATGCCGGCGGCATCGCCCGTGTAGACGGTATGACCTGTAGCATCCCAGTACGCGATGTGGTGTGAGGCGTGCCCCGGTGTATAGAGCGCTTTGAGCTTCCGCCCACCGGCGATGACCACCTCACCATCGTCGAGCACGACCACCCGGTCGGCGGGCACGGGCAGCACA
>JADDPA010000161.1:40933-46113 GCA_016782125.1 Thermobaculum sp.
CGAGGTGGATGTGGGTGAGCAGTAACTTCGTCACCCGATCCGGTGCGACCCCGGCGGCGGCCAGCCCGGCCATCAGGCTGTCGAGCGTGCTCGCGGGTCCCGTCTCGATCAGCGCGGCATCCTGGGCGCCGATCAGCAGGTAGCTCGCGATTGCTTGCGGCTCACCCTGGAAGTGCAGGTCCAGGATTGTGGGTCCGTGGTCTGTGTAGCTCAGACTGCTCATATCAGGGTCCCTCATTCGGTTTGTAGTGTATGGTATCGGTCGGTCAAAGGGTATCTCCCGCTTATGCGAGGACTGACCAGAACACACCCGGCCTGGGGCATAGCGGGCTACACGGGGTGGGCGCGTTAGCCACGATGGCTGCGAACGACATCGCGCGGGGTATTCGGAGCGGAGTTGGGCAGTTCGTGCCAGGGGAGCACGGTCGTGACCAGCACGCTCTGCACCCCGCGGTCCGTCTCTAGCTTCCCCTCGATGAGCAGCAGCGGGGAGCGGCGGACGTATGGCCGGTAGCGCTCGTACACCTTTGGGCGCAGGATCACGTTCACGAGGCCCGTCTCGTCCTCGAGCGTCAGAAAAACATGCCCCTTCGCCGTCGGCGGCTGCTGCCGGCACACGACCATCCCAGCCACCCGCACAGAGCCGCTGACCCTGTCGCGTAGCTCTTCCGCGGTTGTCACGCCCTCGCGCTCCAACGCCCGGCGGTGGAACTCAAGCAACTGATGGGTGGGGGAGAGACCCATCAGCCCGTACTCCTCCGCCACCTGCTCGTACGAACTCATCGGGCGTAGCTCCGGTTCCTCGGAAGGGATAAGAGCCGGACGTCCGTCGCTGAAGAAGGAGTCCGCGGGTGGGAGCCGGTTCAACTCCCAGAGCAGCTTGCGGCGAGGCACTCGGAACCCATCGAACGCCCCTGCGAAGATCAGGCTCTCCACCGCATCACGATCGAGCCTGGTACGAGCGCAGAACTCCGCGAACGACCGATATGTCCCCCGCTTCCGTTCCGCCTCCAGCCGCTCGATCGCGCGCGCGCCGAGGTCTTTCACGTAGCGATAACCGAGCCGCACATGTCCCCCTTCAACGGTACAGCGCCCCTGGCTGCGGTGGATATCCACCCGTAAAGTGCGCACCCCGTGGCGCCGGGCGTCGCCGAGCAGTACCTCAGGCGAGTAGAAGCCCATCGGCTGGTTGTTGAGCAGTGCCGCGTAGAACGGTGCGGGATGATACAGCTTCAGCCACGCGGTCTCATAGGTGGTGCGCGCGAACGCCGCGGCGTGGCTCTTACAAAAGCCAAAGGCGGCAAAGCCCGCGAGCTGCCGGAACAGCTCCTCCGCCTGCGGCCGTGAGAGTCCGTTCTCCATCGCACCCGCGAGAAACCTGTCGCGTATACGGTCCATCTCGTCGCGCGAGCGGTGACTGCCCATCGCCCGGCGGAACATATCGGCTTCGCCGGGACGGAAACCCGCGACATCGGTGGCGATTTTCATCACCTGCTCCTGGAAGATGCAGACGCCCAGCGTCTCGCTGAGGATCGGCGCGAGGCTCGGGTGCAGGTACTCCACCGGCTCCAGCCCCTGCCTGCGGCGCAGGTACGGATGCACCATGTTGCCCTGCAAGGGGCCGGGCCGGATGATCGCTATCTCCACCACCAGGTCGTCGAGCTTGCGCGGCAGCATCTTCGGCAGGGTCTGGCTCTGCGCCCGCGACTCCACCTGAAACACGCCGATGCAATCCGCGCGGCAGAGCATGTCGTACACGCGCTCATCATCCTCCGGCAGGACATCGAGATCGGGACGCGTCCCGGTACTCCGCTCTATCTCGTCGAGCACATCATGGATGAGCGAGAGGGTGCGCAGCCCCAGCAGGTCTATCTTGATGAGCCCCACGTCCTCCACGTCGTCCTTGTCGTATTGCGTGACGACGCGGCCCGGTGCGGTCGCGTGCTCCAGCGGCACGACATCCACGAGCGGTCCCTCCGTGATAAGCATGCCGCCGACGTGGATGCTCAGGTGACGCGGGAAGCCGGAGATCTGCTCGCACATCTCCAGGAGCTGTCCCCACGGCAGGTCCTCGGGCGGCGCCGCACCCAGCAGCGCCGTAATCTCGTCGCGGAGCCGGTCGGCATGGTCGTACGCGCCGAATGACTTGGCTACCACATCGAGGACATCGGGCGGGAAGCCGAGCGCCTTGCCCACATCGCGCACGGCGGACCGGGCACGGTACGTGATGATGGTCGCGACCATCGCTGTGTGCTCCTGCCCGTACTTCTCGTACACGTACCCGATGAGCTCCTCGCGGTGGTTCGTGGAGACGTCTATGTCGATATCCGGCGTACCGACCCGCTCCTCGTTCAGGAAGCGCTCGAAGAGGAGGTTGTGGCGGATCGGGTCCACGCGCGTGATGCCGAGTACGTACGCGACGATGGAGTCCGCCGCGCTCCCCCTGCCCTGTGCCGGGATGTTGTGCTCGCGGGCGTAGTTCATGATGTCCCAAACGACGATGAAGAAGTTCTCGAGTCCCAACGCGTGGATCACACCCAGCTCTTTGCGCAGCCCCGTTAACACATCTGGCCGCAGCCCCCCGTACTTTTTCAGCGCCCCATCGAGACAGAGCCGGTGCAGATAGGAGCGCGCCGAGTGCCCCGACGGCAGGGGGTAGCGGGGGTGGCGATGCTGGGAGAAGCCCAGCCCCACGGAACAGGAGGCCGCGATCTCCATGGTGTTCGAGAGTGCATCCGGCCGCCACGCGAAGAGCGCTGCCATCTCCTCCGCGGCCTTGAGATAGCACTCGGAGTTCGGTCTGCGGAGCCCGGCCGACTCGTCGAGCGTGGTGTTATGGCGGATGCAGATGAGCACGTCCTGCAGGCGATGGCCGTCGCGCTCCGCGTAGTGCGTGTTGTTCGTCGCGACCACGCCGATGCCCAGATCATCCGCGATGGATGCAAGCTCCGTGCAGAGGCTGTGGCTGTCGGGCAGAAGGTGATCCTGTAACTCAATCCAGTAGTTGCCTTCGCCATACAGTCCCGCCAGGTTCCGGGCGGCGGCGCGAGCGGCGGCGTGATCGCCCCGCAGGATGTGCGCGGCAACCTCACCTTGCCGGCAGCCGGAGAGCGCAATCAGTCCCTCCGCGTGGAGCGGGAGGTCGGCGAGCGTGAACAGCGGCGCGTGCTTTTCCCCCCGCAGCTGCGCGCGGCTGACAAGCCGACACAGGCTGCGATACCCGGCGTTATCGCGCGCGAGCAGGGTGAGGTGGTAGCCGGTCTCCAGGCCCACCTCCAGCCCAATGATCGGGTGCAGCCCGCGCGCAACTGCCGCCGTGTGGAAGCGCACCGCGCCGTACAGCCCGTCGTGATCCGTGAGCGCCAGATGGGACATCCCCAGCTCCAGGGCGCGCTCGACCAGCACGGCGGGGGACGACGCCCCATCGAGCATGGAGTGGTAACTGTGGCAGTGCAGCTCCGCGTACTCATGCATAGTTGTAGAACATGTGTTCTACAGCATGAGTCTAACATCACCTGGTAGCAGGTTCAATACATACCGACGGAGGTTGCCGTAACTGCCCGCTATGGACGACAGCCACGTCCAGCCCATACCTTCTACACAGCCGGTATTAGGAGGCAGTTGCTCAGCGCAAAGGAGACTCGTTCTCCTCGTTCGATTCGTCTTCGTCGCCGTGCAGGAGGGCGTCTAGCTCAACCGGATCCATCCGCTTGACCAACTCCTCTACCTTGCGGTCATATTTCCGGTCGTTCGGCTCGCCCCGATGCGGACGCTTGCGCGTATAGCGTTTCATGAACGTGGGAACCTCGGCAGCGAGGCGTTGCTTGCGGCGACTCATAACCGGATCGTAGCACATCGTATTCATGCCCTCGATGTCTATTTAGGGGAGCGATACGCGGCGCTAGAATGGCAGCTGGTCGTAGCGGACGAAGCGATCGAGCGCGGGGTAAAACTCGCTCGTCGTCATCGCCTGGCGGGAGAACGTCGAGAGCGGCTCCTCGCCCTTGCCCGGCTCTCGCAGCGTGATCTGCACGCGCTCGGCATCGAGCTCGATCACGTTGTACGACGGTGGCATCGTGCCCCGCACGCGCAGGGAGGAAACGGTGCCCAAGTGCACGATCCTCACACCGGAGATGCTCCAGACATACGGGACGTGCCGGTGCCCGGAGAGGACGAGGTCCACGCGCAGGTCCCGCAGGATCGCCATCACGTCCCCGGCGTCGCGCAGGTTGTTCGTGTCCCGTCCCGTGCTGGGTACCGCGAGGATGTGATGGTGCAGGATAAGGATCTTCGGGCCGCGCTCCCAGCCCCGGAACTCCTCGTCGATCCACGCATAGTGCTCACGGCCCACCTCCCCCTCCGCGAGGTCGGGCTTCGTGGAGTCCAGCGCCACGACCTTCGCCTCGCCCTCAGGCACCGTGAGCGTCATGGCGCGCTCGCGCGGACCGAAGAGGTCCTCGAAGTGGCGATAGCCCACGCTCTGGGCGTCGTGGTTGCCGGGAACGATGACGACGTTGGGACACTCCAAGCGGTCGAGGTACCCCTTCGCCTCCTCAAACTCCCACCGGTAGCCTTCCGATGTGAGGTCCCCGGCGACGGCGACCAGGTCGGGCGCGAGCGCATTCGTCTCCCGCACCGCGGCGTCCAGGAGTTCTGAGCGGAACAGTCCGGAGCCGGTATGTATGTCCGACATCTGTACGATACGCACGGGTCTTGTCCTCCATTGATGCCAGTGATGCCAGGCAGCGGCGGCACTCGCGCGCAGTGTACCCGACTTCGCCGCCGTGGTGAACGCAAGGACCACGACCAAGGATAGCGAGGCTGGGTAGCGGGAGACCAGGGCGGCAGGAGGCAAGTGCGACGGTGGGTTCAGTCGTGCAGGCGCTCCAGGAACCAGTCGTCCGTGTGCAGGTCGTGGTACACCTCGAGGAGGACCAGGGGGGTGCGTAGCGTGTAGTACATCCGGGAGACGGGCACGCGCCACCAGTCGTCGTCCACCCGCCACCGCGAGCAGACCTCCACAACACGATGGCCGGTAGCCGCCCACACCACGCTCGCGGGCATGCCAGAAGTGTCGACCTCCACCTGTATCGGCACCGGCTCCTCGAAAAGCCTGCTCACGAGGCCTCCACGAGCAAGAACTGCTTTCGCGGCAGCAGGGAGGCGGGGTCGCCGGAGAC
>JADDPA010000023.1 GCA_016782125.1 Thermobaculum sp.
CGAGCGCGACCCCGAGCCGGCCGATTTCCGCCAGGCCGCGCGTAACGAAAGCCGCCTTCGCGTTTTCCCCGGCGCCCAAGCCATCTCCTGCGCCGGCGCCAATAGCAATGATGTTTTTCAAGGCACCGCCGAGTTCCACGCCCAGGACATCTTGGTTTGCGTAGACCCGAAAGCGGGGAGTGTTGAGTGCGCCAAGTGCGACGGAGAGTGCCTCCGAGCTAGCGCTCGCGACAACCGCGGTCGCCGGCTTCCCAGCCGCGATCTCGCCGGCGAGATTTGGTCCGGAGAGTGCGCCGACACGCGGGCGGCGGTGGCTGAGCTCCTGCTCGAGAAGCTCCGTCATCCGTAGCAGGCTGCCTCCTTCGAAGCCTTTCGCCCCGCTGAGGATGACATGATCGGCGCGAACGTATGGCGCGAGCAGGCGGGCGTTCTCACGCATACGGGCGGTGGGAACGACAAGCACAATTGTCGTGGCACTGCCACAGCCACGTTCTATGTCGTCTTCCAGCCGAAGCGCAGCGGGAAAGTCGACTCCGGGCAGGAAACGATCGTTCGTTCGCGACTCCTGCAGTGTGTCATGCTCGGTTGGTGTGCGGCACAGCAGGGTGACCGGCCTGGCGCGGGCGAGCGCGACCGCCAGGGCGGTACCCCACGAGCCAGTTCCGACCACCATGACGCCGTTCACTACCGTCGACACCGCGACCTCCCCAATGCAAGCTCGACGGCACGGATTATATGGGAGACGCGGTACCAGATGCAGGGTATTCTCTAGATGGAGACATGAATCGGCCCGGAGAATAATCTGTTCTCCAGGCCGACGGGGCTGCAGGCTGGTTGAGGGCGCTTATGCTGCTGTGGGGGACTGCTGGCCCAAAACGCGCATTCCGGGCATGCAGGACCGGATCAACACTCTACCGAGCAGGCGCAACAACGTTCAGCCAGCCTTCCGTACCTCGCGCGGTTCCTCGTACGCCGCGAGTTCGTCACATACCTTCTCATACTGGCGCAACAGCCGGACCCAGAACGTTTCCCACTGTCCCACATCCTCACCCGCCTCGCGAAGCTGCTCTATTTGTTGGCTACCGTTCTCGAGCCTGCTGACGAGCGCGTTGCGCTTTGCCACCAGATGCGAGAGTGCATCTCGCTCCACGGCGCTGCGTCCGGTAGGCGAAGGCAGGGAGGCGCGCTCAATACGACGCCCAGAACCGAAGCGATTGCTGTTCATCCCCAACTCCTATGCGACCTTGTCCTGCTTCAGCAGGTCGATGAACTGCGAAGCCTCCCAGCGGGAAAGCTCCTGCGGGGGGTAGCCATAGATGTCCCGGCACTTGGCCTCTACGTCAGCCCGTCCAAGGTTCAAGCCGCTTTGTGCTATGGCGAAGATCGCCTTGAGTTGCTTCTCCGTCGCGGTGCGCGGTCCCAAGCCTCGTGGCTCAGAGTCGCGCTCTTCACCATACGTTGGCATCGCGCTGACGGGACGCGGTGGCTGCGACGCTGTGCCGCTGCCGACCGGGGCTGGCAGGACATCGTCGTCTCCACCCAGCTCCTCCAGCGCGGTCACCCCCACATTGACGGCGTCGCGTAACGCGCGTGCCTTCGCCCGTGTCTCAGCCATGCGAATGATGTGCTGCCGCATGATCGGCGCAACATTCTCATGGCTCGCGTCGCCGATACCGGTGAACCGGCCGCGCTCCGTCTCGACAACCGCGTGGCACACCGCTACGTTGGCGTTGTCCGGATTTGGCAGCTGTACCAGCGTCGTCGTGATCTCCTTGAGCCCCTGGCTATGGGCCTCCTCCAGCAGGCCGGCATACAGCACAAAATGCTTGCCCTGCCGCTCGATAATAAACTCCTTATTCACCTCAATCACCTCTCACTAAGAACATTTGTTCTAATTGAAAGTATACTCGGTGGCGGGTTCGATGTCAAAGCTCGTTGGGCGTGCGAGATCGCGAAAACCGTTGCAACGTGGAGTAGGAGCCCAACCCGCGTCGAGGCTACGTGTTCCTGTCGCAGGAATACATACCTGCAGCAGCGAAGGGACTACGTGAATGCAGGGCCGAGCTTTCGCCAGATGCTATCGAGGCGTCGAGCCGCGGTTATTATCGCGGCTGAAACAGGTAGCCGACACCCGGGACCGTGACAATGTACTGTGGGTGTGAAGGGTCCTCTTCGATGCGCTGTCGGAGATGATAGATATGCGTCTTGACCAGGGTGGCATCGGCTGGAGCGTTGTAGCCCCAGACGTTCTCCATTAGAGTCTCCGTCGCGAGCACTTGTCCCTGGTTCGCTACCATAAAGCGCAGTAACTCGAATTGAAGCCGCGTCAGCCGGATCGTGTCGCCATTGCGCCGTACCTCCATGTGGTCCGGGTCGATCTGGAAGGGGCCTGCGACAAGGTGATCGCGGCGACTGACAGACGCGTTCGAGCGACGCGCCAGTGCCCGTACACGTGCGACAAGCTCACGGGGCGAGTACGGCTTTGTGACATAGTCGTCGGCCCCGAGTTCGAGTCCGAGCACGATGTCCTCGTCCTCGCCGCGGGCTGTGAGCATGATTATCGGGATCGAACTCTCCAGCCGCAGCCGGCGACAGACCTCGAAGCCGTCCAACTCCGGCATGCTGACGTCAAGCACGGCGAGGTCAGGCTGGTCCGTGGCCACGCGAGCCAGCGCCTGACGTCCATCGCGCGCACTGACAACCTCGAAGCCCTCCCGCTGCAGGGAGAACTCAAGGATGTCGAGCAGGTCCGCATCGTCGTCCGCGATGAGAACCTTTAGCCGCTCCCCGTCTTCCGTTTGTCCGTTGGCGGTTGCTATCCTCATGCAACTTCCTCTGTCCCGTCTATGGGAAGGGTAAACCAGAATGCTGTAGTTTGGCCCGGCTTGCTGTGCATGCCGACCGTTCCGCCGTGCATTTCGACGATATCTTTCACGATAGCAAGACCCAGCCCCGAGCCGCCACTCACCGTCGCGCCACTACTGGTGCGGTAAAACCGCTCGAATAGCAGGGATTGTTCCTCCTTAGGTATTCCCGTACCTTTCTGTCGGAAGGTGAAGCGGACGAACGCGCCCTCATTGGCGATTAGTAACTGTATCGGTTCGTTTGGCAAGCCGTATCGGTTGGCATTCGAGAGTAGATTAACCAGGACGCCAACCATTCGCTTCGCATCGACAGAGAGGGTAGGCGGATCGCCCGTCGTGCGGGTCTCGAGGCGTTGATGCTTCGCATCAAACAGGGGTAACACGAAGTCATAGGCATCGCGGACGAGCGACTGCACCGTAGTTGCCGACTTACGCAACTGGAGCTTCCCATTCTGCAGCCCAGCCGCGTCGATCAGGTTGCTGACCATGCTTTCGAGACGCCGCGTGTTGCGCACGAGGAGCGCAAGCATATTTCCCAGTTGGTGCGGCGGTATGGACTGGTACTCCTGGAGCATCACCTGGGAGGCAGCCGCCATAGCGGTGAGCGGCGTGCGCAGTTCGTGGCTCACGTTCGCGAGAAACTCCACTTGTGAAGTATCCAGCCGTTCCTTTCGGCGCAGGTACAGCCGGTGCAGCAACCAAGGCTTACCCGTCACGCCGACATCTAGCGAGAGCATGCTCCACGTGCAGGCCCTTCTTGTAGTGGCCTGGTTGCATCGTACAGCCAGGATGGTTTCGCCGGTGTGTGCTTCGCCCATGTGCTTCTCGATGAGGGCGACGTCTGCCTCCTCTACACTCGGCAGGGCGTGGAGCATGCAAGTGAGCGGTGTTCGATTGTTTGATGGTCGTAGGCCCAGGACCTGACCCGCCGCTGCGTTGTGCAAGCACAGCGTACCAGAGGGGTCCGTCAGCAGCGCGGGCTCGTCGAGCGCATCAAGGAACTCTGCGATTCCCGGCAATGCGACCATCGGTGCAGCCGGCTCGTGATTCGGTACTTGATGAAGGCTCATGATGTTATCCTCGTGACGGCCCTGCACGACTCTCGGGCAGGAGTTGACAATCAAAGTCGTACGACTTTGTCCAGATTGCACGAACCCTACCAGCGCTGTCGGCTGCACACGAGCAATCTAAACAATAGACCTGATCCGTTTTCAGATCGTTCCTTAGCCGTCGAGCCCTCCCTAAACTCCTCGAGAACCAAGGAGGACAACGCGTGGCCGCCGAGTTTGTACACCTGCACCTGCACTCCGACTATTCCCTGCTCGATGGGATGGGAAAGATCAAAGACTACGTCGCGCTAGCGAAAGAGTACCAGATGGGTGCAATCGCCCTGTCCGATCATGGGGTGATGTACGGCGCTTACGAACTGTATACCACGGCGAGGAAGCAGGGCGTCAAGCCGATCGTCGGCTGCGAGATGTACGTCGCGCCGCGCTCCATGCAGGACAAACAGGGGAGGCTCGATGCTGACAGCGCGCACCTGCTGGTGCTCGCGCGCGACTATGAGGGCTACCAGAATCTGATGAAGCTGGTGAGTTATGCTCACCTGGACGGATACTACTACAAGCCGCGGATCGACCACGATCTCTTGGCCAAACACGCGAAGGGTCTGATCATTACCTCATCGTGTATCGGCGGAGAGGTGCCCCAGTTACTGTTGCGCGGGCAGGAACAGGAGGCGCGTGCCCGGGCGGATACGTACCGCTCCATCGTGGGCGCGGAGAATTACTTCATCGAGGTCCAGGACCATCCGTTCCCGGAACAGCAGGAGGCGAACCAGAAACTGGTCGCCCTTGCACGGGAGATGAACATTCCGCTTGTTGCCACGTGCGACGTGCACTACCCGAAGCAGGAGGATGCCGCCATCCAGGACGTGCTGCTCTGCGTCCAGACCGGCAGGATGGTGTCCGACGAGAACCGGATGCGGATGGCATCGGACACGAACTACATGCGCTCGCCTGAGGAGATGGCACGTGCCTTTGGCGAGTTGCCGGAGTCGCTCTCCAACACGCTCGTCATCGCCGAGATGTGCGACCTGCAGATCCCGATGGGCGACTGGATCCTTCCCCACTTCGAGGTGCCGGATGGGCACGCCCCCGAGACCTACCTGCGCGAGCTCTGTGAGCAAGGACTCCAGCGTCGCTACGATACCATAACACCGGAGATCCGGGAGCGGCTGGAGTACGAGCTCAATATCATCGAGAAGAAGGGCTACGCGACGTACATGCTCATCGTGCAAGACTTCGTGAATTGGGCGCGCGAGCAGGAGATCGCCGTCACGAGCCGCGGTTCCGCCGCCGGTAGCCTGGTCCTGTACCTGACGAACACAACGAGCGCCGATCCGCTCGAGTATGGCTTGCCCTTCGAGCGCTTCCTGACGGTCTTCCGGCCGAGTCCCCCGGACATCGATATGGACTTTGAGGACACCCGCCGCGAAGAGGTGATCCAGTACGTCACCCAGAAATATGGCCATGATAAGGTCGCGCAGATCATCACCTTCGGCACGATGGAAGCCCGTGCGGCGGTGCGAGACGTGGGTCGGGTGCTCGGCATTTCGTACGGTGATTGCGATGCCGTCGCGAAGATGGTGCAGCCGGGGGCGTCGCTCGCGGAAACGCTCGAAGGGTCCTCGGCGCTGCGCGACTGGCGGGGCCGTGACCCGCAGATCCGAAAGTTGCTGGATACGGCATCACGGTTGGAGGGGGTAACCCGCCACGCCTCCACGCACGCCGCCGGCGTGATCATCTCGCGCGAGCCCCTGGTGAACTACGCCCCGGTACAGAAGGAAGCGAGCGGCAACAAGCCGCTGATCCAGTACAACATGACGGCAGCGGAGGGCATCGGCCTCCTCAAGATGGACTTCCTCGGGCTCGCGAACCTGTCGATCCTGGGCCGCGCTATCAAGACGATCAAACAGACAACCGGCGTGGAGATCGATCTGGACGCGCTCCCGTTGGAGGACACCAAGACATACGAACTGCTTTCGAGCGGCGAGACAACGGGGGTCTTCCAGCTGGAGTCGCCCGGGATGCGACGGTACGTCAAGGAGCTGCGTCCGACGGAGATCCGTGACGTCGCTGCGATGATCAGCCTGTACCGGCCGGGTCCGATGGACTTTATCCCGACGTACATCGAACGCAAGCACGACCCCTCAAAGGTGAGCTATCTCGTCCCCCAGTTGGAGACCATCCTTCAGGACTCGTACGGGGTGCTGGTGTATCAGGACGACATCCTGATTCTTTCGATCGAGGTGGCCGGGTACACTTGGGAAGAGGCGGATAAGCTTCGCAAAGCGGTCGGCAAGAAGATCAAGGCCGAGCTTGATGCGCAGCGTGACAAGTTCGTGCAGGGGTGTCAGACGCACGGTGGACTAAGCAGCGAGAAAGCACTCGAGTTATGGGACTGGTTGCTGCCTTTCGCCCGATATGGCTTCGGAAAGAGCCACGCCGCTGCCTATGCGCTCGTGGCGTATCAGACCGCGTACCTCAAGGCGAACTATCCGTCGGAGTACATGAGCGCGTTTCTGACGGTGGCAACGGGCAACTCTGAGAAGATCGCCGCGGGTATCGCGGAGTGCAAGCGCATGGGCATCGACGTGTTGCCTCCGGATGTGAACCTTAGTCGGGAGATCTTCTCGCTGGAACCCGGCGTGGCGGACGGCGACGTACCGGTGCCGATCCGATTCGGCCTCGCCGCGATCAAGAACGTGGGCGCGGGACCGATTAACGCCATCGTTGAGGCACGGGAGAAGCTGCCGGAGAAGCAGTTCAAGTCCATAGAGCACCTGTGCCAGAGCGCGGACAGCCGGATGGTGAACAAGCGCGTCCTCGAAAGCCTGATCAAGGCGGGCGCGCTCGACACGCTTGGCACCCGCTCACAGCTCCTCGCCGTTTTGGATGACGCGATGGCGATTGGCCAACGGTCGCAGCGAGCGTCGGGCGCGGGCCAGATGAGCCTGTTCGCTGGGGCGTCGACGGCGGAGGAGGGGTATATCCCCAGTATCATCCTGCCGGCCGTACCGGATACTTCGCGTGACCAGCAGCTCGCGTGGGAGAAGGAGATGCTGGGGCTGTACATAAGCGAGCACCCCTTGACGTCGGCTCTGGCCGGCGATCGGGATCCGAGCGTATCCCTCGTTGGCGAGATCACGAAGGAAATGACTGGCCAGCAGGCGCAGGCAATCGGGATGCTCACGGGCACGAAGGTGCTGACGACGAAGAAGAAGCAGAGTATGCTCGTTGCCAAGCTGGAGGACCTGACGGGGAGCATCGACCTCGTGGTTTTCCCGGAGGCGTACGAGAAGCACAGCGAGTTGCTTAAGGACGATAGGATCGTCCAGGTTCGGGGCAAGCTGGACGAACGGAATGACAGCTTGCAGATGATCTGTGATTCGGTGCAGCTTTACTCTCCAGGCTCCGGCGAGGAGGGAGACCAGCCGTCTGACGATGCGCGCGAAGTTAGTTCGGAACCACAAGGTCCGGAGCCGGGAAGGGGTCACGAGTTGCGCGTGCTCCTCAGCGGAACCGGCGACCTGGACGCCGACATCGAGCGCGTCCAGAGCCTCTACCGGCTACTTCGCCGGTACCCCGGTGAGGATCGAGTGACCCTGCAGCTTCGGGTGGCCGGTCGCTCCCTCGTGGTGGAGCCGCACAACCTCGAGGTGCATTACACCGGAGCGCTCGAAGCGGAACTGGAGCGGCTACTGGGCGGGCGGCACTGGCGATTGATCGACGTTGAGCGCATGCACGGCCCTGACAAGGTAGCTTGATGTAAGGCATTCAGCGACGGTGTGGCTGTGTGCTGGACCTCAGAGGCTAACGCCGTCGCTCGCGTTGTGTGGCCGGCCGAGCACTTGGTTACCTTTTTCGGCTTGCGTTCATCTGAACTATTGATTCCGTTTGAGAGCGCCGAGGAGGGCGTCAAGCGGGCGCGTATTCAGGACATGCTCGCGCTGCACCCATGCGCGGGTCGCGAGGCGGGCACCATAGGCCGTATTTACGAGGCCCTCAGTGCTGTGCGCGTCGCTGCCGATCGTCAGGGTGGAGCCCGCTTGAACGGCTGCCCGTGCGTGCGTGTCGCGTAGGTCCAGGCGAGCGAGGTCGCCGTTGATCTCCAGCGCCGTGCCCGATTGCGCCGCGGCCGCGTACAGCGCGTCCATGTCAAAATCACCGCCCGGCCGGCCGCCAACGAGCCGACCGCTCGGATGCGCGAGCGCGTCGACAAGTGGGTGATTTAGTGCCGCGAGCGCCCGTGCGGTGACCGATTCCCTGCCACGACGTAGTCCGCTATGGACTGAGGCCGTGACGAGGTCCAGCGAGCGAAGCACCTGGTCTGGCAGGTCGAGCGCGCCGTCACCGCGCACCTCCAGCTCTACTCCCTGTAACACGCGGAATGGGTGAAGCTCGGCGTTCACTGCGTCGATCTCCTGCCGCTGCTGCAAGAGGCGCTCGGGGCTGAGGCCGTTGGCAACGCCCAAACTCTGGGAGTGGTCCGAGATGCAGATGTACTCGTAGCCGCGCTCCAGAGCTGCAAGCGCCATTTCCCGGACGGTTCGGGTGCCGTCGCTCCAGGTGGTGTGCATGTGAAGATCGCCGCGTAGATAGGTCGCCGGGAATGGTGGCGGGACCTTGCCCGCCATCGCAAGCTCGATCTCACCTGTGTCCTCCCGCATCTCCGGAGGTACCGGCTGCAGCCCCAGGTAGGCGTACACATCGTCTTCCGTGGCGCACGGATGCGTCGCGTTGCCGTCAATAAACCCTTGTGGCGTAAGCTCTATCCCACGAGACCGTGCGATCGCACCGAGCCGCGCATTATGCTGCTGGCTTCCGGTGTGATATTGCAACAACGAGCCGAACTCGCGCTGCGTTCCGGCGACGAGGGTGACCGGGGCATCATCGTGCAGCAGAACCCGACATGCGCCGTCGTCCCGCGATTCTACGGACGCGACGCTGGGCAGCGAACAGAACGCGTCGAGTAACGTCTCAGGATCCTCGAACGATGCGACAAGGTTCACATCGCCGACTAGGTCCGCGAAGCGGCGGACACTCCCGGCGATCGCCACCTGGGTGGCTCCTAGCTGGCGTACCTGCTCGCGCAGTGCGGCCGCGAGCGGGACGGCACGCGCAAGCGGCAGGCGGTTGTCCGCGGGACGGAGGTAAGAGAGTCCCTCGGCAATCCGGCGTGCACCGGTGGCCCCAATCCCCTTCGTCGCCGCCAGACGCCCGGAGTCGAGGGCCGACTGCAGGTCCTCGATGCTTTGAATACCCAGTTGCTCGTAGAGCAGGCGGGCGCGTTTCGGGCCTACTTCCGGCACGCGCAGGAGCGCGGCAACCCCCGCGGGTATCTCGGCCTGTACCTCGTCGAGGAGCTTGAACGTGCCTGTGTTCAGCAGGTCGGCAACCTTCTGCGCGATCGCCTTTCCGACGCCCGGCACCTGCTCCAGCTCCCCACGAGCATGCACGGCCGATATCGGTTCGGCCACGGCTATGATGCTCTCGGCGGCCCGGCGATACGCGGCGATCTTGAAGACCGCCTCACCACGGATCTCCAGCAGGTCCGCGAGGCGCAGCAGTGTGTCCGCTATCTCGCGGTTGCTCTGGGCGTGAGGCACGCGATACTCCTCCTCGACCGGTGTGATTTCCGGCCCGGTTTTAGGGCTCTGCTATAATACCCTACTGCCTTTCGCAGCATGCAGACCGCAACAAGCATAAGGAAAACGGGCTTGATTGATCTCGCCACCACGGCGGAGAAGGTTATCCGAAACGTCGAGCGGGTTATTGTCGGCAAGCACGCCGAAGTCGAGCTAACGCTCGTAGCGCTGCTGAGCAACGGGCACATTCTGCTCGAAGACGTGCCGGGGACGGGCAAGACGATGCTGGCGAAGTCGCTGGCCCGGTCCCTGGGCTGTTCCTTCAAGCGGATCCAGTTCACGCCGGACCTGCTACCCAGCGATGTGACCGGTGTCTCGATCTACAACCAGAAGACCACCGAGTTCGAATACCGCCCGGGGCCGGTCTCCGCGCAAGTTATCCTCGCCGACGAGATTAACCGCGCCACACCGAAGACGCAGTCGGCTCTGCTGGAGGCCATGGAAGAGCAGCAGGTGACCGTCGATGGCACCAGTTACCAGTTGCCCGATCCTTTTCTGGTGCTCGCGACGGAGAACCCGATCGAGTATGAGGGGACGTTTCCTCTCCCTGAGGCCCAGTTGGACCGCTTCCTACTGCGCCTCTCGCTTGGGTACCCGGACAAGCAGGATGAGATCACCATCCTGGAGACTCAGCAGGAGGTCCATCCGCTGGAAGATCTTGGCCAGGTCGTAGATGCCGCCGAGCTCGTGCACGCGCAGAGTGCGGTCAAGGCAATCTATGTCGATCGGCTCATCAGCGAGTACATCGTGAACATCACCGCCGCGACGCGGGAACACGAGGACATCTACCTCGGCGCAAGTCCGCGCGGTTCGCTTGGCGTGTACCGCGCGTCGCAGGCCCGCGCCGCCATGCACGGGCGGGAGTACGTGACACCTGATGACGTCAAGGCAGTTGCGGTCGCCGTGCTGTCTCACCGCCTGATTCTCAATGCCGCCGCGCGGATGCGCCAGGTAACTACCGAGGATCTGTTGACGGGCATCCTTTCCCGCATCGTCGTGCCCGGTGCACGCGCGGTCGCCCGCTAGGAGTTCCGAGGCTGTGAAGGTAGCAAGCGTTCTCGGGCTCGCGCTCATCATCTTTATCTGTGGGATCAGTACGGGTTGGCGGCTGTTGTTCAACCTGGCATGGCTGATTGTCGCGGTCACGCTCTTCGGGTACTTATGGACGCGGACTGCTTTTCGTGGGCTGCGCGTGCTGCGCGAGCATCCGCAGGGCCGGGTCCAGGTCGGCGAGCCCCTGCGAGAGCGGTTGGGTTTACGCAACCTTTCGATGATCCCGAAGCTGTGGCTTGAGGTGCGCGACGGCGGAAGTCTGCCGGGCCGTGGCAACGGGAACATCGTAAGTCTGTGGAGCACGTCGGAGAAGAAGTGGCGCCGAAAGACGATGTGCACGCGCCGGGGGCGCTTTGTGCTTGGCCCGCTGACGATCACCTCCTCGGATCCCTTCGGCCTGTTTAGCCGGACGGTCCAGGCAGGACCACGCTGGGAGTTGCTCGTATACCCGCAAATCGTTGCGCTTTCCGACTTCTCGTTGCCCGCGCTGGAGTTGCCCGGCGGTCAGGTGACCCAGCGGCGGTCGTTTAACTCAACGCCTACCATTTCGAGCGTGCGCGACTACGCGCCGGGGGACAGCCTCAGCACGGTCAGCTGGAAGGCAACAGCACGCCAGCAGAAGTTGATGGTCAAGGAGTTCGAGCTTGATCCCGTTGCCGATGTGTGGATCATCCTCGACCTCAACCGGCGCCTGCACACCGAGGTAGCTAGCCGGGATCGACAGGTCCCGGATGATCCGGAGCGGCGGTACCTGAACTCCTCTGTGGAGTATTCCGTGACCGCCGCGGCCTCCGTGGCTGCGTCGATGCTCGACCGTGGCCGCAGCGTGGGGCTGCTGGCATGGTCCACGGAGAAGCTCGTCGTGCCGCCGGACCGGGGTTCACGCCAGCTCTGGAAGATCCTCGAAGCGCTCGCTGTAGTGGAACCAAGTCAGGCGCCACCATTGCAGGAAGTGCTCGTGTCGTATCAGTCCTTCTTTACGGGCAACCACTCGCTCTTGGTGATCACGCCGGACACGAGCGGAAGCTGGCAGGCGGCACTGGATATCGCGGGCGGCCGGAGCCTGCCCGTCACGGCGCTGTACGTCGACGCGACCAGCTTCGACAGCCGCATGCCTCGGCTCTTGCCGCAGCAACGGTATCAACGGTCGCGGATATATTCAAACACCCTGCGCAACGGCGACGATATCGCCGGCGTGCTTGGCGGGGGCATGCGATCACGAATGGGGGCGGTACGGTGAGACGATTTATCGATTCGAACAGGTTCGTGACGAGCGTGCTCCTGCTGATTATGGTTGGTAGCTTGGCCCGGTCCATCGAACGCGCCCGGTGGACGCATGGGCTGGATGTGCTCTTCCCCATCGCGATGCTCGGCGTGCTGGCGGGCGTGGTCCTCGCCGGCAGCAAGCTCGGAACGCTGCAAGCGCACGCTGCTGGCGTGCTCATCGGCGGCTTGGTGATCGTCTGGCAAACGGGCAAGCTGCTCCCCGCGTCAGAGTTGGAGCAGGGCAACCGTTTCGGCATAATGTGGGACCGCTTGCGCCAGTGGATCGACGTACTCCTGCAGGGCGGCGCGAACTACGATCCTTTGCTCTTCGTGCTCACGATGGGCGCGATCGTCTGGTTCCTGGCATACAACAGCAGTTGGTTCGTGCTGCGCTATGGTTGGGTCTGGTGGGCGCTGCTGCCCACGGGGCTGGTGATGCTCGTAAACCTCGGATACGTGTCGCGTCCTTCCACTGGCCTCTTCGTACTGTTCCTGCTCGCCGGGATGCTCCTGATGATCCACACGGCCCTGATGCAGCGGCACACCCGCTGGCAAGAGGAGGGACTCGGCCAGGAGGCGGGTGTCGTACCGCGCATCTTCATGTTCGGTGCGGTCGTCTCGCTGCTCCTGATGGCGATCGCGTGGCAGGGACCGAGCCGCAGCCTTGCGCTGACGGCCAGGTCGGCCTTCCGGCAGGTAGAGCAGCCGTGGTCGCGCGTGCAGGATCGCTGGGAGAACGCGTTTGCGTTTCTGTATCCCGGCGGTTCCGGGGCGGGAGGCGGAGGAATCGGTGGCGGCTTCACCAGCTTCAGCGATTCGTTCGAGCTTGGCGGTCCGCTGCGGCTCGGGACCCGGCTGCTGTACACGGCCGATGGCGAGCCGCGGCAGTACTGGCGAAGCGTCAGTTCCGATGTCTACACAGGCCGTGCCTGGACGATTGATGAAAGCGACCGAGTCGATGGCAACGTGATGGAGGTCCAGACCCGGCAGCTCGACAGCCGAGCCAGGCAGACCAAGTTCCCCCAAAGCGTGCGAAAGCTGAAGCAGACGGTCACGGTGGTCGTGCCGATGCGCAACAGTGTCTTCGGTGCGGAGGCGCCGTTCGCGTTCGACCGCGATGTGGCCTGGCAGCTTAGCCCGGTGCGGCGAACGTTGAGTATCCCGGTGGAGGGCGGTGCGTTGCCGCAGGACGTCAATCAGCGCGTCGTGGCGCGGAATCTCTCCTCAGTGCGCCGGCTCATCGCGGACATCGGTACCGAGAGGGTCGCGCGCGCCTCGGCCGATCGCGTGGTCCTCCGCCAGATTCCTAACCCGCGTGCCGATGATGCGGCAGCGGCAACCGCGACAGCGGTTCCCACCGCGACGGCCACGACCGAGCAGGAGGACAATGTCACCCAGGCCATCCTGGAACTGCAGGGCGAGCTGGAGCAGCTCCGCGCCCAGGGTGTTGAGACGACCTACCAGTACCGTCGCGGGCGGCCAGCGGTGCTGCGGTACACCTTCCATGAGCCGAACCAGGAGGATGTCCTGTCGGTCGTCTCCTCGGTGCCGCTGGGCAAGGGGGCGAAGTACTCGATCTCGTCGATCGTCGCCAACCCGACCGATCAGGAACTCAACGACGTGAAAGGCCCGTTGCCCGCGTGGGTGTCGGACCGTTACCTCGAACTCCCCGACACGGTAACGCCGCGCACGCGCGCCCTGGCTCGCCGGATCACGCGCGATGCGACGACGCAGCACGAAAAGGCGCGGGCCATCGAGGACTACCTGCGGCAGATGAAGTACCGCGAGGACATGCCCTTCACCCCACCTGACCGGGACTTCGTGGACTACTTCCTGTTCGACCTGCGTGAGGGATACTGCACCTACTATGCTTCCGCGATGGCGGTGTTGCTCCGGTCGGTGGACGTTCCCGCACGCGTGACTCGTGGTTTCGCGCCTGGCAAGTACGACGCCGACCGGGAGCAGTACCTGATCACGGAGTCGCAGGCCCATGCGTGGCCGCAGGTGTACTACCCCAAGTATGGCTGGGTAAACTACGAGCCAACGCCGATCCGTGACCTCGTGAGCCGATCGGCGACCGTGGGCGGCGGGGCGGGTCGGACCGAGACTGACCAGAACTACAACCCGGCTGGTGACGCCTACCGCCGCAAGCTGCAGGAGAGCCTTGAGGGCAATGGTGGCACTGGGGCAGGTGTTTCCAGTGGGATCCCCCTGCCGGTGCGCATTGGCGTCACGAGTGTGCTTGCCCTGCTGGTACTCGGATTGCTGGCGTACATCATCTCGCGGATACGGTTGCGCGGACTTCGGGGTGCGCGCCGCCAGTACGCGAAGCTGTTGCAGGTCGGCGCGATGCTGGGCGTGCGCCCGGTGGCCAGTCAGACGCCGAACGAGTATGGGTCGCGGCTAGGCACAACGCTGCCGAGGGCGAGCACGCCCGTCCGGACGATCACGAGCCGCTATGTCGGCGAAGTATTCGGCAAGCAGCAGCACAACATGGCGGATATGGATGGCGAGTGGAAGCGGGTAGCATCGGAGGTGGCGCGAACGATACCGCAACGGTTCGCGCTGTTGATGCGCTCGATTCAGGACAGCAGGTTGGTCCAGCGAATACGCCGGAGGTAGCAGCGGGCGGCTAGCTCTTCTGCTTGCGCGCCTTCTGCTCCTTGTAGAACTTCTTGGTCTTGGGGATGGGCCGGTTCTCCATCGCCTCGCGCTCCCGGGCGTTCTCCGCGCGGATGCCGTCCAGGACTTCCTCGAGACCTGCGAGATCGTTGTAGATCGTCGTGTCCTTTGCCGCCTCCGGTGCGCGCATCAGCCGCTGGAGAACGCGTAGCTGTGACGTGTGTTCGTTGCCGCCCATGCGCTGCGCGAGCGTGATGTACTTGTCCACCATGGCGAGCGTCTGCGGCTTCGCGTGGCGGGAGACCAACTGCTCCTGAAGTCGGGTCATGTTCTCGGCGATGTTCAAGGTGCACACTCCCTGGCTACTGTGGCTGCATCCTGTCATCGCCATTCTAGCAGGAACACGAGCTAACGCCTCCAGCAGTTTATTTCATTACCAGTGCCCGACCTTGCTCACGCGCATATCTAAGAACCGCTTCTGCCTGCGCGTGATGATAGATGGCACGGAACTGGTCGCCCGAGACAGCGCATGAACCCTCTATTAATTAATAGGAGTTGAGACGGTTCGTTTGGGCACATTTACGGCGTTTCTAACGAAACTCTAACCTTTGGGGTACAGCGGTGAACAGCGGGAGCACTGGTTCCGCCCACAGTTGTAACAAATACCGCTACCTGATCGAGCACGAATTGCCCCTCGTTGACTAGTTACTTCATTGGAGATCACTTCTCGGCGTCATGCGACTGTATGCTTATCCCGCGGTGGCACGGCACCGATGAAGAGGGGACGCTATTCCTCGATCACTTCAGCAAGCTCAACCGGCACGGCCTGTTTCCCACTGCACAGGAGGCCGAGACCTTCCTGAAATATTACTTGTCCTTCGACTGGACCGAGACCGGCGACTATGAGATCGCTGAGGTCTTCCTTCCGTATTAAAGACTGTGCGTTGGGCTCACAAAGCACTGCGGAGATCCGGATGCCTCGCTACGGGATGAACAACGAAACTTGTGAAGTCCTGAACGCTATCTCGCAGGGAGAAAACGATGCCTATGCCGCCTCCCGCCTCCTGTACTGAATCGCCTCGGCGGATATGGGAGGGCTGGATCGAGTCATCCCCGGCCAGATCGCCGCTCCCATTGAGGCAGGCAAGGGCGGGGATGTTCGAGTCGGAAGCGGTCATGAGCCCACGCTCAACGCTCCTGGCGGTCTCCAGGAGGGTCTCGCCGTCGTAGTGAAAGAATACTCGCACCACCGGCGCCTCCGTTGGCGTGTGCCGCTAGTCTATCACCTGCTGCAGGTACCAGTCGTCGGCCAGGGCGACGCGATAGACCTCCATCTGCGCCGTGGGCGTCCGGTCGGTGTACTAGGTCCGGCTGATCGGCACGCGCCAACGGTCGTCATCGACACGCCATCGGTTGACCACCTCTCGCACGGGCTCTTGCCGCTGCCAGGTAACTGCGGCCAGCCTGCCATGGTTGCTGATCTCCACGGTTATGGATGGCTCCGGGTCGTACAGTCTGCTCACCTCTTGAGAGTCCGAGCGTCCTGGTTACGCTGCAAGGGGCACCCTAGTCGTAGCGCTGCCGCCCGTTTCCCCGCCGGGTGAGCCGGCCGAGCACTTTGCCGATCAACCAGCTCTGAAACAATCTAGCTAAGCATCCCATCGCTTGCCTCCCTCCCTATACCAAAACCGCCCTAACCGGAAGTTGCCTACCAACTCCGCGCAGGCGCTACAGCTACAAGAGTCGTGCCAGGTACGGCCGTGGGTTGTTGCGGTTGCCAACCCATGCCCAGGCGTGCCTACCTCTGGCGACCACGTCTGGGGCGTATGTACCGCGCTTTATCGTCCCTATTGTTACTCGGAACGCCT
>JADDPA010000120.1 GCA_016782125.1 Thermobaculum sp.
AAACCATACCCCCAAACCCTCGGTCAACTACTTGACCGGCTCTCTAGGGCAGCACGCATGCCTGAGTCGGCTCGCCTCATAGGGCAATGTAGGCTGCTACCTTGCGGATGCCGTGTGCGATCTCCGTTAGATCCTGATCATCCATCATTGGACCAAGCGCGACACCAACGCTGCGCGCCAGCAGATCTTCCGTGCGCGGACACATCCCCACGTGGTAAGAGACTTTGCGGTGATCCGTGCATGAGCAGCGGAACGGGCATGTTCGGGTCATCGTTCGCTGCTCCAGCACCTGCGGGTTCGCATAAACCGGTTTGCCGCCGTAGACTTGCGCCGTGGGTACACCCTCGCCACGAAGGGCTCGCACGAAAGCCGCTGCCTGCTCCGAAGTCTGGAGATAGAACAGGATGCCGAGCGCGTGCTGATCGCGATGTGGAGTTGGTGACGGGAACTGCACCGGGAGGTCTTGGACGGCCGACAGCACCGACTGGCGCGCAATGGAGACGCGGTCAAGCATCGCGTCGAGACGCCCGAGCTGGACCCCAAGGATGGCGCCGGCGATCTCAGTCATCCGCAGGTTCTCGCCGAGATACGCCTCACCGCCCACGAGGCCACGCACACCGCCGCTCTGGATCGGGAACTGGCCGCCCTGGTCGCTATACTTCACCGCACGCTTGTATAGTTCTTCATCATGCGTGACCACGAGGCCGCCATCTCCGCTGGTAATGTTTTTCTCCAACTGGAAGCTGAAGGCACCGACATCGCCGATCGTGCCGAGTTTTGTCCCATGGTACGCACTGCCACACGCCTGGGCGGTATCCTCGAGAACGGCGACGCCATGCTTTCGTGCGACCGCCATCAACGGCTCCATGTCGACCGCGACACCGTTGAGGTGTACGGGCATGATCGCACGGGTGCGCTCCGTCAGCAGCGGTTCGATTGCCGCGGGATCCAGGCAGAGGTACTCGTCTACCTCGGCGAAGATCGGGATCCCGCCTTGGGCGACGACGGCGTTGACTGAGGCGATGAACGTCGTCGCGGGGACGATCACCTCGTCGCCCGCACCAACACCGAGCGCAATGAGTCCCATGCGGAGCGCCGCCGTGCCCGAGGAGCACGCAGCCGCAAACGGCAGCCCGAGGTGCGCGGCGATGTCAGTTTCGAAGGCGGCCGTCTTCTCGAGGAGGTTGGGGCCGTAATAACGAAAGAGCGACTGGGCGGTCAGGACTTCCAGGATCGCGGCCTTTTCTGCTTCACCGATCTGCGCCGCGCCTTTGTAGTGATTCAGCGGTCGCGTCACCGCGGGCTCGCCGCCGTGAATCGCCAGAGTATCGGTTATGACGCTCATCGTTGCTCCTCCCGCCATGACGGATGTCGGGCCCAATGTGCGCGTATACTAGGCGAGCCAGCGTGACGTGTCAACACGACGCACCAAAGCGTCAACCGACCCACCTACGGCGATGTGCGGAGGGATCGGTCCACTACTCTGCTCGTACGGGCGACCCACCGGGTCGCCCGGGATCGTTCAGCCCGCCATCATGCCGGCGCCCGGCTAGCACGCGCCGCTGGCAAGCGGTATCCCTTAGGCCCGGATGACGGCGATGCCTGCGTTTTCGTAGGGGCGGAGCAGGTGATCAGGCACTTCGCTCTCGGTCACGATATAGTCCAGTTGCGAGAGTGGTCCGACGATGTACGGACTGGCCGTGTTGATCTTCTCTGCGGAAGTGAGTGCGACAACCTCCGCGGCGCTGTCGATCATGCCGCGCTTGACGTGGGCCTCTTCGAGGTCGTCCGTGCTGACACCCAACTCGGGATGCAGCCCGCCAACGCCGAGCATGCACAGGTCCGCGCGGACCATGCGCAGGGAATCAAGCGTCGCTGCACCAACGGAAACCAGGGCGTGCTTATACAGCTTTCCGCCGAGTATTACCACCTCGACGTTCGGATGCTCTGCGAGCGCGACCGCGATCGGCGGACTGGGCGTGATGATGGTCACCCGTAGTTCATGCGGAAGATGCTGCGCAACCTGCAGCGCCGTGGTGCCGCCGTCGAGCAGCACGACCTGGCCGTTGGTGATCAAGCCAGCGGCAGCCCGCGCGATGCGCGCCTTCGCATCCGGCGCCTGCTGCTGACGCGTCGCGTAGTTCGCGGTAGAGGGAGACCGAGGCAACGCACCGCCGTGGACACGTTGCAGTAACCCCTCTCCGGCGAGATCGCGGAGGTCCCGGCGAACGGTGTCCTCGGAAACCCGAAGATCGGCACTGAGCTCTGGTATGAGCACCTTGCCGTCCCGCCCAAGTACTTCAAGAATGTAGCGTCGACGCTCCGCCGTTAACATTGCGTTAATCTTCCGACTTATGCACGAAATCGCTTGATCCTGCACGAGCCCGAGTGTATACTAAGTGTAGAGCACACAGACGCAGCGAAAAACGGCAGAATTAAGCACATTCAGGCGAGGAGTTTCCTAATGATGGCAATTGTATCAACCTTTCGGACATGGCGCACGGCACGGGGCAGAGTCGCGAAGATGGCGAAGCACCAGCGCCCGGTGGAGCATGTGGCGCGGCTCGCCCCTGAGTGGGGCGTGGTCGAGGTACGGCGCACAATGGACACGACCAACACGGGTCCGTTCATGGGCTGGCCCACGCAGTAAAATCGGCACTGTACACGGGACGAGCGAAGCGCAGCAGATAAAATTGAAGCGTCGTAAGTTGTGCCCTTTGTTTACGAACCGCTTCGCTCGGCGGCGATAATCCGAACCTCCAGGCTATTTGGCTTGGAGGTTTTCTCATGGGCGTCGTTGACTCGAAGAATCACGATCCAAGGGCGCGCTCATACCTTACGACGCCCGCGCTGACTACTCGCGAGTGCTGCTTTGTTGAGCACTCGCTTCTGTCTCGATAACCGCCAGCCTCTGTCTATGGGCGGCGCGGCATCGACTGCATTCGGGGTCCGCACAGAGTAGCGCAGCGGGATCTGCGAGGATAAGCCGCCGGGCGGTCTCGAGCACCGTGCGTGCGGGTACGCGGCGCGCGCGGCACTTGCCGATGAAACACTCGACCGTAGCGCTCTGCAGGTGGCGCTCGATCGCCCCGAAGCCATCGCACTGGCCGGGTATGTTCGGTAGCTCCATCCAGACTCCCTCAGCACATTTCGCGTAGCGGTAGAAGCTTGAGCGGTCCAGGCGCTGCTCCGCGAGATGAATCAAAGTATTCGTATCGTGTCCCACGCCGAGGAGCAGCACATCGCCACCCGTCGCAGCCAGGGCATCGAGCGGACCGAGCGGCCAGTCGAGTCGGGACGCGTCGGTGAACTCTTCCGCGCGACTCCCGACCGCCAAGAACGACACCAGCGGGTGCCTACTTCGGCTGTGCGGGAAGTGCGATCGCATCGCCTCGGGGATGCGCCCGAGCTCCGCATCAATCGGTAGGTCCTCGCAGTACGCTGCCGCGCGGGCGAGCGCGGCGTCAAACTCCTCCCAGGAGGCGGCATTGCGACATGCGTTGTCCTGCCGCACGAGTCCGGGTGGTGCGGGCACGCCGGTACGGTCCCAACTTCCAGCCGGCACCAGGATGGTCCCGCACACCGCCACGAGCGCACGGCAGACGGTGAGCGCACCACCATCGACGGGACCGAATGACGAGAGCGACGCATGCACCATCACCACGGACGTGGTACCGAGGCCGACTGTGCGCAGCCCAGCCACGATCTCAACTTCCGAAAACACGTTGCCGCCTCACAAGAGATCCGCGCGCCAGTACCGTTGGCCCGCCGCGTCCCTCTCCAGGAATCGCTCGTTCACGAGTGCCCGGCGGAGCACACAGTAATCGTCGTGGTACTGGAGCACGATGGTGTTGATTTCTTCCTCTGTGTACGCCCTGCCTCGCTCGAAGTCCTCGACGATGACGCTCAGTGCAATCCGCACGTTCCTGCGCTTCACGGGCATCGCGACCAACCGACCGTTGCGAAAGAATCGCTGGGGCGAATCCCGAGGCACCGCCGGGTGCTTCCTGTTGATGGTGGTGTCGGTCGGCTTCTCGTTCACGCTCGACTTTCCTTCCTCCCTACGGTCGGCTTGCACCGACCGGCAGACCGGGTCATTCCAATGCAATCTCCTGTGCAACGTTGCGTCCCCGCTCGGGCTCCGCGGCGGCAAGCCAGTACTCGCCGCGTTCGCGATTCATAAAGCCGTACATAACCAACTCGCGTCGTAATGTGGCCACGTCCTCGTGCGCCTGGCCAAGGATATCGTTCACCTCGCGCTCGGCGTAGCGCCGCTCCGGTTCGAATCGCTTGAGCAGTTCGCGAAGCACGACGACCCGCTTTTTGCGCTGGGCCGGGATGCTTCTTAGCCGGTCACCGTCAAAGAACTCACGGAGCACCCGTCCGGCGTCATCCTCGACCTCGATGCGCGTCTGCGCGAGCTGCTCGCGGGCCAGGGAGGAAAGTCGCTCCCGGTTCAGGCCGTACACGCGCTCCTTCCCCTCGCGCAGTTCCCGCAGTAGCCCGACCCGCCGGAGTCTCTCGACGTGATGAGAGACTGCAGGTTGCGTGATCCCTAGCGCATCAGCGAGTTGGCGCCCGTTATGGGGCCGCTCTGCCACCAGGCCGAGAATTCGGAGCCGCGTCTCATCCGCAAGAGCCTTGTACGTATCGAGCAGTGCCTCCATCGGCGCATCAGTGGGTGCCATCCGTCACTATCCTTGTACACTTATTTATATGTCTATATGTTATATAGTTTCGCGCTTGCGATCAAGGGCAATTGCGCCGCGCCGTAGTCACTGCGCACCGAAGTGGACCGCTCAATAATGAGGATGCTGTAGTCTCTGGTCCGCACGACAGCGACGAGCTTGGGTCGAGAACTTTCTCGCCTGCGCGTCGTTGATGTAGGTAGATCGATAGGCGGTCCCAGAGTTGTAGGAGCTGCGGGGCTACACAGGAGGTACCAGGTGTTCGCACAGCACGCACGACGCGACCATCGACTTGGGCTGCTGGTGGCAGCCGGGCTTACACTACTCGCGGTCGCGGCCGCGATGTTCTGGATGGTCCCGCGCACCACGTCACTGTTCGGCGGGAACGACCCGGCAAATGCAGGCACATCCGTACCGACCGCAGCGCCTGACATCACGGGAGAGATTACGGACCTGGTCTACGGAACGGCGAGCGCGCGCCAACCGGACGCGGGCGACCCGGACAAGCCGGTGTCCAGCGGCGATGCGTCAGATCAGGCACCCGGTGGTAACACCCTTGTGGCGCTCCGGATCGAGGAGGACCCGGCGGGGCAATCCGGCTCGGCTAAGGCGCAGGTGAACATCCGTGCACAGATCCGTATCCTGAAGCAGGAGGCTGGAGGTATTACCGTGGGATCCTCGAAGGATCTCCGGCAGGGACTCCGAGTTCGGGCGTGGTTCGACGGTCCGGTGGCGGAGTCATACCCGGTGCAGGCGACCGGCTCCGTAATCCTGATCATCGGGCCCAAGTAGCGGTGTCGACCGCCCACATGGCTCCGGAGGCTCGATCGAAAGTAGCAGGCGGTATCGTCACGGCGGCCATCGTATTAGGATTGCTTGGCGATAGCTTGCTACGAGCGATTCCGTGGGGCCTCAATGCGGCGCTCTGGGCGGTAGCCCTCATTGCGGGTCTCCTCGCCGTCGCCCGCTGGAATCGCGTCCACCTCGCAGGGGGCGGCTGATGGTTGCTGGTGCCAGCCATATTGTTCTCTGCCGCCATTGCCTGGCGCGATTCGTCGACTCTTGTGGCACTCAATATCCTTGCGGTGGGAGTCGCGCTCGGCATCGCTGCAACGCGCTCACGTGCTGGGAGAGTCCGGGTGGCGGGCGCCACGGATTATCTGATCGGTATGGGTGCGACCGTTGTCGGTAGCGGGATCGGACCACTCGCGCTCGTGCTCAGCGACATCGATCGAAGCCGGCTGTCCCGCCATCGGTGGTCTCCACAGATGGCCGCCGTCGCGCGTGGTCTGGCGATAGGGTTGCCGTTAAGTGCTGCTTTTCGGCTGCCTTTTTGCCGCCGCGGACGCGGTGTTCGGGAGTCTCGTGGTTGAGCTGTTCGCGTGGGACGTGAGCGCGGTTCTCAGCCACGGCTTTTTATTTTTTCTCTGGGCGTGGCTCGCTGGCGGCTACCTACGGCAGGCGCTTCTGTCGGGTGGCGTGCGGAACCCGATACGTCGCAGTCCCGGCGCGCTCTCGCTCGGCATAGTGGAAATGAGCATCGTGCTCGGGCTCGTTGACCTGCTGTTTCTCATCTTCGTGCTGGTGCAGATCGGCTACTTGTTTGGCGGAGCAGCGTTGGTGGAGTCATCATCGGCCTGGACCTATGCCGCATACGCGCGCCGCGGCTTCTTCGAGCTTGTCGCAGTGGCAGCGCTCGTCCTCCCTCTCCTGCTCATCGGCGAATGGGTGTTGCGGAAGGAGAGTTGCGCGACGTTACGCAACTTTCGATTGCTCGCCAGCGCACTAGTGGGGTTGCTGTTCATAATCATGGCATCGGCGCTCGTACGCATGCGCCTCTATCAGCAGGAGTTTGGGCTGACGGAGCTCCGGCTGTATACCACGGTGTTCATGAGCTGGCTGGCGTTGGTATTCGTGTGGCTCCTCATGACAGTCCTGCGGGGCCGCCGCAGCAGGTTCGCGTTCGGAGAGCTGGTAACCGGATTCCTTTTCCTCGCGGTTCTGAACGGGATTAATCCGGATGCCTACATTGCTCGGACGAATATTGAGCGCGCCGCCACAGGTAAACGATTTGATCCTGCGTACGCCGCTTCCCTCAGCGATGATGCCGTACCTGCGCTGATCGAAGGAATACCGATGCTCGCGGCATCAGATCGTTCCAGGCTTATCGAGGTGCTTCGGCAGGACGCTGGGCGCCGTTCGCGGGGCGACTGGCGCACCTGGAACCGAGGCCGCGCGCTGGCATCAGAGTCGCTGTCGGAAAACTCGGCGGTTCTGCAGTCCGCACCCTGATACGCCAAGCGGATGCTTGCTTGCCGGTCGGAGCGACCGAAAGCGCGGCGGACCCGGAGCCCTCTCTCGGTCCAGTTTTGATTTGCGTTGTGCCAAAACTGTCCGCCGTCTCTCTTCCGATCGATCATTTGACGATCTCCTGCCAATGGACTAGACTCCGTTCTCATAGTCAACATGAGTGGCGTTACAGGGCAGCCGTGGACGCCACGCATTTTCATGTATCAGGAGTTGTCCATGAACGGCATCTTTGTTGGCTGCGGCCAGATCACGTGGAATAGCACATACCCGGAAGAACAGATCCTTCAGGACATCGCGCAAGCCGGCTACGACGGAGCACCGGCGGGGCCGAAGAACGGCCGCACCGCGGAACAGACCATGGAACTATATACGAAACATGGGCTTCGACCGGCGCCCGGGTATTTCAGTGCCGAGTTCTGGCGTGAAGACCAGCGCGAGACTATTCTCAGCGCGGCCGAGCAGCAGGCGCGATTCGCACAGGCACTCGGCTGCACCGAGTTGTACGTGGCCGCGAGCGGCTTCGATTACGTGACACCTAGTGGTAAGACTCGTAGCGAACTTGCCGGACACGTACGCGCGGAAGATGGGATGACCGACGCGGAGTGGGAATGCTTCGGTTCGACGCTGAATGTAGTGGCGGCGCTCACCCGGGAGTACGATGTGCGGAGTTGCTTTCATAACCACGTCGGCACGGTAATCGAAACACGCAAGGAAGTAGACCGCCTGCTCTCCGTAACTGACCCCGACCTTCTGTTTCTGGGTCCGGACACGGGTCATCTCGCGTGGGCCGGCGCGGACGTGCTTGAATTCGCCCGAACGTACGCTAGCCGCATTCGAACGATGCATTTGAAGGACGTGCACGACTCGGTGGTTGCCCGTGGCCGGGACGAGGGCTGGGACTACCGGACGTTCAACCGGAACGGCGTATTTGCCGAGCTGGGAGAAGGCTCTGTTGATTTCCCCTCGCTGTTCGGCGTCCTTGCCAAGGCGGGCTTCAGCGGCTGGGTGATAGCCGAGACGGACGTGACCCAGAAAGCGACGGCTCTCGAGAGCGTGACAGTCAGCCGGCGGTATCTGCAGAGCATAGGCGTGTAACGCTGCGACTGATTGGCGCTAGTTCGTTCACAACCTTTCCGTAGCCCGTTTCGACCGGTCACAAACCTCTTGGAAGCTCTGTCTGGGCCGCTTCGGCTGGACGATGTCTGGGGGGTAGCCACGGAGAGCCGCGACGGTCAGGTCACGGCTGTTACGCCGTGCGCGTCTCAGTTCAGCGCCAGTGGAGCGTGACCCCGAGAAACTTCTCGGGACGGTTGAGCAGGCCCTCGTACATTCTGCCTATATCACTGGTATGGACGTGATGGGAGATCAGGTCATCCACCCGTAGCTTGCCACTCTCCAACAGGTGTACGATGAGGCGTAGGGCGCGTTTGCGGGTGAAGGGAAAGCCCTCGCGCGGTTCTGCGCCGATCGATGAACCGTGAGCGCCAATCAGGGAAATCGAGCGCCCATGCAGGTTGTGGTAGAAGTCGACGTCCCCCGCGATGCCCCGCGGGCTGCCGACCATGATCACTTTGCCGCCGTCCCTTACCGCCGACATCGCAAGGTTAACGGCAGAGGGAACGCCCGTGGCATCCACAACAATGTCCGGTAGCGCGTCGTCATTCAGAGAACGTAGAAGAGTTAGTACGTCGCCTGCACCCGGATCCAGCGCCTGCACGCCAGGAGCAGCCAGTGCGCGCTCCCGGCGGAAGGCGACGGGATCCATACCGATCAACGGATAGGCACCGGCGGCGGCGAACAGGCGAAGCGTCAGCTGGCCGATCATGCCAAGGCCAAGCACCGCGACCGACTGCCCGAGTGCCTGACCACTTCGAACGAGCGCAGCCAGCGGGAACTGGGCAAGTGGAGCACACGCAGCGGCCGACGCGGGTACCTGGTCGGCGATTGGAGCGATGAGGGGTGACGCGGCTCCGAGATCCACGAGTGCGTGGCTCGCGTGTCGACCAGCGTAAATGACGCGCTGCCCGGGGGCGAATATGTCTACCGCCTCCCCAACAGCGATGATGCGCCCAACTGCACTGTATCCGGGGACGAACGGAAACTTCGGCCAGGTGCGGCTCGGGTCCGCCAGCCACTGGTGCACGCCCGTGTAGATGGCCAGCTCCGTCCCTGCGCTAATCGCACTGGCCTCCGTCTCAATAAGCACCTGCTCAGGTCCGGGATCGGCAACATCGAACTGCTCGGTCCCAACCACGTATGGCTTCGGCATCACCGCGTGCGTGCCGGTACTCGCCATGTGCTCCTCCTCGTTTACGGACAGCTCAGGCTTCGTGCGTGTTGGCTGGTTGCGCTTCACCACTCTCATTGGGCATGGGGCGGCTCGCCGTCTCGCCGCACAGGAACCGGACGCTTTGTTCGAACTGCTCACGCTCGTACTGCACGATCGCCTCGGCTGGTTCGCCGCGCTCCCACGGCGTTCGCCAATCCTCCCCTTGTGGGCACGCATGGCAGGCGACGAGCCGCAATACCGGCATGAGGCTGCGAACATCACGAGGCGGATAACCGTTCCACCACTCGTCCTCGAAGAGGCGGATATGGCGCGCTTGGAGCGCCGCGAGCTCGACATGCTGGGGAGCGCCAGGCGCGAGCTCCCGCAGTAGGCGGATCAGCTCCTTCAGCGGCACTGCCCCTTCACCGAGGGCACAGCGCACCAGGCGGTACCCGGACTCGGTAGGATACACGCGATAATCCTTGAGGTGAACGTTGCGCACTCGGTGCGCGACCTTGTGTGCAAATGCCAGCGGGTCCTCGCCAACGGCAAGCGGATTCGCGACATCGAGGGTAACGCCGACCCGCTCACCGCCCGCCTCACACAGCGTGAGGAGGTCGTCGGACGTGGCATCCTGGTGGTTCTCAATCGCGAGGACCAGGTCATGCGCTTCCAGGGAGGGCTTCAATCGATCGAGCCGGTGGCACAACTCCGCCAAATACGCCGCCCAACCAACTTCCAGACCCGCCCGCGCACCTTCGAGAACATCACTTGGCATGGCCCGTACGATCCGAGCCCCGGCTCGCGCTGCGAGCGGGAGGAGCGCAGCCAGCGCCTGCTCATCAATTACGCCACTGTCCACCGTCAGGGAGAGGCCGGCTTCCTGCAGGGTCTCCCGGAACCTATCGAGGTCGGCACCAGACGCACCCGGAAGTAGTGCGGTCAGCGGCATCTCCAGCTTTGTCATCCCCCACGCCGAGGCGAGGGACACGAGGCCGTACGCGTCGAGGCGTTGCGTCTGCACACTCACGCCGTCCCACCAGGCCAAGCCGCACGTAATTGGAAAACTGTACGCTGCGAGGCCGTAGTCCGCACACCTCGGAGCCTCCACCTCGTTGGGCACGGTGTCGAAGCTCACGGGTGCAGCACCGCCTTCGCCACTCGACCCTCGTGCATCGCCTCAAAGCCCTCGCGCCACCGGGTGAGCGGCGCCTGGAGGCCTACAAGTGGTGCGACGTCGAGCGTACCGGACCCCAGTAGCGCGATGACGCGCTCCCAGGTGTTGAAGGCGTGGCTGAACGAACCAGCCAGTGTCGCGGCTTTGGCAACGATCGGATCGAGGGAGGCGTTGAGGGGCTCCGGTCCCCATCCAACCTTCGTAATGTGCCCCATCGGACGAACCGCCAGCATCGCCGTCTCCAGCGCCCGGGATGAGCCCGATGCATCTACAACAAGGTCCACTCCATGACCATCGCCGATGCTGCGAACAACCTCAGCGAGGTCTTCCAACTGCAAATCCACGGTCTGTGAGGCGCCGAGATCGAGGGCCATCGCCAGCCTCGCCGCATCCGAAGTGAGGCCTGCAACAACGATTGTGCCCGCGCCACTGAGGCGGGCCATCGCCAGGCAGAGCAGGCCGATGGGTCCCGGTCCGAGTATGAGCACCGAATCGCCCGGCCGTACCCGCGAGCGCTCAACTATCGCGTTGTACGCCACGCAGCACGGTTCCGCTAGCGCAGCCAGCTCGAGGTCCAAACCGTCCGGTAGTTGATGCAGGCAGCGCTCCGGTACCCGCACGTACGCCGCCATTGCCCCGTTGGCGCGAAAGCCGAACCCGCGACGATGGGGACAGACGTTGTAGTGCCCGGCTCGGCAGTACGCGCACGTGCCGCAGATGTACTCTGCCGTCTCGGACACGACCCGATCGCCCTCCCGAAAGCGATGTTGTCTTGACGCGCCTATCGCCGAGCCCACCGCCACGACGGTGCCCCCAAACTCGTGACCCAGTGTGACCGGCAACCCAGTGGATGACTTGCGCGTGTGATAGAGCTGATGCACGTCAGTCCCGCAAACACCCACTGCCGCCACTTGCAGCAGTACCGTGCCGTCCGAAACGTCAGGCACCGGTACGTCCCGCAGCTCCACCTCGCCGGGTTGTGAGCCATACTGCACCACCGCCGCCATCGATCGTTCCAACTACTCATCCCCCATGCGTGCATGCGTGCGCGCAACAGTATAGTGTCTTTCGACATGCGACGTCTGATTTTGTCGCCTGTCATTGCCTGATCGGCGGGTACTCGAGCTGCGATTGTCGCAGGTTTAGTGGCTTAGGGCAGTTGACGCTGCTCAGTGTACGCGGTAGAGATTTTTTCTTGGGATATTGGGCGTGGGTGATCCTCGGAGCTGTGGTACGCGGGACTGGGCGTTGGATATGGGACCATACCGGCCGTCGACGTGTAGACGACACTGAAAGCGCAGAGGGTCATATCGCTGTGCGATGATGCTCAAGCACCGCAGCGTCCGCCCGACCAGCGCGGATCAGTTGACTGTGTGCTATTGTTGGTCGAAGCACGCCGATTGTTCACGATGCCCATTCTACTCCGGCCGATGCGACGTTACCGGTAGCCCAAGGCGCACAGGTGCCGGCGGGCAGGCTATGCAACGAGAAACTGTGGCTCAGGTTCGAGAAATTGCGTCGTTCACCGAGGGGCGTGTGGATGGCAATCGACATGACAAGCAGTCTCGAATAAGTGTGTGGCGAATTGCAGGCTCGGCTCATGGTGATTCGTCAATTGCCGGTGATGGCTGTACTGCGCATCGGGACTACCTTGTCGTATATACCATTCCAGCCAGCCTGCCTGTGCATAGCCGTTGCTGACAATAATCACGTAGGTATCGGGGTATAGCGGGATAGGTGATACGGAGATGTCGCGGTGGGGGTGAGGCGGCCAACGCGAAACACGCAACCGGTGCACCTGCGCCTGCGGCGACGCTTTCGCCGCTTGCCTCGGACGTCGCCGCATCCATCGGCACTCTTGGTGGGCAGCTTCGCACTGCTTATTGTCGTCGGTTCCGGTCTGCTCCTGCTGCCCGCGAGCGCGCAGGAGGGGCGAAGCGATCTCCTGACCGCACTATTCACCGCCACGTCGGCCGTGTGTGTCACCGGTCTAGTGGTGGTGGACACCGGCGGACACTGGAGCCCGTTCGGTCAGGCCGTGATCCTGGTGCTGATGCAGCTCGGTGGGTTGGGCTTCGTGGTCGGCGTTATGATGCTGCGATTCTTCTCCCATGGTCGGCTGAGCCTGCGTCACCGGCTCGTCATGCAGCAGACCGGAACCGCAACGCGTCTTGGTGGTCAGGCAGGTCTGGTGCGGCGCGCAGTTCTCCTGGCCCTGGCTGCCGAGACCATCGGCGCACTACTGCTGTGGCTACGCTTCGCGCTGCGGTACGGGGTGGGGTACGGTCTCTGGCTCGCGGTATTTCACTCGGTTTCGGCCTTCACGAACGGCAGCTTCGATCTTTTCGGCGAGTATCGCAGCCTGTCGAGCTTTCGCGCCGACCCAGTCGTGTTGCTTACGGTGGCCGGCTTGATCATCACGGGTGGTCTCAGCCTGTTGGTGGCGGCAGACATGCATCATGCGCGCCGATGGCGGAGGATGACCCTCGACAGCAAGCTCGTGCTCATCGGTACGTCGGTGCTGCTGCTCGCGGGCACGGTGGTCGTGATGGTGAGCGAGCGGCAGAATAGGGCAAGCATTGCCGACCTTCCGGCACGAGTGCAACTACTCAACGCTTTCTTCCACTCTGCAGCGGCGCGGACTGCCGGGTTTACAACCTGGAACTTCGGTGAGTCCGACGATCGCACGCTCTTCTTCCTGCTCGGGCTGATGTTCGTTGGCGGCGCGCCAGGTTCGATGGCTGGTGGCATCAAGATCACGACCTCTGCTGTGCTGCTTGCTGCGGTGTGGAGCACGCTGCGGGGCCGATGCGAGACCACACTGCTCGGCAGGCGACTGGTCATGCACCAGGTCCAGCAAGCGCTGGCTGTGGCTTTTCTGGCGATGGCGCTCGTCGCGAACATCGCGCTGGCCATCAGCCTGATCGAGGGCGGGAGCCTCCGCGCGCCGTTCCTGCACCTGCTTTTCGAGGTGACTTCGGCATTCGGTACGGTCGGCCTCTCGACGGGGGTAACGCCGGAGCTTTCAGCACCAAGCAAACTGCTCCTTGCGCTGACCATGTTCGTAGGACGACTGGGACCGGTGACGATCGCCGTCGCGCTCACGGCAAGACAGCGGGAGGCACGCTTCCGTCCACCGAGTGAGCCGGTGCGCATCGGATAACGGGTTCGAGTTGGGGCAGGGGTAGACGCGTAGGAGACAGGACATGCACGAACGGGACAAGCTGGTGCAGCAGGTCGCCGTCATCGGTCTGGGCCGCTTCGGCCTGACAGTAGCGAGGACGCTCGCAGGGTGGGGGCACGAAGTGTACGGCATTGACTGCGAGGAGGAACAGGTCCAACACGCGAAAGATGAGCTGACGCATGTGGTGCAGACGGAACTTTACGATGTCGCGGATGTGAAAGAGCTTGGCCTTGACGAGGTTGACGTCGCGGTGGTGGCGATCGGTGCGGATATCGAGGCGAGCATCCTGACTATGACGCTGCTTCTCGAGGCCGGTGTGCGCCGCGTAATAACCCGGGCCACCACGCGGCTACACGGCATCATCCTGCAGCGAGTCGGCGCACACGACGTAATCTATCCCGAAGAGTCCAGCGGCGAGATGCTTGCTCGCAGCCTGCGGGCACCCGGGATTACGGAGCACATCGAGCTGAGCAGCCAGGTTGGCATCAATAAGCTCCTCGCGCCGGATGAGTGGGTGGGACACACGCTCGATGAGCTCCGGCTGAGCGCGGCAGATCCGGCGTTTATTGCCCTGGCGATCCAGCGGGGCGACGAGACGATCGCCGCCCCTGCACCGGAGGAACGCATACGGGATGGGGACGTGCTCGCCGTCGTCTGCCAGGAGAGCAAGCTGGACGAGCTCCCACTGGTCGCACGTCGCCGGTAGGCTGTCTGCCCGTCAAGCCGATATCGGGCCTCGTACAGAGCAATCGTTGAAGACCCGCGCTTGTCGTTGAAGCCGGAGTGTGCGTATATCGCGCATCCAACGAGCGCGCACGCGGACGGCCCGGAGGCATTGGTCACAGCCGCGTTCTTGCCCCCAGTTTTGCGCGCACCCTTGGTTGGGGTTACAGCCCCGCGATTGACCGCCCTGACCTAGTCGTGTATGTGGTGACCAGATACAGCGCTGATACCCATTCAGCCCTAAGGTGGGAGTGGTGCGCCAATACCGAGGCACTCCCGCCAAGGCTGGCCCCTTGGTCAACTTCTCCGGATCCTCATCGCGTTTCGGCGTTTCCGCTTGGGCGTGCCCGCCTGCTCTGCTGCAATGCGACCCGAGCGCGTAGTTCATGCGCCAGAAGGGGCGACGCACTATCTCCGACAGATCCACTCATCCCAGCTTGGCCACTCTCGATACGAACTTACCGCTGACTGTAAGGGTAACTGTGAGGGTAGCGTAAGTGGGACCAGCGCTCGCATGCCCGCAATATAGGGTCATAGGATCACCGGCATCTGGTGAGCTTTGACTGACAGTACAGCGAGACAAGGGATGGTGTCATGTGAATGGAGGAGGCGTGGATCGGGCCAGTGTTCTGGTCGCTGGTGAGCACACACACGGATCGCTCGCCATCATCGAGCGGACAGTACAGCGCGGCGGAGAAGCCCCGCGGCATCTCCATACGCGCGAGGACGAAGTCGTGTACGTCCTGGATGGGCACGTGAGCTTTCACGTCGCAGGTACGAAACTCGACCTAAGGACGGGCATGTCCGCGGTCCTGCCGCGAGGACGAGAGCATTTCTACTGTGTGGAGTCCGAGCGGGCCAGAATGCTCCACATCTTTGCACCGGCCGGACTTGAGGGTTACGTCGCGGAGTGGCCCGATTCCGAGGAGCCGGCGGGGGTCGAGCAGCTCGTGACAACAGCGGCTCGGTATGGTGTCGAGATCACCGGACCGCCTCCAGGGGACGGAGTTTCGGCGGAGAGATTGGAGGTGAGCGCGTGACGAAATGCACGGACGGTGTTGGCTGCAGAAATGGATTGGAGGGTCAGACGATGTTGACGAAGATGATGACCGCGGTGCTGCTCGTGGCGCTGCTGGTCTCCGCGGCGCCCCTGGATGGGCTCGCACTGCGTGAGGGTGGCAGCAGGAACGCCTCGAGGCAACGCTCAAGCTCCAGCGAGTTGAGAGCCGCCCCCGACAAGCCCGTGGTGGCTCCCGACGAGGAGTAGGATGGGCATTATAACCACCACCGCACGACCGATGGCGAGGTTTCCGCGTCCATTATCACCGGAGATGCGACCTGCGATGAAGACATCAACCGGACAGGGCGCGCCTATCGGATGCAGTTCACTGCCGCGGTGAACAACGGCCTGTGTGACAACACGGACCTCGACGTGTACAAGGTGGGCACCCGCAGCTTCGTGGTCCAGGGCGCTGCATACCGCGGAGCATACACGCATTACGAGGTCACCAATCCCGCCCGGCCGGTCGTGCTGCGGCGGCTCAAGTGGGCGACTACCGGAGCGCTCTACACGCGGGTGCAGGACATCCAGCACTTCCGGAGAGGCACGAGGCAGTACATCGCGCTCGCACTCGAGCGTAGCCGCACCGCCGGCTATTGCGGTGTTGTCATCATCGACGTGACCAGCCCCAAGTATCCAGTCAAGAAGAGCCAGCACTTCGGCAGCAACTGGTGCGACACGCATAACCTCTTCGTCGAGAAGGACGGCAATGGCAACGGGCTATATATCTACGTCGCCGCGAACTACACGAAGGACATGCGCGTCCTCGACATCTCTGGTACGAAGGGCGGGTCGGTCTGGAAGCCGAAGGAGATTGGACGATACAGGAACCCGAAGGCCGACCCCTACGGTCCGGGCTACGGTAGCAACTGGGTACATGACATTCACGTCGCCACTCACCCCAACAAAGGGCGGCGCGTCTACATCTCCTACTGGCGCCTGGGCGTCATCATCCTGAACGCCGCGAAGGTTACC
>JADDPA010000167.1:0-13367 GCA_016782125.1 Thermobaculum sp.
GTCATGCACCGGACATTTCTATTGTCGTCTAACACGTCCTGGGCGACGCGCTCCCACGTCACCCGGAAGACCCGCTGCTTTCCATCCTCGGCCTCCAGCGCGTGCAGGTGCCGCACCTGGCGCGCGAGCAGCGTGCGCGGCGTCCACACCGTACCCAGAAACACCGTCGTCGCGTTCGTCGATGCGGCCATCGGGTCGAACACGGCGTCCCAGCGGGCGGGGTCCACATCCTGCGCCTCGTTGCACACCAAGAGCAGCGAGGCCGTCTCCCCCCGGGCGTTCGCGCCGGGCGCGGCGGAGAGGAAGGCACACCGCGCCCGCCCCACGACCACCGCGTTCCCCTCCGTGCGGACCAGCCCATCGGTGAGCGGGTTGTCCAGCCGCTCCAGCAGGCGGCGGCGCGTGAGCATCCCCTGCGGCCGCAGCGTCGGCGATACCACCACCGCCGAGCCGCCGCGCAGCCGGTAGCGGGTGAGCACGTACGCCAGCGTCTGCGCGAGCGTCTCGTCCTTGCCCGCCTGTCTGCTGAACACCACCGCGAACTGCTCGCCCCCGCGCCCAACTGCCCCTGCGATCTCCCGCGCGACCTCCAGCTGGTACGGGCGCAGCGCCTGCCCGGGCAGTAGCGTCCGGCTGTACGCGCCGATATCCGTCTGCACCTCCCGCAGGGTGCTCACTGTCCCGCCAATCGCATCACGATGTCGATGACGACCGCACTGCCAACGCCCCACAGCAAGGCGTTGACGCGCGTCTTCAACTCGTCCACATCCTTCGCGAGGTTATCGAGCGTCGCGCGGGTCATCAGCCCGTACACACAGCACGGTTCATCGTCGAGCGCAGATGGCAGCTCGGCCTTGGGCTCCGGCCGCAGCAGACGAAGCCGCCGCGCCACGCGCTCGCCCACCTCGGTCGCGTGCTTATCTATACCCTCCCCCTCTCCGCCGTGGGGGCGCTCAACTCAACGCCCGTGCCGGACGCCCCGCTGTGCGCCCTCTGTGAACACCTGACGACCACTCCCGCCGCGGCCGCTCTACGACTCACCACCCAGGCCGATCTCCGCGAGCATCCGGTCCGCGGCCTCGACGAAGTTGTTCGTCGCACCGCCCCCGATCTGGTGCTGCACCCGCATCGCGTGGATCACCGCCTCCAGCGCGCGGATGAGCACCTCCGGCCGCTCCTCAGCCTGCCCGCTTTCCATCAGCCGCATGACGACCATGCGCGCCGCGTCCACCTCCGCCTCCACCCCCCGAGCGCCGCCCGTGCGCCGGAGCCGCCGTAGCTCCGATGGGGAGTAGTACTCCTCATACGGTCCTGCCTCCGCCAAACAACTCCCTCCTATAGAACATCCGTTCTAATATCCTCTACTTATATAGCCACGCAGACACCCGATTTCGGTACGCTTTTTTCCCAGCCACGCCCCGCTTTGGCCCTTTCCGCCCGTGATCCGCCGGGCAGAACGCCATATCCACCGCGATAGTCGCCGCGTGGTCCGGGCAGAACGCAGGTTCCAGCCGGCATCCGCGCTTGACTCCCACCCGCCTTCCGTCTATCATCCGGCGTACGACAGCTCGCCAGAGGAGGCACCCCCATGAAGATCACGAACATCGAGGCGTACCCGGTGTGGGGTGGCCACCGCAACTTCCTCTTCGTCGTCGTCGACACCGATGCGGGCATCTCCGGCGTCGGCGAGGCCGGGCTCACCGGCCGGGAGCTCGCCGTGATGGGGGCGCTCGAACACTTCAAGCCGCTCCTCATCGGTCAGGATCCCTCCCGGATCGAACACCTCTGGCAGACCCTCTTTCGGGGTGGCTTCTTCCCCGCCGGGCTCGTGCTCTCCGCGGCCATCTCCGCGATCGACATCGCGCTGTGGGATATCCGCGGCAAGGCGCTCGGCGTGCCGGTCTACGACCTGCTCGGTGGACTCGTGCGCGACCGCGTCGTCTGCTACCCCCACAACATCGGTGGTGGTGAGGACATCGCCTCCCTCGTCGAGTCGTGCCAGCAAACAACCGCGGAGGGCTGGAGGTTCGTCCGCTGGGGACTGCCGTCGCACGGCGATGTGCTGGAGCCCGGGTGGGCCGTCCGCACCGCCATCCGGGAGTTCCACGCCGTGCGCGAGGCCGTCGGCGACAGCATCGATATCTGCTTCGACGTCCACACCCGGCTCGACCTTAGCGATGCCCTGACGCTCTGCCGTGAGGTAGAGCCGTTGCGCCCGTACTTCATCGAGGATCCGCTGCGCTCCGAGAACCCCGATTCGTTCAAGACCCTGCGCGGGCGAACGAGCGTGCCCATCGCCGCAGGAGAGCAGTTCGGCTCAAAATGGGCGTTCCGCCAGCTCATCGAGGAGGAGTGGATCGATTACTGCCGGCTCGACCTCTGCCTCGTGGGCGGCTTTACGGAGGCGCGCAAGATCGCGGGCTGGTGCGAGACGCACTACATCAGGCTCGCGGTGCACAACCCGCTCGGCCCCGTGTCGTCCGCCGCCTGCCTGCACCTCAACCTTGCCACCTCGAACTTCGGGGTGCAGGAGCAACCCCGCAGGACTGGTGCGGCGCTCCAGGATGTCGTGCCTGGTCAGCCGGTCTGGGAGAATGGCTACCTGCTGCCGCCGACCGCGCCCGGCCTGGGCCTAGAGTTCGACCGCGAGGCCGCGAAGAAGTACCCCTTCCAGATGACGGAGCCACCCCACCTGCGCCGCCTCGACAACTCCTACACCAACTGGTGAGCGCCGCCGGCTCGCACCTCATCCACGAGCGGGCGTCAGGGGTTCGATGGACTGCCTCGGATGGGCGAGCCGGCGGCGCAACCACAAAGGGAGTCCCGATCTTCTATTGAGGGACCTGCCCAACGCAGCGCCGGCTCTACCCCCTGACCGTTAGGCCACCTCCAGGTTGGCCATCATCGCCATGTCCTCGTGTTCCAGGTTATGGCAGTGAAATACGTAGCGTCCCCGGTAGCCGTCGAACCGCGCGATGATCTCCGCGTTCTGGCCCGATCCTAGATCGATGGTGTCCTTCCAACCGGCGTCATACGGGCCCGCCTCCCCACCGCTTCGGTTGGTCCGGCGTGAGAGCACCTGAAAGTGGGCCAGGTGCAGATGCACCGGGTGGTGGGCGTTGGTGCTGATCTGCCAGATCTCGGTCGCGCCGAGGCTCGGCTGGGCGTCGATCCGCTCTGGATCGAACGGTTCGCCGTTGATGCTCCACATCCCACGATCGCCCTGGTTGAACCGCATTTTCCGGGTGACGGTGGCATCCTCGCGCCTCAGCGGTTCGAAATCCACGAGCCGGGACGATACGTCGCTCTCTTCCCTGGCGGCGCGCGCGACGATGAACCGCATCACCTGCCCCACCGTCCCGCGACCGAACTGATTTACCAGGGTCACCGCCGTGCCGACCGGATACGCCGAGAAGTCGATCACCACGTCGAACCGCTCCGCCGGCGCGGTCTCGATCTGCTCATGGTGGACTGGCTGCCCCAGCAAGCCGACGTCACTGCCGACCTGGACGAACGATGGTCCTTCAGACGGCGGCGGGTCCAGCGCTAGCTTGTACCGGCGCGCGTTGGATGCGTTCAGGATCCGAAAGCGGTAGCGCGTGTTGGACACCTCCAGATAGGGCCAGGGTGCCCCGTTCACGAGGATGGCATCGCCAAGCACGCCGCGCATGTAGTCACCTTCCACGCCTGGCTCCCCCTTCAGCGTGGGTCGATCGAGGGATACCGCAGCGAGCCATCCTCCGCGAAAGCCCGGTCGCCGATCATCAGCGGAATATCTCGGTCCCCTCTGGGCAGCGGCAGCGCGTCCTCTGCTGCATCGTGGACCAGGTGAAACCCGGCCAGCCCGCGATAGACCTGGGGACCGGTGAAGTCCATCCGATGGTCGTGGTACCACAGCGTCGCGGCCGGCTGGTCGAGCGGATAGACATACTCCCTGACCCCATGGCTGATCTGTCCCATCGCCGCGTGCCCCTTGTGTCCGGCGTCCCAGCCGATAACTGGAAGCACCAGATCCGTCGGGTAGCCGTCGTGCTCGGGCGGGGTCTTGCCGCCGTGCAGGTGCACCACGGTCGGGATCGGCAACTCGTTGCGGTGGCGGACAACCACCCGCCTCCCGCTGCGCGACTCGATCGTCGGACCGGGGAAGACGCCGTTGTAGCCCCAGATCTCGGTTGGTACCCCAGGCAGGATCTCCTGCTGGGCCACCTTCTGCGTGATCTCATAGTAGTCGGTCGTGGCGTCGCTCCGAACCGGCCGCAGCACCGGCGGCACCGGCAGTGGCACCTTGAACGGCTCCGGCAGAGCTCGCTCACTGGACAGCACCTTGCCGGTGAGCGCCGAACCCCTTTCTATCGCCTCCCACGGCCTTATCGTGAGCGCCCCGGCCGTGCAACATAGACACAACGACGCCGTGCCCACCGCTCCCATGCCCAAACCTTCTCCGCGTCATACGCATCCTGCTGTCTCTCCTTTTGCCTGTGCCCTGGTTATCCGGATCAGCGACGGGTTCCAATCTCCACGCGGTGTGCGGCGCCTGCACACACGACCGCGAGCAGAATCGGGAGATACCGGATCCCGACGTCACGGCTGAACAACAAGAACCCGATGATGCCGATGATCTCGGATAGTACGATCCCTGCGACGAAACCCGCGGTCAGGGCAAGAACGGCCACTAGGACCGTTCTCGTGCTGACGCCCACCCCGTGCCTTTTGTGATCAATCAACTCCCATTTCCTCCGTGACTCTTGCGGCTTGCAAAAGCCACGGTACGGCTAAACCGGTTGCAGGAGCATCGGCGGAAGGGTGGATTGTGGTGGTTTAGTGGGTGTTTTTTGGCGGCCCGGATGGGTGGGGCTACCGTTGAGGCGCGGGCTGTGGCTTGCTCGGTTCGGTCAGCGAGTGCCTACGGCAGAAGGTTCAGCTCGCGGGCTCGTGCGAGGGCCTCGGTTCGATTTCTCGCCCCGAGCTTGCCGTAGATATTATGGATGTGCGACTTCACCGTGCCAACGGCGACGACCAGCTCGCGGGCGATCTCGGCGTTGGTCCGTCCTGACGCAAGCAGCGCCAGCACGTCCAGCTCCCGCTCGCTCAGCGGCTCCTCCAGTGGCTCCGGCGCCTCGCCGCTCGCCGACGGCTCCAGACGCGCGGGTGTCCCATCGGGCAACGGGCTCAAGGTCTGTTCCTTCAGGACATAGGTCTTCGTGCCATGGTCGAGATGCCTCTCCAGGTGACCGTTCCCTGCGAGGCTTTCGAGCATTGTCGACGCTTCGTCCACGGTGAGCGACGTCCGCATTGCTGCGGTGGTCGGGGTAAGCTGGCCCCGCTCAGCTAACGCCTCCAGCAGCTCCGTTTCCTTGACCTTCCTATCATCTCGTTTCCCGCCCGTCGGACCGGACCGCTGGATCAGGGCGAGTATGATCGGGACGGCCACCCCACAGGCCGGAAGGATCCACCACAGGCTGGTGAGGCTGCTGAGAGGTACAAGCAAGATGGAGAGTGCGCCTAACACGAACACGTACAAGGCGGACTGCCAGAAGGACCACATCGGCGCATTCGGGCGTTGGGTCGAGTCACGCCCTGCCCCTCCCGGCCCTGACTCTGCTTCGGGAAGCCTCATCTCTTCGGCGGGAGGTGAGTCTGAAGGCCTTCTTTCCGGCCGTCCCGACTCATGCATCAGGGGATCGGAACCGGATCGTCCTCGATCGTCCCTGTCTCGGTTGTCCATGCAGGGGACCTCTCTTATCCGTACGGTATCGCATGCCTGCCCATGATGAAGGCGGTACATGATCCGTACACCACCGCGTCCCCAGACCATCCGGCCCAGGCAGAATCAGCGTCGGCGCACCCGGCCGCTAGCTCGGTCCCGATGACACGATGAGACTGAGCGTTCGGTTTGGGTGCCGGAGGCGGGACTCGAACCCGCAAGCCCTCTCAGGCAGTCGATTTTAAGTCGACCGTGTATGCCAATTCCACCACTCCGGCCTATCGTCCCTGGTTCGCGCTGCGCGACACTGGCACGGAAACCATCGGACACGCCGGAAAACATCGTACAAACTCTCAATATCCTGGTCAAGGTTGATCCGGCCGCGCCGCCATCCATGCCACACGCCAGCAGGTCCCTATGCTGACGAGGGTGCTGGTATCATGCCCGCGAAACATCAGGGAGAACCAGATGGCAGAGGACGCGGGAGCCCAGGTCCAGGGCGAGCCACGAGCAAGCAGGTTGCGGCTGCCGCAAGGGTACGCACCGGCCGCCGATCAGGAAACCATACTGCCCTGGCCGCACGCGCGGGAACGGATCGAGCGCGCGCGCAACTACTGGCTCGCCACGACGCGGCCGGACGGTCGTCCGCACGTGGCGCCGATCTGGGGTGTCTGGGTGGATGGGGCACTGTACTTCGACGGCATACCGACCGCCCGCTGGGCCCGCAACATCGCGGCGAATGCGGCCATCACCGTGCACCTGGAGAGCGGCGACGATGTGGTGATCCTCGAAGGTGTGGCCGAGGATCTGGAAACGGTCAACGACGCCGCCCTGAGCAACCGCATCATCAAGGCGTGGGACGTAAAGTATGGCCGCGTGCACCCCCGGCCCGCCACCGACGGCATCTTCCGGCTGCGGCCTCGAACGGCGCGCGGCTGGAGCCGGTTTCCGGATGATGCCACCCGCTGGCAGTTTCCCGACGCATGAGCGCACTCCTGAGCGTTCCCGCACGTGCCAGTCTCCCGCTGGTCGTGCCTCCGCGAGACCACTGCGCCGTGCCATAATTGCCCATGATCCGTCGCACCGAACAATCCCGTCACATCGCGCTTGTCGGCCTCAGTGGCAGCGGGAAGAGCACCGTTGGGCCCCTGCTCGCCACCCTGCTCGGCCTGCCCTTCGTGGATACCGATCGCGAAGTAGAGCGTGCGGCGGGGATGGCGATCCACCGGATCTTCGCTGCACGCGGCGAGACTGGCTTCCGCGCGCTCGAAGCTGCCCAGGTTCGGCGTGCGCTGGATGCCTCACCGTCCGTTATCTCCCTGGGGGGTGGGGCCGTGCTCGACCCGAAGAGCCGGTGCATGGTGTGGGAACGCGCCCTCGTGATATGGCTGCAGGCAGACCCGGGCACCCTCGCCCGGCGGTTGTACGAGAGCCCGCACGACGAGCCCCGCCCCCTGCTCGACGCGCCCGATCCCACGGCGCGGCTGGCCGAGCTGCTTGCGGCACGTCAGCCACTCTACGCCGCCGCGCACCTCGTTGCGGACACCACCGGGCGTTCGCCCAACGACGTGGCCGCCGCCCTGCTCAACGCGATCCAGCAGCATTGGGCGACTCGGCGATAGGTCCGGACCCCTGCGTGTCGGTGCCCGAAGCACCCGAGCATTCCTTGCGTGCCGTCCAGCGCTGTTGTTATCTTTAAGATGTAACCGGAAGGTACCGCTACCCTATGCCTAAGATCTTCTCTAGAGGCGTAATCGACGTATATCCGTTCTCCGCCGGGAACGGGCGCGTGCAATATCTCACCCTCCTCCGAACCCCCGGTCTCACGATGGGCAATACCTGGCAGGCGGTCCACGGCCGTATCAACCGCCGGGAGTCAGCGGTGTGGGCGGCGGCGCGCGAGGTCGGCGCACAGACGGGGCTCCCGGTCGCCAGCCTGTGGAACATCGATTACGTCAATACGTTTTACGCGCCCAATGAGGATGCGTTTTTCCTGGTCCCCTCCATCGGCGCGCTCATCACCCACGACGCCGACGTGGCGCTCACGCCCGATCATGTCAATTGGGAATGGACCTCCGTCGAAATCGCGATGCGCCGCTTCCAGTGGATCGGCCAGCAAATGGCGCTCCAGACCTTGCATGAGCAGATCGCATCCCCCCTGGCAGCGGGGAAGGCACCCAACCCCCATCTGCAGATCGAGCCCTCCCTGTATGGCCGCGCACTACGGAGCGGGCGATGAACCTGAGAAGTCTGGTGGAGCGCCGAATCGAGGAGGCGCGCGACAAGGGTAAGTTCAAGAACCTGAAGGGCGAGGGTGCCCCCCAGCAGATCGAGGAAAACCCGTACGAAGACCCCGAGACACGCGTGGCGTACAAGATCCTCAGCAACGCGGGATACTGTCCGCCCTGGATCGAACTGACCAAGCAGATCGACGCCGATGAGGCGCGTGCGGTGCGCATCTGGGACGAGTACCGTGCGCACCGCAGGCGGCAGATGGACGCGATACATCGGGGCACCGTGACCCACTTCGCGGAGCTCATCGCCGATCTGGACGGGAAGCGCGACCGGGTACTGGGTCGCCTGGAAAAGCTGTGGCTGGAAACCAACAAGAAGATCAACTATCTCAACGCCACCGTACCGTCCGACAGTGTCAAGAGGATGCCGATCGGCATCCCGAACCGGCGGCAGCGCTTCGAGCGCGAGTTCCCGCGCCTGGGTGGAATCGCCTCGGGCCGATAAGCCGTTGTTAGCTCGCGTCCCGCCCCTGTGGCGTCGGATCCGGCTGGATCGCTGAGTCACCGCTGCTCGGCTCGCTCCCCTCGCCGCTGATGCGGAACTGCAGCGTGATGATCAGCATAAAGAAGACGGGCACCAGCAGCATCAGCAGGCCAAGCAGCAGCACGGCCCCCAGCCATTCAAACAGCAACTCCATCGCCCCACTCCCTCGCATTTGGCCGAGCCATAGTCGGTCCCAGCCGTTGATCTCTCGACCGATTATATCCGCCGAAAGAGACTTCCTGCCCAAACCGCTGGCAGCAACAGAGCCTAACGTCGCACCTTACGAGACATCACCGCCGCTCGGCCGCCACTGAATCGTCACCAGCGTCAGGTCGTCCTCCTGTTCCCAGGACGGACCCGTGAAGTACTCCAGGTCGCTGAGCAAGCTGCCGATCAACTCGCGTTCACCGTTCGAGCGATGATCCCTCAACAGTTCGCGAACTCGCAAGCCACCATAGAGCCTTCGCCGCGGATCGTGTGCCTCCACCAGGCCATCCGTGTATAGCAGCACGGTATCCTCGGGCTCCAGGAGCATCGTGCGTTCCTCATACCGCATTTGGGGCATCAACCCGAGCGGCATGCCTCTGGCGCGCAGCTCGTCCACCACGCCAGCACGCCCACGATACGGCAAATTGTGTCCGGCATTCGCATACTGCATCTGCCCGGTTTTCGGATCGAGGCTGGCGTAGAAGCAGGTCACGAACATATTGGCGGGCATGTCGCGGTACAAAAGATCATTCGCTCGCGTCAGCGCCTGCCCAGGGGAGGACGACATCTGCGCGGCCCCACGCAGGATACTGTGGGCGGTAGCCATCATCAGGGACGCCGGTACTCCCATGCCCGCCACATCCCCAATGACCAAGCCCAGGCGACCGTCCGGCAAATTGTAGAAGTCGTAGAAGTCGCCACCCACCGCTCGGGCAGAACGATAGTGGACCGCGAGTTCCCACCCCTGTATCTCGGGCAACTCACGTGGCAGGAGTGCCTGCTGGATGCGATGCGCGACCTCGAGCTCCCGCTCCAGCTGCTCCTTCTCAAGGAGTTCCCGCGCCAGACGCCCGCGCTCCTCAAGCGCCGCGAGCTCGCCCGCACGCTTGTACAGCTGCGCGTTCTCGATCGCAACCGCCGCCTGGCTCGCTATCGCGGTCGCGAGGTCGGCATGGTGCCGGGTGTAATAGTTTGGTTCGGAGTGGCTCAGGGTCAACTGCCCAATCATCCGGTCCTTGAGGATAAGGGGGATGCCCATATGAGACCGAATGTATGCCAGGTCCCCATGCAAGTGCTCGCCGACCAAATCGCGGAAGGCCCGCGCCGCCACATCCACCCCATATACATCATCGATAATCACCGGTTGCTGGTTCTTGACGGTCTGCCAGTTCACGCCAGCACGCACCAAAGAGAACCGAAGCCGTGACGCTTGCACCTGCGACATCGGACCTCGATACGCCGCCGTCCGCAGGTGATCCCCTTCCACGACCAGGATCGAGGCACCGGTAAAGTCCACCACCCGCCGGATCTGGTCGAGGATTAACCCCAACAGCGGTTCCAGCTCAAGGGTGGATGCGACTTTGTGCGCTACCTCGAGCAAAGTGGACAACTCACGGGTCCGCTCCCGCACCCGCTCTTCCATCAGCTCGTATGCTTGCACCCGCTCGGTGATGTCGGTGCAGGTGCCCACCCATTCGCGCACGGTCCCATCGGACTCGAGGATCGGCACCCCGCGCTCAAGCAGATGTCGGTAGACCCCGTCGTGCCGGCGAACGCGATACGTCGTCTCATATGTCTGGCGCGTCGTGTCGGCATTTGCCCACGCCGCACGCGCCCGTTCGCGGTCATCCGGGTGTATGGTGTGGAGCCAGCCCGAACCCCGAACGTCCTGTTCGGATTGACCGGTATACGCGCTCCAAGCCGCCAGGTCGGACGTAATCCGGCCCGCCGCATCCGCGGTCCACACGAGCTGGGCTGTGGCGGCGACCAGGCTGCGATATCGCTCGGCTTCCCACCGCCGGGCTTCCTCCACCTGCCTGCGCTCCGTGGTGTCCACCGCCACGCCGATTGCGCCGACGATCCGCCCCTGGTCCAGCAGGGGCTCAACCGCTGTCTCGAAGGGATGGCCCGCGACCTCGGATTCGTACGAGACCGCCTCTCCCGCCAGCGCTCTGAGGTGCACCCGTATGGATGGAGAATCCGGATCATCCGTCCCAAGGAAGTCATGCAACGACATTCCCACGACCTCGTCCGGCTTCAGGCCGAGCAGAGCCAGCCCAGCGCCCATGGAGGAAGTGAACGTCATCTCGGTGTCAATCGTCCACAGGATTGCCGGCATCCGCCGCACGATAAGACGCAACTGCGCCTCACTGGCGCGCAACGTCCCTCGGGCTCGCTCGTTCGGCTCAGCCCGCCCAGGAGTGTCCCGGCGATCTCCGTCCTGCAAACGATCAAGCTCGCGTTGTATCACGCCGGCCGCCGCTGCGCGCTGCTCTTCTGGGAGCCGCTCCAATCGCGACACAACGTCGTGCAACAAGTTTGTCTTTTCCATGCTCTAGCCCCCGTATATGATACCCCAACGCCAACGGGGGAGATGACGCGAGAACCGGGCAGAAGCCGGCGCTTCGTGCGAGCAGCGGCATGGTATTTCATACCTTTGACGTGCCGCGATGGCCACGCACTCAACTAGCTGGCGTACGACGAGCGAGCACGGGAACAACGAGACGCCGCCCACACATTCCAGTCGGTCGCCAAGGAGGGGTAGCTATGGTCAGCCACCGGCCCATCGGCTCAGAGGCGCCGGCTCTTCCAAGGATTCTTACCTCTACCTTATCCTCGAATGACCTTGCTTTGAAGTTGAGCGCATACCATCGTATCGGCGATGTCGCTCCCCACCCGGGGAAGCAGTCTCCGAACACCGCGCAACCTTCCATCCAAGTCGATACGTAGGGACACAGCAATGAATGCACACCGAACAGTGAGGCAGCTAGCGACGATCCTCCTCGTCGCCGGGGGTTAAGGGATAATGTGTTGACATCATTGGGGACGCCATGATCGCCCCAAGCCCCAGGAGGAGTTGTGTCCAGACCGCGCGTACTCGTCATAGACGATGACCAGAGCATAACGAGCTTCCTTCGACGCGCCTTGGGGTACGCCGGCTTCGATGTCGAGATCACACAACGGCACCGACGGCCTCGAACGCGCGCTCGTCACGCACCCGGCCCTCGTGGTCCTCGACGTGATGATGCCGGGGCTGGACGGGTTCGAGGTGTGCCGGCGGCTAAGAACCGGGGACGACGTACCGATCCTGATGCTGACCGCGAAAGACGAGGTCTCGGATCGCGTGCGCGGGCTGGAGTACGGGGCGGACGACTACCTCGTCAAGCCTTTCGCGCACGAGGAGTTCATCGCCAGGGTACGGGCACTGCTGCGCCGACGGAGCCCAGAGGCGCGCAATATCCTGCGGTTTGCCGACCTGACCGCTGACCTCAACAGCCGGGAAGTACTGCGCGGGAACCGGAGGATCGTGCTCACGGCCAGGGAGTTTGACCTGCTCGCCGCGTTCCTGCGCCAGCCCCGGCAGGTGCTGTCCCGGGACCAGTTGCTCGAGCAGGTGTGGGGCTTCGACACGGAGGTCGAGACGCATGTCGCGCCGGTGTACGTGGGGTATCTGCGGGACAAGCTGGAGGCGGGCGGTGAGCCGCGCCTTATTCAAACCATGCGGGGAGCCGGCTATATCCTGAAAGAGGCAAACCGGTGAGTGGACTCCTTCGCCACCACGTCCCGCACAGCCTGCGGGCGCGACTCGTCCTGTGGGTGGGCCTCATCGTGCTCGTCGTGCTGGTCGCCTTCACCACCGGGGTGTACGCCATTCTCGACCGGAGCCTATCCGGGCAGATCGACCGATCGCTCACCGAGCGATCCGCCCAAGTTATTGAAGACACCGAGCGACGGCAGGGGCGCGGTCCGCGCCAGCGGTCCGACGGGCAAATCGAGATCCCGCCGCCGAGCACGTTCGGTTCCGCGGACACGTTCGTCCAGGTGGCCGACCTCGAGGGAAGGCTCGTACGAGCGCCGTTCGAGTTGAGCAGCACGAGGCTGCCCCTGGATGAGTCGACTCTGGCAACGGTCGGCTCGGGAGAGTCCACGTACCAGACGGTAAGGACGAGCGACGGAAGGGTCCGCGTGTACAGCACGCCGCTGAGAGTTGATGGGCAGGTCGTCGGCGTCCTCCAGATCGGCCGGAGTATCGACTTCATCGAGCGGGCGCTCGCCCAACTCAGGGGACTCGCGGCGCTCGGGTTGCTGGTTGCCCTCGTACTGGCCCTCTTTGGTGTTTGGAGGATGGTGGGGGGTAGCCTGCGACCGTTGGAACGCCTCACACGGACCGCGGAATCCATCGGGTCTTCCGGGGACCTGTCCAGACGCGTCGCGCTCCCACCCAGACACGACGAGGTGGGCCGCCTTGCAGTTACGCTCAATGACATGCTCTCGCGGCTTCAAGCATCGGACCTGCAACTGCGGGAGACCCTGGAAGCGCAGCGGCGCTTCGTCGCGGACGCCTCCCACGAATTGCGCTCCCCGCTTACCACAATCCGGGGCAACGCGGGCATGATGCGCTCCGTCGCGGAGATGTCGGCCGCCGACCGGACTGAGGCGGTGGACGAGATCCACCGGGAGGCCGAGCGGATGAGCCGCCTCGTGGGGGATCTGCTAGCACTGGCCCGCGCGGATGCCGGACTTGTACTCAGACGCGAGCCGGTCGAGCTCGCCCAGCTCGCCCGCCAGGCCGCGAACCAGGCCAGCCGGCTCGCGGACGATCGGCAGGTCGTGATGGAGGAGTTGGATCCGGTCGTGGTGAGCGGCGACCAGGATGCCCTCCGCCAGTTGCTCGTCA
>JADDPA010000167.1:13548-15824 GCA_016782125.1 Thermobaculum sp.
GGGCATCGGCATCAAGCCCGAGCACGTGCCGCACATCTTCGAGCGGTTCTACCGTGCTGATTCCGCACGGACCGCGGGTGGCACCGGACTCGGCTTGTCGATTGCCCGGTGGATCGTAGGGCAGCACGGCGGACACATAGAAGTGACAAGCTCCCCGGGGCAGGGCTCCATCTTCACGGTCCACCTGCCAAAAGAATCTTCGGTCACGGGCGAGGCACTGCGCTCGATGCGCCAGGTAGCCGAGGTGCGCACGCCCGTGAGCGAGTCACCCGCCTAGCGCCACGGTACTTCCCCGGTCTTACTCGCACCTTGGCATGCCCAAACCTCTCCGAGCTCCTGCCCTCTCGGCTCTGGATGTACGTCTGGATGTCAGAGTAATGTTCCATCCGCCGCGCCGTGGCAGGACCTCCAAGGAGAAACCCGAGCCATACGCAGCGGGCTGCCGACTTCGGCAACGCCTTCCCGATGTCCGGCGGTCCCGGCGGTGGAAAGCCGCGCCCCTGCGCAGGTTCGCTTCGAGCCAGGACAAACTGGTCGAAGCTCGCGGGCGTCGGTCCTTTCATTATTGATTTGCTCCAAAAGCATGTAGACGCTGCTGTCCATCCAAGTGTTAGCAAAAAGCGACAGGAGTCCCCAACCCTAACCCAGGATCTGCGCCATAACTTCTGCAAGTCGCCGGCTCTGACCCGCGTCCCATTTGGGCGGATCGTGCCACATCGTCGGAACGCGCGGCCAGCCAACCCCTTGCCCCCCATCGCAGGCAGGAACGTCCGTGCCACTGCAGAGCTGGAAAGTCATTCCTGGAAAGGCATTCAATGTAGGCGACCCTGCCGGTCGAGGCATGGGCCTGCGGGCGATATCACGCCTGCGGTACAATCGGGGGTGGCAGGGAAGCAGATGCACGAAGGGATAGAGTATGGTCACAGGAACAATCAAGCGGCTGGTGGCGGATCGGGGCTTCGGCTTCGTCGCCCAGGAAGGGAAGGAGGGCGACCTCTTCTTCCACGCCTCCTCGGTGCGGGGGGCGACGTTCGAGACACTGCGTGTCGGGCAGCGGGTACAGTTCGATGCGGAGCCTGACCCGCGCGGCACTGGCGTCCGGGCGATCAACCTTCGGCCCGCCGTAGAGGCCGAGGGAGAGCCGGATGTCGACGGTGATGATGCCGTAAGCGCGCCGCCGCAGGGTACATTCACCGTGCGCTTCGAGAACGAGCAGCGGGTGCAGGAGGGACTCGAAGGGCTGGGCGGCGGGAGTTGGACGCTCCAGCGTCTCACCCGGCTCCCGGATGGCAGCGCGACCGCGGAGTTCACTGCTGGGCCCACCCCAGGCGCCGAGCGTTAGGGCAAAAGCCGGATTCATCCGCATTCGGGCGCCGCGCCGTAAGTCGCAAAGATCGAATGTGTGCAACGTGGCTCCCTGGCCGGCGTTGCGGTACGCACAGGATTCCCTGACTTTCCGGATACAGGAAGGGGAGTGATCGTGGAGCAGCGAGTCGGCACAGTCCATCAGGTGAGCATTTCGAGGGGCGGCGTACCGAAGCTCCCCGTCGACCGCGCACGCGTCCATGAGCTCGGGCTCGACGGCGACCTCCACAACGACACGAACCACCACGGCGGCCCTGAGCGCGCGGTGTGCCTCTACTCGCTCGAGCTGCTGGAGAAGCTGAACGCCGAGGGCCACCCCGCCTATCCCGGCTCGATGGGCGAGAACCTGACGGTCAGCGGCATCCCTTGGGAGCAGATCACGCCAGGCTCGCGCTTGCAGGTCGGTGCGGCGCTCCTGCTGCAGATCAGCGAGTACACCACGCCGTGCAGAACCATCGGGGGCTCGTTCTCGGACGGACGATTCGTACGCATCTCCCAGAAGGTGTACCCCGGCGAGTCCCGGCTGTACGCCCGCGTAGTGGAGGCCGGCGAGGTACGCCCGGGCGACACGGTGCGGCTGCTGCCAGATGCATAGCGCGGATGTCCCCCGATGGCTGGAGTGGGCACGTGAGATGCAGGCGATGGCGCAGACGGGCCTTACGTATGCAGCCGACCCGTACGACCGCGAGCGCTACGAGCGGCTGCGCTCGATTGCCGCGGAGATCATCGCAGTCCGCGGAGAAATAGAGCCCGCTAGGGTACGCGACCTATTCGCCCGCGACGTCGGTCATGCCACGCCAAAGGTGGACGTACGCGGTGCAATCTTCCGCGATGACACCGTGCTCCTCGTCCGCGAGCGGTCCGACGGCAACTGGACGCTGCCCGGTGGCTGGGCGGACCCCGGCGAGACA
>JADDPA010000167.1:15833-16269 GCA_016782125.1 Thermobaculum sp.
GCGGTCGTGCGCGAGATCACCGAGGAGTCCGGCCTGGAGACCCGCGCCACGCGGCTGCTCGCGTGCTGGGACCGCGACGCGCAGAACCACCCTCCCGCCCCGTTTTACGCATATAAGCTCTTCTTCGCGTGCGAGGTCATCCGCGAGAGGCCGTTGCCCGAGAATCGCGAGACCTTCGAGGTCGCATACTTCCCGGTAGACGCCCTGCCGCCGCTCTCCCTCGCGCGCGTCACGCCAGCCGAGGTGCGCGCACTGTTCGATTTACATCGCCACCCCGATCGTCCAGCCGCGTTCGACTGACCGAGGAGCCGCCCCGGACCGTCGCCGCATTCGAGGGTACGCATCACACATCCATTGCGCAGAGCGACGGCACCTGAGCGGTAGGCAGGCGATGAGGTCATACGGACTCCGGCTGAACGGTAGGGCATCTGTCATT
>JADDPA010000048.1 GCA_016782125.1 Thermobaculum sp.
CCGTTACCGTCAATCACAGTATAACAAAGGCATGTGGCGCTCCTGGCTTCGAGCGTCAGGGGCGGCTGGTCTGGGACACACCACGCAGGTGACCGAAGAAGGAGGTTCGACTATCACATTGTGACACTCACGACAAGCTATGCGGGAGAGTTGTCCTCAGCAAGGCGGCTGCGGTATAGCGTCCTCAGCACAGCGGCTGTGCTACGTCGGTCTCCCACACACTCGGCAGTCCGTCAGGGCAGGAATCGGGTAGCGCAAGTCAGCGGTAGCTGACTAGAACGCACAAGGTATAAGTGCATGTGGGAAGGTGTCTCCATAGAGACACGAGTTGCACGACCCATAACCAGAGTTGGAGTAGCGTGCTGGGTCAGTTGGAAGTCAATTATGCTCGCCTAATGGCCCTTCCAATGGTATCGACACAATGGCCACCGAGCCGCCCTCGCCTTGCGCGAACTAATTGTCTGCATCCATTGGATGTAGTTCGTGGAGGACGAGGGGTCGGCCCGGCTGACGATGCGCCTAGAAGTAATTCGTATCGGGCACTAGGCGAACAGGGGCTCCATTTCTCGCTGCTCGATCAGGCGATCCATCTGTACGTCGGATGGAGAGGCGTCCAGGCGGCTAGCAGCATCGAGCACCTTAGGCAGCACATTGATGTCGCCCACGGTGTTGAGGAACAATCCTGGCCTGCCCAAGACCCAGTTAACGGCCAGATCAATATCAGCCTGCTCCCGCAGTGGCTCATACCACGTCGCGGCGGTCTGCTCCCGGTCACCCCACGGCGCCTGGGTGATCGACTTGATCGTCTGGATCGCCACATTGCGCTCCTGACAGAGACGGACCAGCGCCTCGAAGTCGGCAGAATACTGCGGATTCTTCATCAACGGATAGTTGTACGGCAGGAGTACCGAATCGAAATCGAAGCGCTCTAGAGACCGCATGTGCATCGCAGCTATGGTCAGCCCGTGACCGGTGACGCCGATGAAGCGGACCAACCCCTGGTCTCGCGCCTCAACCGCGGCTTCTAACGCTCCACCAGAACCCATGGCCTGCTCCCACTCCTCCGGCTCGACCAGATTGTGAAGTTGGATGAGATCCAGCTGGTCGACCCGCAAACGCTCCAGTGAGCGATGAATAGAGTCCTTGGCCGCCTGGTAGTCCCGGTCCCCGGTCTTAGTCGCCAGGAAGAACGTGGAGCGATGTTCCGCCATCCAGGGACCAATGCGCAGTTCGGAGTCTCCGTACGACGCCGCGGTGTCGATGTGGTTGACGCCATGCTCGAGCAGCAGCTCCATGGTGCGATCGGCCTCATCCTGCGTGACAGACCCGAAGGCCGCGGCACCAAAGAGTGTGAGCGTACTCTCGTGTCCGGTACGTCCGAACTGTTGCGTCGGAATCATGATCTCTCCTTTAGCGTGTGCTATCCATTTGCCATCGCGTACTGTAGCACGGATTGGGCCGTCACTCTCGCACCGAGTTCGCCTAAGGAGCGTGAGAAAAGGCGGTAGAAGCGGGTACAATGGACGTGTGTGTAGTACCCGGTCGCTCTCGCGATTCGAAGGTGCTGGCGCTGGTCAGAGCTTGTTGGGCGGTGTTTGAATGGCGAGCAGATCTTCGCTCATGTCAGGCAGGAAAGGATTCAGCGGGTTGATACGCACTGCTGGCTCGCGGCTACCTGCCCCCTTGTCAACTGCCCTAGCTGGATTGTGGCTTGTGGCGCTCGTTGTCGTACAGGCACTCCGTGGTGTCGTGGTCCCTCGGTACAGGGCACTGACGCTTGCCGCGGCTGTCTGTGTCTGGCTCCTGATCGTGCTGGGCGGCATCGTGCGTGTCACCGGCTCAGGAACCGGGTGCGGACGTTCGTGGCCCGTCTGCAATGGCCGCTGGCTTCCCGCCCTTGAGTACCACGCCCTAATCGAATGGAATCACCGCCTGGTGGGCTTCCTTGTCGGCTGGCTGATGCTGGCAACGGTCCTGTCCACGATTCTTTTCTTCCGGCGACCGCGACGTTTGCTGTATGCCGCATTGCTAGCAGGCGTCACCTATGTCGGTCAGGCGCTGCTCGGTGCCATCACGGTCTGGCTGGAACTCGATCACAAATGGGTTGCCGCCCACATGGGCAACTCAATGCTGCTGCTTGCGGCGATCATACTGCTTGCGGTGTTCGCCCGGCTTGCTCCTGCGCAGATGGCACAGCCGGTAGCGCAAGGCTCTAGCCGGCTGTGGTGGCTTGCGGTCGGCACGGTCGGCTGGACGTACCTGGCGATGTTCACCGGTTCTGCGGTCATTGGGTACGAGGCGGAGCTGGCGTGCCCCTCCTGGCCACACTGCTCAACTGAGAGTTGGTTCCCACAGACCTGGGAGCAGTTCGTGTCGTTTGGCCATAGAATTGCCGTCGGATTCTCGGACGTTCTGATGCTCGCCCTGGGTGTGACCATTTGGCGTACGCGACGGCAGGACCAACGACTTTTGCGAGCCACGCATCTTCTGGGAACGCTGTACGTTTCGCAGGTGTTCCTCGGTGCGTTCACGATCTGGTGGGGAGCACCGGCATTTCTCCGTGGCGCGCACCTCGCGCTCGCTGCGCTGACGTGGGGCGCACTCGTGGTCATGACGGCGTTCATCCGGCTTGGACCGACGAGCCCGGAGCCACCAGAGGGCCGAGACAGTCCGCAAGGCGAGAGGGCGCATGATCCATACAACTCGCGCGTTCCGGCAGGTGTGCGCGTGTATATCAGCCTCATCAAGCCGCGCATCATCCCGCTCCTGCTGATCCCGACCGTCGCCTCCATGCTGATCGCGGCGTCGCAACAAATGCCGGAGCGCCCACTGCTGCCGCTTATACTGCTGACGATGCTCGGTGGAACGCTCGCCACCGGCGGCGCGCACGCGATCAACCAATACCTCGACCGCGATCTTGATGCCCGGATGCGTCGGACGCGCTCACGAGCGGTTGTCACCGGCCGCGTCTCCCCAAGGAACGCGTTGATCTTCGGTATGGTGCTCTCGGGCACGGCGTTCTTCCAACTCTGGGCAACGGTGAATCTGGCGGCGGCAGCGCTAGCGATTTCCGGCAACCTGTTCTATGTTTTCGTGTACACGTTGTGGCTGAAGCGCACAACGGTACAGAACATCGTTATCGGTGGCGCGGCAGGGGCGGTACCGCCGCTCGTTGGCTGGGCGGCGGTAACCGGCAATGTCGGGCTGCCGGCAGTCCTCTTCTTCGCGATAATCTTCTTCTGGACCCCCGCTCACTTCTGGGCACTGGCGCTCGTGCGGCAAGAAGAGTATCGCTCCGCGGGCGTGCCGATGATGCCGGTGGTACACGGTGAGGCCGCGACACGCCGCAGTATCCTTCGGTACGCCATCGTACTGCTCGTCGTGACTCTGCTACCGTTCGCTACTCGCTCGCTTGGGCTTTTGTACCTCACGGTGGCGCTCGCACTCGGCATCGTGTTCGTGATTCGAGCGTTGGAACTGGTGCGGAAGGGAACGACGGCACGGGCGTGGAGACTTTTCATGTACTCCAACACGTACCTGGCGCTCCTCTATCTCTCTATGGTAATCGATCGGCTGCTCGCGTTGGGATGGCTGGGCATCTAACGCAACCCATTGGACTTGCTCGGCAACCCACGCTTCCCCGATACAGGTCTCACTGTCCGTTCGCGTAACTTGTGGACCGCCAGGCAGGGATAGCGGATCGCCAATTGCACAGAGGGATTCTACGCCGACGTCATCGAGGAACGGGCAACCTCGCGCTGGGGTGATTCCTCCGAAAGCTGCATCAACTCGATCGGGTTGCCATCGGGATCGGAAATCCATGCCTGCATGTTGTGGTCGAGCCCTTGCTTCGGCTCCTGATCGATGGTGATGCCTTGTGATCGCAGAGTCTCGATCGTGCTGCCGAGTTCGTCGGTCAACAGGCATAGGTGACGGAAACTCTGGCGCCGCTCGCGATCAGGCTTCGGACCGTTTGGGAACACCTCGATGAAGCGATCACCTGCAACATGCAGGTAGACGAGCATGAGCGAGCCATCGTCCTTGTGCAGGCGGAACGATTCCTGGATACCCAACAAGGTATAGAAGGCCAGCGTTTTCTCCACGTCATACGCCGCGAATGCGGGATGTCCTATGTCTGTAATCATCTACTCATCTCCTACTGATTCAAGCAAATACACTCGCCCGCAAGCAGAGCGCCATGAATCGAGCAGCCATCCGCCTGCCGCACCAGTTGTGCCTGTTCGCGACGCCGAGTGTGTCATTCGATTCGGGTCAGCTTCGGCGGGCTCAGAACCACTTTCCGACAGACCGCGTAGACGATCAACAAGTGCGTCAGCTGACCTACTGCATAAAGCAATAATGGCTCATCGATACAAGATGATCCCAAACGCAGCCGCCAGGAGCAGAATCACTGGCACCGGCAGGCGTCTCGTCAGCGTCAGTCCGATAGTTCCGATCGTAATCGCGAGGGCACGGCCATCCATTCCGTTCGCCTGCAATAGCCTCACGAGCACGACCAGAAAAACCCCGATGACACTGATGCTCAGGCCGCGGATAAACCCTTCCACAAAAACGTGATTCTGGAGTTGGCGATACACCCGCTCTACGGCCAGTACTGCGAGCGGTGGCAGGCAGATGGCAATCACCGCGAGCATCGAGCCTGCCCAGCCGGCGGTGAGGTAACCGAGACTAATGACCCAGAGCCCGCTCGGCCCGGGGCTGATCTGCCCCACGGCGAGCGCTTCGGCGAATTGCCGATCGGTTGCCCAGCCACGGGCGAGCAGATCCTCGTGAAGAATCGGTAGATTGCCGAGTCCTCCGGTTGAGAAAAGCGATGCCTTGAGCAGCAGCCAGAAGTACAGCAGGAGATCCATCAGCCGGTCTCGACCCTTGACGCGGTTCGAGCACGTAGCCAACCGTACGTTCCAGCGGCAGTTCCCCCCGCAAGGAGCATGGCAACGATGGGTGGGCTGAAATAGAGCACGAACAGGCCGCTCGTTGTGAGCACCAACAGGTCAACGAGGAGGCTACCGTTTCTGATGCTGCGGCTCGCCGCGAGCAGGGGCTTGGCGATCTGCCAGGACATCAGGAGGCCAAGCCCCACCGTAGCAGGCACGATCCCCCGGAGCGCCGCGCGTACCACGGGGTGTTCCCGTACGCCTGCATACAATGCTGTCATGAGCACGGTGATCGTCACGCTGGGCAGGAGCAAACCCGCAAGGGAGATCGCGACACCGGAGGGACCACGCAGCCGCCAACCGAGCAGGATCGTCAGCGCCAGTAGGTTTATGCCCGGTGTGAGTTGGCACACAGAGAAACTGTGCGCGAACTCCTCAGGGCGCAGCCAGCGCCGGCGGTCGACGAACGCTTGGTAGATCAGGTACTGAGTTGCCGTACCACCGCCAAACGACTGTGCGCCGATTGCGAGCCAGAGCCGAAACAGCGTCCAGCTATTCGGACGTGGGTGTGCTGCATTACCCTTTGCGTTGACGTCAAGACCCGGCGAGTTCTCTGCCACGTGTCTACCCTTCTATGGACGGCCCAGGAGATCCCAGGGACTGTTCCGAAGCGACATTGTCCCATGTCTGTGCCGGCAGTGGTGGGGGACGATGGCGATGCGAGGGGACTCGTCCGGCTGCGCCCCTTCACCGCTCGTCATAACGGTCTCGGGCACAAACCAAACCGAGCGCCATAGGACACGAACGATACAAACTGTGAGAACACTACGCGACTCTGGGACCATTGCAGCGTGGCTGACGGTTTCGTTATGGAGGTCTCTGGTTAATTCATCCACCATTCAGGGCTTCCGGCATACAATGAGTGAGTAGTGCGAGACCACTGCGGTCTGATCGTGCGTTCGTTGCTCACGCAACTTTTCCCCGATGCAGTCTACTGCGCCAAAGTCGTGGACCGTATTTCGAGCCTTGAGCAACTGCGGCGGTACGCCTGGTGGTTATCGGCGCTTGCGGAAACTCAGTACGAGTCAGCGAGTGATCGACATCGTTTAGTTGGTACACGAAAGCGCAGCTTGCTGGTTGCTGTTCTTTTGATTGATTCCATCGCGCGTTATGCGAAGCGTGCGTGAGATAGACCGGGAGTAGGTAGTGGTACTGATCATCGATGATGATGTCAACATACAGGAGATGCTGCTCGATATACTCGAGGACGAGGATATCGAAGCACGCGCTGCCGGACCACTGGAGGCCCTTGCTACACTCAACGCGTTGAAGCCCGAAGTGGTACTGCTTGACGTCACGATGCCAGGCCTCGACGGTTACGAAATTTTGCGTCGGATGCGCGAGAACACGCAGCTACGAGACACCTTTGTGCTGATGGTGACCGGCAGGGGCGAGGTTTCCGACATACAGGCGGGCCTGGAGACCGGCGCTGACGACTACGTACGCAAGCCGTTCCACACCGAGGAACTCATCGCCCGCGTTCGGCGCGGTTTGCAGAAAGCGTCGTGAGGCTCGGAGAGCGTTAGTTGGAAGTCCCCCTGCGCGGGCGCCGGCGTTCGGGTGCGGCTGGGAGCGTGAAGTAGAATACGCTTCCACGGCCCACTTCACTCTCCAGCCACATCCGTCCGTTGTGTGCCTCCACCAGTTGCCGCGCAATCGTCAAGCCGAGCCCGGATCCGGTCGTAGCCTCAAGCCCACGCGCCGCGACCGGCTGATAGAAGCGTTCGAAAATGCGCTCGTGCTCGTCCTCAGGAATTCCCGGTCCCGTATCCTCCACACTGTACTGGACCTCGGCAGCCAAGTACTCGACCCGGACCGTAACCCAGCCGCCGCTCGGCGTTACCTTGAGTGCGTTACCGACGATGTTGATCAGCACCTGTTCAACACGGCGCGCATCGCCCTTAATAGCCGCGCCGTTCTCCGGTACGTCCGCTTGGAGCGCAACACCTGCGCTCCGTGCCATCTCGGAGAGTTCCGCGACCACCTGCCGCGCGATGTCGCCGGGCAACATGGGACCCATGCTCAGGTGGAAACGACCGGAATCCATGCGCGCGAGGTCGAGGATGTCATTGACAAGCTGCACCAGGCGGCGGGAACTGGTTCTGATGTGTTCGAGGTACTCGATCTCCCGATCGGACAAGCGGTCCCCCGCGCTCACGTACAAGACATCCGCAAAGCCGAGCATCGAGCTGAGAGGAGTGCGGAGCTCATGTGACACCATCGACATAAACTGCCCCTTTGCTCGCTCCAACTCACGCTGATCCGTCACATCGCGAAGGGTGAGGATGCGATGCTCCTCGCCAGCCGATACAACTTCGGAGGTCGACATCTCGACCTCGCGGCTTCCACGGGGAGTACGCAGCGTGTAGAGCGGGGGTTCGCCCGGTGCTGTCTCGGCGGGAGAGAGCGGCAGCACCGATGCCTGGTCCTGGCCAAGTACTTGATCCGGCTGCAAGCCCAGCAGTTGGTATGCCGCGGGATTCACACGGGTGACGCGCCCGTCTGTAATCATGAAGATAGCCTCGGAGCTGTACATAAATAGAGCTTCCAGTCGCTCGCTCTGATCAATGTTCCTTCGGTTCAGTGTCGCATTCCGTAGCCAGAGTGCCACCTGTCCGCCGAGCGTCTCCAGCATGCCTATGTGCTCGCTGCTATATCCCGCACGGGTGCTCGTGCCAACGAGAAGATATCCGAGCGCTGTATTTGCGACGAGCAGCGGCACGTAGAGTAACTGGCGACACTCGGTGCCGCTCGAAGGGATTGAGCCAGGCGGCAGGTCCTCCAGATTCAGCACCCGAGCGCCGCCATCGGTGAGCGCACTCAAATCTGGCCACTCGGTGGCAGGCGCGGGTGACACCGCCCACCATGTGTACGGCTTCGAGGCAACAGGCGCTATCTGGCGGAGATGCAACAGGTCGCAGGACATCAGCGCGCCGACACTCCGCTGGAGTTGATCGAAGACCTGCTTCGTGTCCGTAGACGCCAGTAGCTGCTGTCCCGTCTCGTAGAGCACCTGCAGTTGCTGGGCGCGCACCAGTTGGGCAAGGGACCGTCCCGCCATGGACGCGAACATCTCCAGTAGGCGGAGTTGGTGTTCGTCGAAGGCATACTTCTGCTGGCTGACCGCGGTGATGGTCCCCAGCAGGCGCCGCCCTTCCTGGAAGATCGGGACGCACAGCATCGAGCCCACGGGACGTTCTCCGAGTTGAACGAACCGTGGGTCAGCGGACACGTCCGCCACCAGTGTCGGCTTCAAGCTCTCCGCCACATGGCCACTGATCCCTTGCCCAAGCTTGAAGCGGGTGTGGGGAGCTTGCAGTTCTGCGTTCGAGCCGGCCAAGGTGACTAGCTCCCGCTCGACGGGATCGTACAGTGCGATGGAGCAATTCTGGAAATCGATGACCTGCGATGCGTCGGTGACAATCTCACGCAGGCTCTTATGCAGAGCCCCCTCGCGGGTGATTGCAAGCGTGTCCACATCGAACGACGTGGGCGAGTACTTCATCAAACGCTACAAACTTGCCGACCGGGGCAGCATCGCTTCTACGTCGTTCTCGGACGACTGAAACTTGTATCCACTGCCACGCACCGTCAGGATGTGTCGGGGTTTGTTCGGGTCATCGCCGATCTTCTTGCGGAGGCGGCCAATGTACACATCGATGTGATTCGTCGTCGTGTCCGCACCCGCGCCGATCGCAAACGACGTCAGCTCCTCGCGTGATATCACGTAGCCGGCACGCGACATCATCCGGTGCAATATACGCGTCTCTGTTGGCGTCAGTAGCGCCGACTGCCCTGCCTCGTTCGTAATGGTCATCCCAGGCACGTCGAGTCGCAGGCCACCACGTTCGACAATTAGGTCCGTGGCGTAGGTGAGATGCTTCTTCGAACGGCGAAGGACGGCCTTGACCCGGGCGAGCAGTTCCGCTGGCTCGAACGGCTTTACCACGTAGTCATCAGCACCAGTCTCCAATCCCGTGAGGCGGTCCTGCATCTCGGCACGCGCGGTGAGCATGATGATCGGCACCGCATCGTATTGCCGCTTCAATTGGCGCATAATCGTGAAACCGTCTATCGACGGGAGTTGCACATCAAGCAGTATGAGATCCGGGACGCGGGTCCGTATTGCCGCCATCACGGCCTCGTAGTCACCGGCCGTTACGACGCTGTGCCCCTGAGTCTCGAGTAGCACCTCTACCAGCCGGCACATCAGTACATCATCGTCGACGACCAGAACGACTGCCCCTTGCTGCGTCACATCAGACTCCATTTCGGTTACAGGCGACCAACCTGCACGTTCAGTGAACCGTGATGACAATGGCAAGACCCGAACTGCATCGGGCCAAGTGCTAAATTCTACCGCACTCCGACTTGCGGGAGAAGAGTTTGAGGGAGGCTCGCGCACTTCAAGTCTGACAGTAATGTAACCGATTGCGGGGCAACAGTCACGCGATCGTCAGCGTTTCGAGAGTACAATTGGCATAGTCGCGGCATAAGGCACGTGGTGGACAGAGGTGTGATGTATGAAGACCGAAGCAGAATCCCCAATAAAGCCGGACGTCACTGTCTGCCCATTCGCAATGACCGACCCGACGGGAGCGCGTGGCAATCGATGCGGTGCCAACACACCGGCAACGGCGATCAGTTCCAAGTACTCGGCCACGTACTGTGCGTCCGCGCAGCACGTTAGCTGCTCGATCTTCGTAGCGGCACGTGCGGCAGGTGAGGCGAAGGGACCGGTCGCAGTGCCGGGCAGCACCGCCCGGGGTGCAGCGCTGAATGTACCGTCCCTCGTGACCAACCTCCGGAGTCGGACGACAGTGGAAAAGACTTCAACGGAGCGCGTATCCCTTCTGAGCGTCTTCCGATCACGGGTCTCGGCAGGGTCTTGGCCCTCGCCACGTATCATGACTCTGGGACTCGTACTCGTAGCTGTGGTGGCGCTGGTGTTGGCACTCCCGAGCCTGAACAATCGCCCAGATGGGACGAAGCTGACCGACTCCCCAGTAGTCCAGAAGATATCCCAATCTCCGGCGGTGAGACATATCTCCCAGACATCGGAAAAGGCGATCAACCGTGCGGCGAGTCTCATAGGGCGCCAGCCTGAGTCGGCTGTCGCCTCCAATCTTCGGCCGAAGGGTGTAGCTAGCAAGCCGGCCGCGAAAAAGAGCGCTGCCGTGCGAAAGCCAGCCGGTAAGGAGACAACCTCCGCGCGAACGCCGAATGCGTCGAAGTCGCGCCGGATACTGAGCGAGCGAACCGTCGAGGAAGGAGATTATTTGCGGCGGATCGCCGCCCGGTACTACGGCGACGAGATGCTATGGCCGTTGGTGTGGCAGTACAATAAGCAGCGGGCGAAGCAGTCGGGTCAAGATTTGCGTAACCCCGATCTGATTTACCCCGGCTGGAAGTTCTATATTCCGAAGAAAGAGAAGTCGGAAGAATAGGCTTCACCTCCGGCCGTGGCGCCATTGGCGGGTCGAGGTCTCGCCGCCTCGACTCGTGCGGCGTACCAGGGTAGCAGCGGATGGCGCGAGCCTGTCAATCGATTGGGTGAGGTGATGCCTGTTCAGTCCGCGCTGATTGTGATGCTCCTGATTCCTGCGATCGCCTTTGCCGCCTGCTCGCGGTCGTCGGTTACCTCGGAGGCGACTCCCACGGCAAGCACCAGCACACGTCCCAGGGCCGAGAGCACGACGCCGCCGAGGCGCCCAGCGAAACGCTCCCCCGGACGCGACATCGATGTGCGATATAGCATTACCGGCTCGCAGAATGCGGCACACATCGTATACGTGCAGTATGAGAAGGACACCGGTAAGTCACAGTTCGCGCGCGTTCGCCTGCCCTGGAAGCAGTCTTTCCGGGGTCGAAAGGGAGAATTTCTGTACGTTTCGGGCCAGAACACAGCGGTGGGCGAATGGCTCGCATGCGAGATACGCGTGAAGGGCCGGATCGTCCGCCGCATGCGAGCGAACGAGTTCAACCAGGTGGCCGTGTGCAGCATGAATCTACCGGACAAGTAGCCGCCGACTCCAAGAGCGCGGGTCTCGCTGGTAAATTTTGCGCCCCATTCGCCGGCGCCCAGATCGATCGCTGCGATGTCGTCGTAAGCCTCTGATTCGCCAATCTTCGCCCTGTTAATTTCAACCCTGGTCTGGCTTCTGCAAGGAGCATAGATGCCGTTCTTGCGCTGAACAAGGCCATTTCTCAGACCCTTATCCGCCAGCTGTTTCGCCGCCACTCAAGTAAACGTCCCACCTCTGCAAGTGGTGCGGTTGCAGAGCCGCGAGGGCTCATGTGTCAACGGGCTTCAGAGCGGTATTAGCAGCCCATTACGTCGCGCCCCGACATCGTGTGAACTGTGTCGGTATGAGGTTCTTCCCCATTCGAATGGCGAGGACTGATTCGTGCGGACTTACCCATAGCATTCTGGTCTCGGTGATCCGGGGATCTCACTGCTACGCAGAATGACGACCGAATCGATAGGCGCTTGCGTGCTTTCGATACGGTGCTTAGCGTCAGGAATGGAGGCCAGCGCTGTCGAGGTCCGCTTCCTCACGGTCCATCAACTGCGGCTTGCAGGATCCTTCGCGATTCAGTCGCTAAGCTTGCGCGGTCGCGGCAAGCGGCAGTGTGAAGCGGAATCGCGCCCCGGCCTCAGAAGGCTCAGCCCAGATCTCCCCACCGTGCCCCTGTATCACTTGTCTCGCGAGGTAGAGGCCCCAGCCAAACCCCGCAATTCCGGTTGTGTTGTCCGAACGATACGCTGGTTCGAAGATACGCTCAAGATCGGGCGTTGGGATCCCGCGGCCCTCATCCGTCACGGTCACGCTGGCTTCACCATTGATTCGCTGCAGGCGCAGAGTAACCTGGCTACCAACTGGCGAGTATTTGGTCGCATTGACGAGGAGGTTGTCGACCGCGTGCTCCACCAGGGCAACGTCCACGTTGACTTGGAGTTGCTCGCCTCCGGATTCGAACTGGAGATCGTGGCTGGGCGCACCGAGACGGAAGCGCTCCACAACGCCTTCAAGATAGCTTGCAAGTTCGACGTTCTCGCATCTGGCCGGCACCACCTCGATCCCGCGCGCCTGCAGCACGTTGTCCAGGAACTTGACCACCCGCGTGCTCTCGCGGGCGATCCGGTCTACTTGCTCGCCCTGCTGCGGCGAGAAGGTGTGGCGCGCCTTTCGAAGCAGATCAGAGTAGCCGCAGATGAGGGTCAGGGGGGTACGCAGCTCGTGGCTCAGAATCGCCAGAATCTCGCCCCGTGCCTCGATCTCAGCACGCCGTCGCTCGTAGTCTTTCACGTGGGTAACGTCACGCAAGAGCATTACAGCCCTGCTTTTGCCGTTGACGCCACAAACTGGCGAGAGCGAGGCGGTAAGCCAGCGCTCCTCCCCATGGGGTGTCTTGAGCATCATCTCCGGCGTACTGGGCACCACGCCGCCTGTTTCGTCCGCCCGCCATTCGTCAAGCAGCGTCGACAAGGCGACCGGCGAACCAGGGAACAGGTCGTTGACCCGCTTGCCTACCAGGTGTTCCGGTGTCTCGCCAAGCAGGTTGGCCGCCGCGGTGTTCATCTTCGTGACTCCCATATCGCCGTCAAGCAGGATAACGGCATCCGGGGTGGTGTCGAGCATCGCCGTCCAGAGCTGGGACGACGTCCGCAACTCGGCATCCTGCTGGATGTTGACGCGCAGCAGCATCAATCCGGCCGTCAGTAGCAGCGCGGGTATGGCGATGAGCATGAGCTCGGTGCTCTGTGTTTCGGGTGCTTGTGAGCCGAATATCACCCAGATGCTCTGCATCAGGGCGGTGAGCATCAGCGTCGACAGCGCAACGGCGGCGTCGCGGCTCTCGAAGACGCGGACGCGGCGCAAGGTCAAGGCGAGCGCGAACATGCCGGTGATGGCGAGCGTTGAGCCGGCTTGTGCTGTCATGGTTGCGCCCCGCGTTCTAGCTCTTCTGATCCATACCGCAACTATACGTCGCGGTCGGTGACAGACGGCTGAATGTGGGGCGTCAGCCGGGTGACAGTCCTGTTACCCGCGTGGATCAGTCGGTGTAGACGCGCTCGTCGACGAGGGGCTCGGGCACGGCGTCACCCGACGGGTCGAACAGCCCGTACGCGAACAGCTTGCGCAGCTGGAAGTCCACCAGGTCCCGGCCGGCGCGGTTCTTCTCGATGCTGAACACCACCCAGTTCGCCATCTGCGCGTCCTTGACCGCGGTCATGTTCACCGCCTGACGCGCCACGATCCGGTTCTTCTCATTCATGATCAGGATCACGTCCGCCTCGTACAAGAGCGAGGAGGAGCCGCGCAGGTGGTACGAGCGCAGCCGGCGGGACTGCAGCCCCTGCTTGTCAGAGGCGACGATGGCGATCACGGGCACGGCGAGCGAGAGCGCGAGCTCCTTGAGGTTCTCGGTGATGCGGCCGATGCGGTCGTCCTCCGTCGCGTTGGCGACCTGCAGCGGTACCTTCTGCAGGTAATCGACGACGACAAGGACATCCCTGCCGGTCTCCCTGCGGGTCTCCTGAACGATATCGCGGATGCTGTCCGTGTCGGTGAGCGAGGCGGAGGCCTTCATCACGCGGAAGTGGTCGGCGTACTCGTTGATGCGCCCGAGCGCTCGCCTGCCCTGGGTATCCTGCAGGAGCGCCCCCTCCAGCCCGCCCGGCGTCCCGCTTGCTTGCCAGAGCCGGGTGCGCATATCCGAGAGGCGCAGGCCATCAACGTCGCCCAAGGGACCCTGTACCGCGCTCTCCATGGAGAGGAGGCGGAGAAGGAGATCTTCTTCGGAGTGCTCGTAGCAGAAGTAGAGCACGATGCACTCTTTGGCCGACGCGATGTTGCGCGCAAGCTGGAAAGCGAAGGTGGTCTTGCCCGCGCCCTCCGCGCCGCCGAGGAGCAAGAGGTCGCCCTGGCGGATGCCGCCCGCGATCCGGCGGTCGAGCGCGGGGAAGCCGGTGGAGAAGGAGCGCTGGCCGGGGATGTCCCCACGGCGCACCCGGTCCTCCAGCTTGCCCATCACGCTGGTGATGGATATGGGCAGCGATTCTTCGGATATCGTCTTCATAGGAAGGACTCACCTCTCGACTTGTTCTCCATAGGAGTCTATCAGGGCTCCTGCAAACGGTCAACGCGATCCGCGGTGATTGCCAGACCGTACCTAACCTTGGGGTATTGTCGCTCTCCCACCCGGTGTATGGACGTGTCCGGCGCGAGGCTAATGCGGGGTGGGGAGCGGGTTCCTGTAATTCGCCCTCTACATGTCAATAGGAGTTGGGATGGTTCGGTTGGGCGCAATCGACGGGCAATTCTGGAAACTGGTCGTTCCGCGCATTTGCGTTGCATCGGGGCAGCAAACGCTTCCATGTGCCAGGGTGCGCGGCTAACGCGTGCAAGTACGTGGGATACCGAGCAGAACTGGCCGGCATCTTACCCACAGCAGCGGGAGGCGTGGAGCGTATCCGAGCCGATCTTACCGTCATGAAGCAGGCGTTTGACGGGCGTTTTGCGGGTGAGAGAGTTGTTATGGAAGTGGTCTATGATATTCACGCTCCTGTCAGACGCCACGCCTATACTGACATCAGTGGCTGAGAGCAAACGAGCTCGAAGCGAAGAAGAAAACAACAGGAGACACACACAATGGACAAGGTAATGGAGCTGTACGTTCGGGCGATCAATGAGCTTCAGGCGCCCCGCAAGGGCCAGGGGCTCGTCGAGTACGCGCTGATCATCGCCCTCGTCAGCATCGCGCTGATCGCCGCCCTCACCGCCCTGGCGGGTGGCATCCGTGGCGCGTTCTCCACCATCCAGGCATCCCTCTAGACCACGCAGCAGGAAAGGGCCGGCGGCACCCGCACCGAGCGGGCTCCCGCCGGCCTTCGTCATTGCAGGTGAAGTACGACATAGTGTCTCCTGATGACACCAGTCGCTTTCTCCAGGGATTAGGTGGGAAATAATGCGATCGATCCAATCGGCCACTGGCTCTGAGGAGTCTGTGCTTCTACGACTGTACAATCGGGCTCTGGATAATACAACGTTTCTTAAGCTGCTTGCCGTCTATCTTCCCGGTGTCTTCTTTACTCTATTGGTCGTCTCGAAAGTCGCATTGGTCATTGAGTCAGCCAGGTCGCTCGCTGATCCGCTGATACGACTCGAGGTCGTTCATAACGCTATGTCGGCAGTCTTCCTAAGCATCTTCCTTGTAATCATCGGGATAAGACTGCCCGTCAAAGCACGCGTGACTAGCGGATGGGGAATCGTGGCGGCGTTCGCGGGTTCGTTCTCCCTCGTTGCTGTCGCCGTGGCTCCTCTGACGACGACAAGCGTCAGCTTACTGCAGGTCGCCGTTGGTCTGGTTGTTATCGGCTTCTTATGGACGATTGCGTCAATCCTAGTTTTGGGAAAGTGCTTCGGCATCCTTCCTGAGGTCCGAGGCCTGGTGACGAGGGGGCCGTACCGGCTGGTTCGACACCCAATATACCTGGGCGAGACCGTGGCGGGCTTAGGACTCCTTATGCCAGTCCTCTCTGCCTGGACAGCCCTCGCTTTCTGCTCATACGTGGTGCTCCAGATCTGGCGGACGCATTACGAGGAGGCTAATTTGCGAGCTACGTTTCCTGAGTACCGTGACTACGCTGCCCGTACCTGGCGCCTGTTTCCCGGTGTAGTGTAAGCGCTGTTAGTGAGGAGAATGCTATGCGCGCACTAATCGACAGGTCGATCCGCTACCGTATTCGCCGGTCGCCAGCTGTGAGAGGCCAAGGCCTGGTGGAGTATGCGCTGATTCTCCTATTGGTGGCTGTCGCTCTTGTCGGCGCCTTAGTGCTGCTTCAGGGCACTTTGATGCAGGCCTTTACCGACTTCGCAGCCGCATTTCCTTAAGGCAGCGCTGTTTCGCGCGCTCGATTCACGTAGTACTTTTGAATTCTGCGCGTACTCACCTGCTTCGTCACCGCGCAAGCTGGATCGGCTCCTGAGTTCGCGTCGGTTGGGAGTTGCGATTGGTGCCCTCAAACCGCGAATGACTGTTCTCACCGCTGGCAATAGTCCCGCCCAACTGCGTATAACGTTCAAACGTAACTTCGCCGATATGAGACACCGAGTCCTGACGTCTCGATTGCCCACAAGTCTGCTTCTTGGCATTCTAACACCACATTCCTATGCCAGAGGCGTCACGTATGTTGACAGCTCTCCCGTTACTTCCTA
>JADDPA010000010.1 GCA_016782125.1 Thermobaculum sp.
GAGAATCTTCCACAGATTGCTCATCTTTGTGATGCTCGCGACCTCCTTCGGGGTCGCCGGTGCAACGACGGCAAGCGCAGCGGTCACGGCGGGCCCCACTTCCCAGGGAACAACCGGGACAACCTTCCGCAACCCGATCCTTCCCACGATCCCCGGGAGTACAAGGAGGGTTGAGACGTTCGCCGATCCCGCCATCATCAAGGCGAAGGACGGCTACTACTACGCCTACGGCACGAAGGATCCACGCTTCGACGGCGATACCTTCCACGTGATCCCGATCATCCGGTCGAACGACCTGGTGAACTGGACGTACGTGGGCGACGCCTTCCCGAACGGGAACCCGCCAAGCGCGGAGCCGTTCGCAGGGATCTTCGCACCAGACATTCGCTACATGAACGACCAGTACTACCTGTACTACAGCATCACAAACATCGTGGGTGATACTGGTGGCGAGACCGGTCCCAATGGTGATGACTCCGCCATCGGGGTGGCGACGAGCCCCAATCCGGCGGGCCCCTTTACGGACCGAGGTATCGTGGTGGAGCCGCAGGTGAACCCGTGCTGTAACGCGTTCCGTGCGACTATTGACCCTGCCATCCTGCCCCTACCCGACGGCCGGAGGCTCATCTACTACGGCAGCTACTTCGGTGGCCTGGATGTGCGCGTACTCTCGGCTGACGGCTTAAGGTCCCTGCCCGCGACTCAACAGCGGGTCGCTATCGATAACCGGTACGAGGGACCGTTCGTCATCTACCGCAACGGCTACTACTACATGTTCGTGTCGGCTACCGACTGCTGCAACTTCGAGCTTACCGGCTACGACGTGTTTGCCGGCCGCTCCCGCAGTCCGTTCGGTCCCTTCGTCGATCGTGAGGGGGACACGTTCGTAGAACCGCGCGTCGGCGGTGAGGTCGTGCTAGCGCAGAACGGCAATCAGTTTGTCGGCGTCGGACACAACGCGGTCATCACCGACGACTCGGGCCAAGATTACATCGTGTACCACGGTATCGATCAACGCAACCCGGAGATAATCGAGCGGAGTGGCATACCCATCAACCGCCGATCGTTGATGATGGACCGGCTCGACTACATCGACGGCTTCCCGGTCGCACGTGCCGGCGCCGGTCCGTCAAACACTTCCCAGCCGGCACCCGTCACGCGTGGAGCCGTGGACGACGAGTTCAACCGCTCCACGGGAATTGGTACCAGCTTCACGCAGATGGGCGGCAAATGGATCATCTACGACCCCGTTGGAACGAACCGCGGCGTGGTTCGACAGAACTGGGCGAGCACTCGGTCAGCAATGCTGATCAGCGACGGCTCGACCACGGCGAACTATCGGGCCGAAGGTGACCTGAGGCTGGACCGCGTCGTAGCCGCCACGCCGCGCCGCTACGGCCTGATCACGTCGTACATCGACCGGAACAACTACATCGCCGCCTACCTCCAGCCGAACGCGGCCGGTACAGGCGGTTCCCTGGTGACCAACATCCGCACGAACGGGGTCAACTCCTTCAAGACAACAGCCCTGCCGACGAATTTCAAGCACCGGGACTTCCACAACCTCGCGGTCACGCTGCGCGGTAACCAGGTGACGTTCGAACTCACCGAGTCACGCCTGGAGGACCCAATCGAGATCCAGGTCCGCCAGCTTCCGCTGCCGACTCAGCAGGGGGTGGCGCTCGGCGCTGGCAGGGTGGGTTTCGCGACCCAGAACGTCTCCGCCGACTTCGACAACCTCAGCGCGGCCCAACTGTTCACACCGGTGACGCGGCGGGTGCCGAACCAGTCGCAGGGTGCGCTCAACGAGCGGTACACGGACGAGTTCAACGGCGGTTTGGACCCGGAGAACAACTGGCGCTACGTGGGCGGCAGGATGCCGGCCGAGCCGAGCCAGGAGCAAGCAAACCCCCAGCCCGATAACCTGACGCAGGAGCGCCCGGGCTACTACCGGCAGCGAACCGACAACAGAGAACTGACCCGGGATAACCCGCCACCCGATCGACTCGCTCACATCCTGGCCCAGGACGCACCCGCGGGAGACTTCACGGTCACCGTGAAGCTCGACTTCCCCTTGCCGGAGGAAGATGGCTTCTTCTTCTTCCAGCAGGCAGGCGTGTTCATTTACGAGAACGACGACAAGTACGTTCGGCTCGACCATGTCGCGATCTTCAACACGCGCCAGATCGAGTTCGCCAAGGAGAAGCCGAGCCCCGCGACGGGATTCGAGGGGCCGCCACGCCAGCGCAAGTTCGGTGGCACGGTACTCGACAACCCCGAGCGGGTAACGTGGCTCCGCATCGTCGCCAGGACGAACCCCACGACCGGGGCGCAGACCTATACGGCCTACAGCAGCGTCGACGGCGTGCGATACGACCGTGGCGGGGCGTGGACGTTCGGGGCGACCAACAACCCCGGCGACGGCCCGATGGTGAACCGCAAGATCGGTATCTCCGCCTTCGGTGGCGTTGATCCGAACCAGCAGTTCTTCGACGCGGACTTCGACTTCGTGCGGGTAACCCAGCCGTAGTCATCGAACTCCGACAGTAGTCCCGCTGAAGACCAAGCGGGTAAGGGGCGAAGCATCTTCTCAGATGCTTCGCCCCTTCTTCTGTCCAGCACTTCCGCTGGATCGGGGGGCCTGCATCGTTGAGCACGATCAATCGCAAGACAGTATCATCCCGGTTTGCGCGCCAGGAGAACGAGACCGAAGTTTGCGTCGGCGAAGTCCCGGAGCAGGGCAGGCGGGCCGTACTCCTTCGGAATCTCCCTGACCGGCTGGTCTTCGACCGCGACAACATCCAGACCTGCTTCCGCCACGGCATCCAGATAGCCGGCGCGCCCGTGTGGGTAGCTGGGGAGCAGGTTGGCCGTTCCCGGCGTCCAGAACGTTGTCCGCCATCCTCGCGCCACGGCGTCCGGGTGAAAGTCCGTGATCAGCAGGTGGCCGCCCGGCCGCAGGACGCGCGCGCACTCCCGGACGGTTGGGCGGAGGTCGGGCATGTGACACAGCATCAGCGCGCTCACGACGAGGTCGAAGGCGGCGTTCTCGAAGGGCAGTCCCTCGTCGATCGACGCCAGGTGAAACTCGATGTCCAGCCCTTCCGCGGTCGCGGCGTTGCGGGCAACGTCGAGCATCCCCGGCGATTGGTCTATCGCCGTCACCCGCACGCCCCGACGCGCGAGCCGCAGCGCGTGCCTGCCCGTGCCCGTGCCAACGTCGAGCGCGGTCCTGAATGACAGGCCATCCAGCAACTGCTGGACGCGCGGCTCCTCGATGGCAATAAGCGGGTTCTTCTCGATGTCATAGGTTCGAGCCCATGTGTCGTACCCATCGACCATACCGATCTCCCGGTCCTCATACTCGGACTCAAGGAGCACGCGCGTGCAGGAACGATCGAGCGCGGTAATGACGAGGAGCTCGGCGCCGTCGGGGAGGGGGTACATGGACGCGATGTCGTGACCGTAGCGTACTGCCCACTCATTGCCCTCGCGATCCTCATCGGACCAGTCGCCGGCCTGGTGCCGGGCGAGGAAAGTGGACGGACCGAGATTAGCAGCCTCCAGCGCGGCGGCCGCGCCGGGGTGACCGTTACGGTACCCAAGGGGAAGCGTGTCGTTGTCTGTGACATGAAACAAGACCTCACAGTGCCATGGCGGGTCGATGCCACGACGACGGTTCAGACGGCGAAGGCCGCCGGATTGTGTTCCGTTGAGGTCTAGCTCGGCATTGGTTGCGCTCCCGTGATGCCAGCGGTGTTAGCCTATTGACCGATGGCTGGGCGGAGTCTACCGCATTCGGTGTCGGTAGTCCAGGGCGGGATCGGGATGCGGCGTTCGTGCTCCCCCACCAGGTTCGTCCGCGCCCTTGCCATACTTATGCGGTCATTACGGCATCCGTACCACGCGTTGGTTGCCCAGCACGAGGCAGGCTGTACTGCTTGCATCCTACCCGATGCGCGCCACCTCAGCGCCGGACCAGCGCCATCGCACCGCGCTACGCCGGAGCATTCAGCGCCGGTTGTGCGCAAAGATCGCGGAGGGTGCTGAGCAGCCCTTCCAGGCTCTCCGGTGCGTTCTCACCCATGGTGCAGATCTGGATCCAGTTGCGCCGGACCAGGTACTCGCTCTTGTAGCTCAACAAGTAGCCCTTTTCTTCCAGCCGGCTCCCCAGCCACACGGAGTTCAGCGCATCCGGCAACGCGATCGACGTCACGACGGGGGAGGTCTGGGGGCCGGAGCCGACGATGACCATGCCCAACTCGTGCAACTGGGCGCGCAGCCAGCTCGAGCGCTCGCTCGCTGCCGTGCCAAGCTCGCTCGCTTTCACACGCTCCACAGCAGCCTGCAGCGCATACAGGAGGTTGCTGGAATGGGTGAAGGGGATGCCGTCCGACACCGCGTACAGCCCAAGGTCAAGGTATCGAGGCAGGGTCTTGGACGGCAGTATCTCGTGGTTGTAGAACACCATGCACAGTCCCGGGAAAGCGCCGAGACCCTTTCCACTCACGCCCGACGCCATCTGTACCCGCGAGAGATCCACCGGTATGGTCCCGATGGAGCTGATGCAGTCCGCACAGAGGGCGATCCCCTTTTCATCACAAAGGCGTTGCAGTCCTTCCAAATCGTTGAGCAGCCCGCTCGAAGTCTCGCAGTGAACGGCCCAAAGCCACTCGATATCGGGGCGTGTCTCGATGGCCCGTGCCACGTCTTCGTGCGGGAGCGGTTCTCCCCAAGGGGCGCGAACGATGTCGAACTGCAGTCCCGCGCGGGTCGCGTGGTCGATCAGCCGATCGCCGAATTCGCCGTTGCTGAGCACCAGCCCCCTGCCGGTGCGAAGCGATAGCTGCCCAGCGATGGCATCGTTGGCGAGCGTGCCCGAGCCGAGCAGGATCTCAACACGCCGGGAGCCGGTCAGGTCGCACAGCAGCTGCTTGACGTGCTGGAAGTCCTGCTTGAACCCGTCCGCACGGTGGGAGACCGGTGGCCGACCAAACGCCTCGCGAACATCCGGCGCGATGCCGACGGGCCCCGGCAGCAGGTTCACCGGCTCGCGCAGCATCCCAATCGTTCCCGCCGAGGGCGCGAAGATTCGTGCACGCTCACCGAACGACTCAGGGGTAAGGTACATGGGCTGGAAGGGGGTCTCCTCAGTGCCGACCATCGGGCCGAACTCCACGAACCCCAGGTGGTCGTACAGCTTTCGCTGCCGCACGGTCGCGGAGACAACGGCGAGGTCGTAGCGCTGCTGGGCGCAGTAGCGGAAGAGCAGCTTGCCCAGACCCTTGAAGACAACACCGTTGCGATGCCCCGGCTTGATGGAGAGCAGTCGGATCTCCACGATCTTCTTGTGCTTCGGCAGATAGCTGTCAAGGTTCCCCAGCTTCAGGTCCAGGGAGAACGGCCGTCGGTCGCGCAGCGCCATCATGCCGACAAGCTCCTCGCCGCGCAGGGCGATCAAGTACGCGTTCTCGCTGTGATACTTGTCGACGAGCCGGCGATCCGGGTTGACCTCGTGCTGCGGGATCTCCTCCACGAAGGTGCTGTAGTTCAGCTCGTGGACCTGCTCGAACTCCCGTTCTTCGGATGCGACCTTAAAGGTCATTTGCGCCGAGGCTATCATCGCCAGATTCCTTTCGAGGCGTGCGACCCTGTTACCTGGTCGTCCTGGTCGGGCTGTCTGGCCCTCCACATCTCTATAACATTCTCCCTGTGCGCAAAAAGCACCAGCGCCGCGATCGTGGCCACCTGCGACACGCGCTGTGTCGGCCCACGCAGCACAAACGCGACGACCGGCGCCAAGATGACGCAAACCAGCCCACTTCGCGTGAACCGGCGGAGCACCGCAAACACCGGCACGAATAGCGCGATGATGCCGAGCGTGACCGGTAGATCGAGCACCAGAAGCGTACCGCCCGCGGTCGCGGCTCCTTTACCTCCGCGAAAGCTCAACTGTACCGGCCAGACATGCCCCGCGATGACCGCCAGCGCGACGAGCGTGACTTCCCACGCTTGTAGCCCGTAGTATACCGCGATTGCGCATGCGAGCGCACCTTTGCCGATGTCGGCGGCCAGCGTGAGCACCGCGCCCCGGGTTCCCAACTCGCGGCGCACGTTCAGCGTGCCGGCGTTCCGGCTGCCCACCTGGCGGATGTCGGTGCCGGTACGGAGGCGCACGAGGTAGTAGCCGGTGGCGAAGCAGCCGATCACATAGCCCAGGATGACCAGCGCCGGAAGCGCCAGGCTATCCATGCGCCGGGCTCCCGTGGATGGCTGCGGTTTCGGCGAGACCGTGCAGGCGGCGGTCGAGCTTCTCGAGAAGCGGCTCCGGCAGCGCCAGCGCGTGCCGTGCCGCCAGGTCGGCCATCAACTCCCTGCCCCACTCCCAGGTGCAGCGGTATGCCGTCCGCAGGGCCTCGTCGTCGAGGGCGGCGGTACACGCGCAGTATCGGGCGAGCGCGGCAGGGGAGATGTCCCGCTCCAGCAGGCGTGATGGTGTCGGCCAGTGCCCGACGCTTCGCTCCTGAAGGCGGACCAGCCACAGCAGGTAGCGCCCCATGATGCCGAGGATCTCGAGCGCCCGGACCAGCTCACCTCGCTCCAGGACGTGCGAGCCGAAGAGCGTCCAGTTCACGAAGCTGTCGCACAGAAAGCGCGTGCGCTCCGCGGAATCGCGCTCGGGCAGGTAGCCGACGACCTTGCGCAGGTGCTTCGTCAGCCGCCCGGTGCGGTCAAGCAGAAGCGTGCGGTCGAGGGATAGCAGCGTATCGGTCTCGCCCCAGCCTTCCACCTGCGCCATGTCCGACGCGCGCTCGAAGTGGAACTCGCCGCGCACCAGGTTGTCGTAGATCGCGGTGCCGTTGCCGAACTCATTGGTGAAGTACAGCGCGACGGGCGCGATCCTGCTCGCCCACTCCCACTGGTCGACATCTGCGTGAGCATCATCATGAAAGAAGAGTGCGAACTCGATGTCGGAGTGCTCATCGCCCTCGTCGCGCGCCCACGAGCCGTACATCATCGCGGCCTCAAGACGCTCGTCCGCCCGGCAGACCACGCGTGCCCGCTCGATCATCATCTGCTGTACGATCATGCGCCCATTATAGGTAGGGCGCTCCCATCCGTGGCAATCCGGTGGCTCAGGGAGTGACCCGTTGCCCGCCTCGTCACCACCGGGTACCGAGAGCATGGGGCTACGAATAGGTCAGCACCTCACCGGACGTGTCCGAGGAGGAAACGGGCGAGAACTCGAAGCCGCCGAGTCGCGGATCGAGGACGGAGTGGCCAAGCCGGGCACCCGCCTCCATCCGGCGGATGAGGTCCACCGCATCCTCCATGTCCGCCGCGGGCTCCAGCGGCGCGGGGGAGTGCGCACGCAGGTCATCGAGGGTCACGCCGTCGAGCAGCCGCCGGCCGTCGTTGTCGAGTGCGACCCGCGGGATGAGCACCAGGTCCGCGCCATCCGTGCCCGGCAAGGCAGCCAGGAGATCTTCGCCGACGAGGAGTCCCGAGACGTTCGTGTCGCTGCCATAGAACGTGTTGTCGACCGCCTGCACCCGAACGGTCAGGCCCGCACATTCTGCCTCCATCTCGCGCGCTACGCTTTCGAGCACCGGCGCGGCAAGCGTCCCGCAGAGCACAATGACGGTGCGCGGGCGCGAGAGTTCGCGCGGCAATGTGCGCCGGACGTGTTTCCAGCCTTCGAGCATGTGCCGCACCATGCCGATCCCGTTCTCGAGCTGCGGGAAGCCTTCATAGGTGGCCGCGCCCGGCACCTTGCGTCCGGCCAGCAGGTAGAACTCGTCGGAGGCGAACACGAAGGTCGTGCCGTGCTCGCGCCGCATCTGGGTGCGGCGCTGCTCGACCTGCCGCACGACGCGACGGGCCTCCTCCGGGCTGTACGAGCGCACGGGCGTCGCGGCCTGCGCGGCGATGATGCGGTTGTGCCGCCCGCCTGCGTGGACGCTGCCGCCGCGGAACTTGGTCAGCCCCACGGGAACAACCGCGACGGAGAGCACCGTGGGGTACAGGGCGGCGAGGTCGTCGAGGGTCCGCTCCAGCGCCTCACCATCGTTGAGGCCAGGGCAGGCGACGATCTGGGTGTGCACCTGAATGCCGATCTCCCGTAGCCGGGCAAGCTGTTCCAGAATGTCCGGTGCGCCGGGATAGCCGAGCAGCTTGCGGCGGAGGTCCGGGTCCGTCGCGTGCACCGACACGTACAGCGGACTGAGGCGTTGTTCTTTCAGCCTGTGCCAGTCCATCGGCGTCAGGTTCGTGAACGTCACGAAGTTGCCGAAGAGGAAGCTATAGCGGAAGTCGTCGTCGCGGATGTACAGGCTCTCGCGCATGCCTTCCTGGTTCTGATCGACGAAGCAGAAGGGGCAGGCGTTCGCGCACTGGCGGATGGGGTTGAAGGTCGGGCGACCGAACTCGATGCCGAGCGACTCGTCCGGCTCCTTCTCCACCTCGCAGTAGAAGTGATCATCGCCCCGCTCCACGAGCAGCTCGACGGCGTCGGTTGCGGAGTAGAAGCGGTAGTCGATCACGTCCCGCAAGGGGCGCTTGTTCACGGTGCGCAGGATGTCGCCCGGCTGGAGCCCCAACTCCTCCGCGATGCTGCCCGGCTGCACGCGCACGATCTCTCCTCCGTGGATCATGGGAGACCCACTTTCCTGGCGACCTTCGCCCATGTGCTGACGAAGTGCACGGGCCACGGGCTGAGCCCTCCGCCGATCATCCCCTCGCGCACGGCCTGGACGAAGTCGCGCGGCCCGTCGAACGTCCGCAACTCGGTATACGCGGTGCCGAGCTCGCCGTAGCAGTGGGCATCGGAGCCACCGGTGACGGGCAGGTCGTGCTCCCGCGCGTACGCGAGGGCGCGGTCGTTGTCTTCGGGGCGGGTCATTCGGGCGTTGAAGCCCTCGATCATGTCGACGAGCCCGAGAGACACCAGCCGGTCGAGCGCGGGTGTTGCGAGCCTGCCGCTCCGCAGACTGTCGAACGGGTGCGGCACGTTCACGACGCCGCCCTGCGCGCGGATGCGCTCCGCCGTCTCCTCGGGGGAGAGCCCTCGTGGGATGTGCTGGCTCAGGAAGTACCCGATAAGCTCACCCTCAGTGGTCTTGATCTCCTCCGACGGGATGACGGTGAAGCCGTCGGGGGCCGCGGCCGCCACTTCCAGCGCGCCGTCGAACTCGTTGTGGTCGGTTATAGCGAGCACGCCAATGCCCCGCTGCCGACAGGTGCGGATCATGCGCTCGGGGCGCATCCGGCAATCATGGGAGTGGTAGGTGTGGCAGTGCAGCTCGGCACGCAGCGGAGGTTCGGCAATCATACGCCTCCATGGTAGGGAACGCCCGGCCCCCGCGTCAAACGAGGCGATGCATGGGTATGGCCTACGAACCATGCCCCTATTAATTAATAGGAGTTGAGACGGTTCGGTTGGGCACATTTCGGAGGGGAGTTTAGGGATTGCTCCCGCCGCAAGGCGGTTTCTAGTGGGAGAACGTTTACCGGTAGTTTCGTGACGGGTGGGGCCGTAGGCTGGTTGGAGGGGCATTGCAGGTACAGGCTGGTGCAGCGCATTGGACCACGGATTCCTGGCTGCGCTCGGAATGACAGATGCCACAGCGTTCAGCCGGAGTCCATACGATCCATAGCCTCGGACCGGGGATCATTCGTTAGGCTCGGAAAGGCGACGAGGCTATCGTTCAGGCGGAGGGAGTATCAGGCTGCGGGGATCGGGGGCGCGAAGGTGGGGACGCGGCAGAATGATCGTGGGTTGAGCGATGGGCGGCTATTGGAGCTGTTTCTTGGCGGCGATGCAGAGGCGCGGGAGGAGTTACCGCGCCGATTGCACGGGCGACTGGTGTGGATGAGCAGGCGGATCGCGCCGGACCTGGCGGCGATGGGACTGGAAGAGGACGTGGTGCAGCGGGGGTGGGAGGTGCTGCTTGGCATGGGGCGGTTCGCGTACGACCGGCGGCGGGGGTCGGCGCTAGGGTACTTGCGGTACGTGTTACGCTCGGCGGCGAACGACGTGCGCGCGGAACATGCGGAGGCGGGGCAGTTGAAGTACGGATCGACTGCGTGGGAACCGCGGCGGCTCTACGTGGACACGGTTCAGGACGCGTTGCGGATACGGATGCGGGCGGTGGGCGGGGAGATGGTCGAGGCGGCGGGCGACGGCGAGCGGCGGCTGGAGCGCGCGCTGGACAGGCTGAACGTAGCGCAGACGCTGGCGCTGATGCGGCGGACGGCACCGCCCGGCGTGGCGGACACGATGGAGCTGGTGTACTTCCACGATATGTCGCCGACGCGTGCGGTGGAGCTGACGGGCGTGGACCGGAGGGCGCTGGGACGGCACCTGGGGCGATGGGTGCGGTGGTTCAAGCGGCGCGGGGTGCTTTGATACCTGGAGCCAGGCAGGGAGACTTGTCCCTGCGGTTCGTCAAGTCTTTTCGGGAGAGGTAGCATACAGTGGTGAGCGGGAACGTTGAGCCGACGTGTGAAGTATGGGGTGCACCGCAACACGCGGGCAGGCACGGAGACCTGCCCCTACACGGGTCAACGTCATAGTCAATCGAGTTGGAGTTGTGCTGCAGGCAACAAGCGGATTGGCGTGACGGTGGGATCCGCTGACTGAGTGGGGTAGCGAACCTTCAATGGAGGCGAGGAGGACGGGACGTGGACGTGATCGAGTTGAGGCCGATCGGGACCGTGCATAATGGCGTTGCCGAGGCGGTCGACGAGGGCTGGGGGAGCGTCGTTTCGCGGATCGTTTTGCGTCCCGATCTGGGGGGTGCTCTCGACGGTCTGGCGGGTTTCTCGCACGTATTGGTGCTGTACTGGATGCACGAGGCCCCGCCGCCGGAGACGCTCCGTCGTCGATCGCGGGGCCTCCCAGCCATGCCGGAAATCGGGATACTCGCCCAGCGTGCCCGGCATCGTCCCAACCCCATCGGGGTCACCACCGCGGAGGTGATTGCGGTGACGGAGCACGAGCTCACGGTGCGCGGGCTGGACGCCATAGACGGCACGCCCGTGCTCGACCTCAAGCCCTACGTGCCCGCCTTCGATCGGCAGGAGGAGGCGCGGGTGCCGGAATGGATGGACCGGCTTATGATGGGATACTTCGCTTAGTCGGAGAGCGGGTGATGGCATGGGCATGTCGGCGGGTTGCAGGGGACCGGGCGACCCGGTGGGTCCCCCCTACGAGCGGCGTGGCGGATCGATCCCTTGGCTCATCGCTGTAGGGGAGTCGTGCCAGCTGCGGGAGCCCAGCCAATCCGGTGTCCGAGTAGCGCATCTTACGGCGCTGGGTAGGCGGGTTGAGTCTTGCAATCATCCGGATGTCGGCTGAACGGTGTGGCATCTGTCATTCCGAGCGTGCGAGGAATCCGTGGTACGGCTTACGGATCCCTCACTTCGTTCGGGATGGCAGTTGCGACTCGTGCTCTGCCATTCCGAGCTTGCGAGCAATCCGGGGGTTGGGGGCGATATGTCGTGGTGGGCGGCACCGTTGTAACGAGCGAATGCCAGGGCCATTACGGCTCTGCGGTAAGCCCGTCGGAGCAGATGATGCGGACGACTTCGGCCTCACCTGGTGGGGAGTCTCCCTCGTCGGGGTCCGGCGGGTTTAGCCGGTAGCGTCTGCGGATTGCTTCGAGTCTCCCGATCAGCGAGGCACCGGTGAGCTCCATTCTCTGGGTTTCTTTGAGCTCGGCCATCACGGTGGGGGGCAGGTGGTCTATGAAGATTTGCTGCAGCACGCCGACCCGCCTGAGTTCATCGGCATTTTCGCTATGCGCCTCTCGTGCCAAACGAAGCTGCTTTGAGAGGTAGCGCCTGACCTTTGTATCGGTCGTGGGCCGCCGCGCTTTTCCCAGCCTCGTCTCGGCCTCGTTGCGAGTCGCCTCGTATGCTGCCGTGACGCGATGATTCGTGTCCACCGGCAGCGATGTCGCGGGGGCATCTTGCTCGCACTCGACGGCGGCAACGAACTGGCCGGGGGAGATCCGGCGCGGGGAGAGGTCCGAGCCGACGGCGTACGCGCTCGCCCTGTCCCCATGCTTGAACAGCACGACGGTCTCCCCATCGTGGGGGTCATCGAGCGGCGTGCGAGCTGTGCCCATCTCCGCTTGGGGAGAGGTGAGGGGTATCTGTACGGTCTGGAACGCGAACGTTTGTTGAAAGTCGATCATGGCGCGGGAGTCGGGGCTGGCGGCACGCGCGGGCAGGGCGGAGCGGATGCCGTCGGGCAGGTGGGTGATCGTCTTCCACAGGTCCGGGTCGTCTTTCTGCAGGGTCTGCAGGAGACTCACGCCGCGCTGGAATGCCGATACCTCATCGAGCACGTCGTCCTGTTCCGGCAGGCGTTTCTCCTCGTAGATGCGATACATAGCGGCGGGGTTAAGCCGCTCGCTCTCGCTCAGCAGGCGGGCATCGAGGCCGATGAAATCGTGGAACGCCTGGATGCGCCCTTTTAGACGGTCGGTCAGGGCGAACTCGGCATCCACATCGGTGTCCGGCCAGGTGTTGTGCAGGTAGATGTTCTCGTGCGTGGTGCCGATGCGGTCGACTCGACCGAAGCGCTGGATCATGCGGACGGGGTTCCAGCGCAGGTCGTAGTTGAGTACGCGATTGCAGTCCTGGAGGTTCTGCCCCTCGCTAATGACGTCGGTGGCGATGAGCACACGAACCTCGGGGCCGGGCATCTTCTCCTTTTGCCGGAGGTTTGAAGTGGGCGCGAAGCGTTTGACGATGTTTTGCAGGCTGTCGCGGTTGGCGCCGCTAAGATGCTCGATTGCCGGGTCGGCGCCGCCGGGATTGAGCTGTTCGTACAGATAGTTCACCGTGGCTTCAGCCTCGGAGAAGATCAGCACCTTGCCCTCCCGAACGTCGTCCCTGTCGAGGAACTCGCGGAGTGCCCGCAGCTTATCGTCGTCTTCGGGCCGGATGTTCGCGATGGCGTTGCTGAGCTGATGGAGCAACTCGTAGTCGGCGTCGAGGTCTCGCAGCCAGCGGTCCACCTCGAAGTCTCCCGCAGGGTTCAGGAGCTGCTTGCGATTGTGACCCGTGGCGGCGCGGCGCAGCTCCTCGGTCTCGAGCCGCGCGAACAGCTCGTCTGGGTCGAAGGTCTCGCCCGCGAGCACCGCCGTGGCGGTTGTGCCGATGGGAACGAAACCTCCGCCGAGGGCAGTTCGGAAGTTGCGGTTGCTCCGGATGAGCACGCCGAGCGTGGAGCGGAAGGCCTCGACGCTGGACTCCAGGCGCTTGACGAGCAGGTAGCGCATGAGGCGGGCAACGCGATTCCTGGCGCGGAGTAGATCCTTATACCGACCGCTCGCCCTCGCCTGCTCGGTGAGGTACTCCACGGCGAGGTAGCGTGCGCCCTTGTGTTGCTGGAGGAGGGCTTGAATGTCTCCGAACCGTCCGGCCCTCGCGTACACCTTGTCCAGCCGGTAGTACAGGTTGTCGAGCACTGGCTCGGGGAAGCGCACGGGGACACCACCGACCGCTATGTCGTCGCCGTAGACGGCGCGGATGTCCTGCCTGCGACGGCGGATGAAGATGGGGCTGAGCACCTGGTCGATCGTAGCGTAGGGTTCATTTGGCTGCACGGGCTGGACGGGCGGGGGGCTGGGCCTGCCGCGGCGGCCGGCGGGCGTGGACTGTGCCTGCCACTGCTGGTATTCCTGCTGCCAGTTCTCGACGTCGATCCGGTACTGGTACCACTTCTGGACCGCGCGGAAGTACTCCTCCAGGTGTAGCGGCTCGAGGTTGAGGCCGTGATCGAGGTCATCGAGGAAGAGGCGCACCTGGTGGTAGATATCCGCGGGACCGAGGTTCTGGGGGGTGGCGCTGAGCATCACGACCTTGCGGTCGCCGCTCCACAGGTAACTGGAGAGCGCGGCGTAGCGGCGGGTTGCCTCGTGGCGGAAGTTGTGGACCTCGTCTATGAGCACAACGCCACGGTCCGGGTACTGCTCGATGAGGTTGATGCCGTGGCCTTGGGGCTCGGCGTCAAGGTAATCGCCCGTCTCCTCGTCGAACGCGTCCATTGGGGGTGGGGTGATGGCGGACATGGAGACAACCTCGGCGCCGATGCCGAACTTCTCGCTGGTGACCTCCCACATCGGCTTGAGGCCCGCGGGACAGATGATGAGCGGGTGGCTGCCGGGCGGCTCGGAGAACTGGAGCTGGCGCACGAGCTCCGCGCCGATATACGTCTTGCCGAGGCCGACGACGTCGCCGATAAAGCAACCGCCGTGCTGCTCGACCATGCGTAGCCCACGGCGGACCGCGTCGAACTGGAAGTTGGCGAGTTGGGGCACACCGCGTCCTTTCGGCTCGAGGTCCGGCTCACCGAGCTCGCCGCCGTACAGCTCATAGAGCGCCTTGAGGTAGACGTGGTAGGGGGGAGTCTGCGCGACGGCCCAGGAGCGGTGCAGCTCCACGGCGACGTCCTGGGTCACGTCCACGGATTCCGCCCAGAGCGCGTCGAACCAGCCCTTGAGCTGATTCATGGCGGAGGCGCCGTTTACCTCGACGTTCAGCTCGGTGTTTCCGGTGAAGCCCGCGAGCGTGAAGTTGGAGGAGCCGACGATCGCGCTACCGGGGTTGGGGGGATGCCTATGCCAGCAGAGATACGCTTTGGCATGCAGCACGCCTTTGGGGTACGTCCTGATCTCGATCTTGTCCTGGGCGATGAGGTCGCGCAGGCGCTGGATGCCGCACTGCGACGCGTCGGTCTGCGGCAGGCGGGAGACGCCCTCGGCGAGGCTCTGGACGGCTTGCGCGCCGATCTCGTCCCGCGCGCTGCGCTTGACGGTGCCATCGCCGTTGAGTCGTGCGCGGAGGGCCTCGGCCTGCTGCAGACCGCGCGCGACCTCTTCGAGCATGGGGCGGTCGGTGCGGCCGACGAGTATTCGTGCTTTTTCGAGCTGGGAGATCTCCTCGGCGACCGCGTCGAAGCCGGAGACGAAGAGGTAGCCGACGGCGATATCGGCCGCTTTGGAGTAGCGCAGCATTTCCTTGAGGCGGTCGAGGAGGGTGGGATCGGTCTGGGCGTGCAGGATGTCCATGGGTGGTTCGTCCGTTCTCCCTACTCTGACGGTCTTGCGATACTCGCGCGGCAGGCACGGAGCCCTGCCCCTACGTGGGTCCTACCAGCTTGTCATCCTGCGATTGGGAGGAATCCGGGGGGTTGGGTTACGGATCCCTCACTTCGTTCGGAATGACAGATTCGGCCCTAATGTCTATCGTCGTATCGCTTTTCATAGAGCACCGTGCCCTCCCGGAGGGCGGTCGTGACGAAGGCGCGGGGGGCGGTGCTCCACTCCCGCACCTCGTCCGGCGTGTATACGAGTATGTCGGTGTCCACGTCGCGAGGGATGCTGCTCGTGGCCGTGTAGAGCTTTTGGGACCGGACGGAGCGCGGCTCGTCCGACTCCGCGATAACGAGGATGTCCAGATCGCTGTCGGGTCGATGTTCGCCGTGGGCGCGGCTGCCGAAGAGGATGATCCGCTCGGGGTCGGCGGCCTCGACGATGCGGCGGACGATTTCCGCATAGAGCTGCTGCTCGGCGGGGGAGGTGGCCGGTGCGGGGCTGCTCACGGCAGGAGCAGACCGTTGGCTGCCTCGGCTTCTGTAGGAACAGGCGTGAGGCCCTGACCATTCCCCGAGAGTCCGTACAGCCGCGCGACCCGCTCGTCGATCTCCGCCTCCCACACCGCGACCTCCGGCCCCTGCCCGCGCGCATCGAGGCACCGCTGCACGAGGTCCGCGATGGCGTTGCGGTCTGCATTGGGTGCGAAGGGAATGGGTATTTGCACCAGGTACTGGTATATGAAGCGCAAATAACCGCCTCGGACTCGCGAACTGATGCCTGTGTAAAACCGCTCCACTGTTTGTGAGTTGAGGATACCCAGCAGATACCGGTCTTCGACCGGAATGATGTATCCGGTATTCCCGAGATAGGTGCCGGCAATATCAAGAGCGAACCGCGGCCTAGCCGCAATGTCTGGAAGCACAACTTTCGGTACGTCGAAAGCCCAATAATATGCGCAGGCTCGTAGTTCCCACCAATGATTGCC
>JADDPA010000121.1 GCA_016782125.1 Thermobaculum sp.
ACTGCCCCTCAACGATGCCGTCCGCGCCGGTCCGCTCGAGTTTGGCGTTCACCGCGCTCTCGATATCCGTCAGCAGCAACACCTCCGCACGATGACTCTCGACCCGCAGGACTTTCCCGATCAGCGCCCCGCCTGACTGTACCACCGCCATGTTGCGCGCGATCCCATCCGCCGTGCCGCGATCAATCACCAGGTATTGTCGGATACTGGCGGGGTCACGGCCGATCACCTTTGCCTGAATCACCGGGAGCTCGAGGTTGCTGGAGGTGAAACCGAGTTGCTGCCGCAACTCGTCGTTCTCCGCCTGCAACAACCGGAGCCGGACGTTCTCCGCCGTGAGTCTCTCGACCTCCGCCTGCAATTCGCGGTTCTCCACCTGAAGCCGCGAGCCGGTGGTGAGACCAGAAAAGAATGAGCGTACCCCGGAGGCAACAGGCGCAAGGGAGCGCTGTACCGGCACGACGACGCCACCCACCGCGTTCTCCACGGGATCAAATCTCCGCAGACTACTCAGCGCCAACAGAGCAAGTGCGATAAGCCCCAAGAGCAGAAAGGCGGTGAGTCCCCGACTGTTATCCGTCGCCGAGTTTCTCAAGGGTGCGTCCTCGCGTGCTCGGATATGCGGCCGTCGTTATGCCGGACGGCGCAACTCCTGTCCTGCCCGGAGTGCCGCGTGATACTCCGCCAAGCTCTCCACCACCTTGCCGGTTCCGCGCGCGACGCAGGTCAGCGGGTCGTCCGCCACCTGCACCGGCATCTTCGTCTCCAGCATGATCCTGCGGTCGAGCCCAAGCAACAGCGCGCCACCCCCCGCCAGGGTGATTCCGAACTCCATGATGTCCGCAACCAGCTCGGGCGGCGTCTCCTCGACCGCGAGCTTCACCAGCTCGACGATGGAGTCCACCGGCCCCTTGATCGCCTCGCGCAACTCGACGCTGGAGACCTCTACCGCCTTTGGCAGGCCCGTCAGCACATCCCGCCCGCGCAGGGTGACGCGGCGCTCCTCCGCCAGCGGGTATGCTGATCCGGCGACGATCTTCGCACCCTCGGCCATCCGCTCACCGATGAGCAGGTTCGTCTCGTGCCGCGCGTACTGCATGATGGCTTCGTCGATCTCGTCCCCGGCGATCCGGATCGAGTGGTTGATGACGATGCCGCCGAGCGAGAGCACGGCCACCTCAGTTGTCCCGCCACCGACATCCACGATCATGCTGCCCATCGGTTCGTTGACGGGGAGTCCCGCCCCGACACCCGCGGCCATAGGCTCCTCGATGGCATACGCCTCTCGGGCACCCGCAGCGATCGCGGCGTCCTTCGCGGCACGCTTCTCCACTTCCGTCACGCCACTCGGGATGCCAATCACGACGCGAGGTCGCGAGGGGTACATACCGCCGTTGTGGACCTTCGAGATAAAGTAGCGGAGCATCTTCTCGACAACATCTATGTCCGCAATAACGCCATCTTTGAGCGGCCGGACCGCGACGATGTTGGCTGGGGTCCTGCCGACCATCGCACGCGCCTCGGAACCAACTGCGAGCACGGTGCGGGTCTTCTTATCCATCGCGACGACTGAGGGTTCCGAGATCACAATGCCCTTGCCGCGAGCGTGTACGAGGGTGTTCGCCGTGCCCAGGTCGATGCCCAAATCACGGCTGAAAAGTCCAAAAAGATAGTTGGTGGGGGTTTGCATTGACGCTCCGAAATGCGCATTAAAATTCATAAAATAGAGCACCGCAGGGGGTTGGCGCCTCAGCCGCAATTGTAACACAAGGACCCCAGCAGCCCTTGACCGGAGCCCCGCGTGCTGTTACTCTCGGCATCCGATGGATACGACAGAGCCCAGTCACTACCTTACCCTCAAGGAAACCCCCGCGACGGATCGGCCCAGGGAGCGGCTGAAGGCCGTTGGCGCGTCATATCTCAGCGACGCGGAACTGCTCGCCATCCTGCTGCGCGTCGGGATTCGCGGAGAGAACGTACAAGACCTCGCCCGCCGGCTGCTCAGTGAGAACCACGGGCTCACGGGACTCGCCGGGCTGGAGTTCTCGGAGCTCGCGCGCCAGCGGGGAGTCGGAGAGGCGAAAGCGTGCTCGATCAAGGCCGCGCTCGAACTGGGCAGACGGCTCCTGCGCGCCGCCCCGGAGCAGCGCAAGCAGATCACCTCCGGGGCCGACGTTGCGGACTTGCTGCTTCTGGAGATGGGCCAACTCGAACAGGAGCACATGCGGGTGCTGCACCTCAATACCAAGAATCAGCTCATCGCGATGGTCGAGGTGTACAAGGGCAGCCTGAACTCCGCGCCGGTGCGCGCAGCGGACATCTTCAAGGGCGCGGTGCGCAACGCCGCCGCAAGCGTTATCCTCGCCCACAACCACCCCAGCGGCGACCCTAGCCCCAGCCCCGAAGACGCGCGCGCGACCGAGCACCTCGTGGAGGCCGGACGCCTGCTCGATATCGAGGTGCTCGACCACCTGGTGATCGGCCACTCCCGCTGGGAGTCCATGCGAGCACGGCGGCTTGGCTTCAACGCGTAGCACCTACGGCCCCAAGGCGCTGTGCGGGCGGGCGGACGTAGCATGGCTGATCGGTTCGGCTGGCCGTTGCCGGTTTTTCCGCGTCCTTCGCCACACCCAAGGGATGCAGGTTATACGGAGTCCGGCTGAACGGTAGGGCCTCTGTCATTCCGAGCATGCGAGGAATCCGTGGTCCAAGTGGACGGATCCCTCACTCCGTTCGGGATGACAAGCGGTAGGGTTCGACCGGATTGCGTATTACCCTACTCGTAAACTGCCTGTAGGGCGCTTGACGGGAGCGTCAGGCCCGAACGGGGCGCCTGAGGACGTCGGCGAACTTGAGTTTCGGGGCTTCCTCACGAGCGAACGCCAAGAAGCTCTCCACCGCGGGGGAAAAGTACCGGCCCTTGTGTGTGACCATCTCATAGTTGCGAGGGATATCCCACCCCTCCACCTCGAGTTGACGGAGATAGCCCGCGCCCACCTCTCGCAGCACACTCCACTGGCTCACCATCGCGATCCCGAGCCCGGATTCGACGGCCTTCTTGATGTCCTCGGTGCCACCCAGCTCCATGCCGATGCGCAACACGACGCCGTGGTCCTTGAACTTGCCCTCTATCAGCCGGCGCGTCGAGGAGCCATAGCGCGCGAGGATGAACGGTTCCCGGGCGATATCCGAGACCGTGACGCGGGGTAGCTGCGTGATGGGATGCGACGGTGCGGCGATCACGACCAGGCGGTCCAGCGTCACCGGCTCCACGTTGAAGCGCCTATCGGAGATGTGCCCACCGACGAAGCCGACATCCAGTGAGCGCGCGGCAATCTGCGACACAATCGCCTCGGTGTAGTCTATGCGCAGGATGATCTCCGTATCCTGATTCAACTCCCGATAGGCGGCGATCAGCGGGGGTACGATGTACATGCCGCCCGTGGTGTTCGCCCCGACAACGAATCTGCCGCGATTCCCCACGCGCAGATCCGCCAGCGCGTGCAACGCTTCCTCCTCCAGATGCAGCATTGAGTCGGCGTACTTTTGCAACACCTCGCCGGCGTGCGTCGGCACGACCCGATTGTTCGCACGCTCCACGAGGCGCACGCCACACGACGTCTCGAGTGCTTTGATCTGCTGGCTCACGGCAGGCTGAGTCAGATGGAGATGCTCCGCCGCGGATGTGTAGGACCCGCGGTCGATCAGCGTGGAGAGCACGCGCAACTGGTGCAGGTTCATCCCGGGTCACGCTCCCACGGCAACAGACCAGGCACCGGCTCAACCATGAGCTGGGAACGCTCCAGGTTGATCTCGGTGACCACATTCTTGAGCGCCGGGATCAACACCTCGCCGCGCTCACCCGTTACCACGTAGACGTCATTCGACTCCAGCGCCAGTATCTCCACGATCTCGCCCAGATCCTGACCGTCGGTGGTCACCACACGCAGCCCCACGAGCTGATAGTGGTAATACACCCCCTCGGGCAGAGGCGTGGCGTTCTCGGTCCGGATCTGCAGATGCTCACCGCGAAAGAGCCGGACGTGCTCGGGGGTATCGATGCCCTCCAGCTTGAGCAGCACCATCGCACCATGCGGCCGGCTGGACAGCACCGCGCGTTCCTCCCCACGGAGGAGCACCGTCTTTAGCGTGCGGAAGCGTGTGGGGTTGTCGGTGAGTGGCTCGATACGCATCTCGCCCCGGACCCCATGTGCGGTGACAATCCGGCCGACGCTGAGAATGGCACCGCTGTTCCCCACGGGGACTTCAGGCTTCACGTATCTCCAGGTTCGCCCGTACTCCCTCACGGGTGGCAGCGACACTGAGCAGTGTGCGGAATGCTCGGGCTATCTTGCCCTGACGGCCTATCACCTTGCCCATATCCTTGGGATCCACGGTCAGGTAGTAGGTAACGCCCCGTCCGGTTTCTTCGGACTCGACCACGACGGCATCGGGATTCTCGACGAGTGACTTCGCGACGAACTCTACAAGATCCTCGAGCACGGGGCTACGCCTGTGCGTCCGGGGACTGCGCCTCATCCTGCGTGATGGTCAATGGCTCATCGCCGGACGGCCCGGCTCCCTGCTCCACGGCGCCGACGGAAGCGCTTATCGGGTCGTTCACTGGAGTCTGCGCCTCGGCCTGTGCGGCGGCTGCCGGCTCATCGATGGCCTGCGCCGAAGCCACGGGGGCTGCATCCGGGGACTGCACGGTTTCCTGCGCGCTGGCAGCGGCCCTGTTGCGCGCGCGCCTAGCAGGTGCCGCCGTCTCGACTGTCGGATCGTCCGTTATTTCCGGCTTCTCCTCGCCAACGCCAGCGCGCTTCATGAGCTTGCTCACCACGGTGGTTGGCTGCGCGCCGACGGAGATCCAGCGCAGTGCGCGCTCCTCATTGATAACAATGGTTGCCGGCTCGGTGCGCGGGTTGTAGTGACCGATCGTCTCGATGACGCGGCCATCGCGCGGTGAACGAGCGTCCGCGACGACGACTCGATACACCGACTGCTTCTTCGCACCCATACGCCGTAGCCTGATCTTTACCAATGAAGCACTCCTCCGTGCAGCGCTCAACCTCGCGGCTAGAGCTACTTATACCTGAACAACAGCGGTGATTATAGCCGACTTCCCCGGTGGCACGCAAGGCTGAGAACGGGCGCGCCGTGCGCCGCTGTTTGTGCCGAACGGCGCGTGTCTGCTAAACTTTGCAGGTTCAGCAAACGGCCATATCAATAGTAACGAGTGTCGCACTCGATAACGGGGAGTTAGCATGAGTCATGAGACGTACGCGCTTGCGGCGGCGAAGCGCGAGGTCGTGGGCAAGAAATCCCGCCGGCTGCGCAGGCAAGGCAAGGTCCCAGCCGTCTTGTACGGCTTCGGGGTGCAGGCGACAAACCTGCAGATCGACGCCAAGGAGTTCGAGGCGATCTATCGGGATGCAGGACGCACCGCGCTCGTCGACGTGAGCGTGGACACGGGCCGTCCGGTCCGGGTTTTCGTCCAGGATGTGCAGCGCCATCCTATAAGCCAGGTGCTCTATCACGTGGACTTTCATGCGGTGAACCTGCGACAGGAAATCACCACAGACGTACCCATTGTCCTGACGGGCGAGGCGCCGGCGGTGCATAACAATGAGGGCGTCCTGCTTCGCGGCCTGGAGAGCGTGTCCGTGACGGCGCTGCCCACGGAGCTGCCGCAGCAGATCGACGTTTCGATCGAAAGCCTCGAGGCGCTCGACGACACCATCCACGTTTCGGATCTGCCCCAGAGCGGCGATTACCAGATCGTGACCGAATCGACCGAGATGGTCGCCAGGATCACGGCGCAGCAACTCGAGCCCGAGATCGAGGAAACGGCTGAGGTGACCGAGGACGGTGCTGAGGCTGGGGAAGAGGGCGACGCTGGGGCCACCGCAGAGGCTGGTGACGGAGCCTAACGGCGAGGGTTAAGGGCATTCGAATGCCCCGGCAGTGGCGCGCGCTATTGCCGGGGCACCTTTATGCGCTGCCCAACCTCAATGTTATTCGGGTTATTGATGCCGTTCAGCGCGGCGAGTTGTTCAACCGTCAGGCCGTAGCGCTCCGCTATCTGCGTCAGGTTCTCTCCGCGCTTGACGGTATACGAGGTCGTTGGAATATCGAGCGGGGTCGGGGAGACTTGTACCAGTGCCTCATCTGTCGTCGGCGTGACGAGCACCACCGCGGGCGTCGACGCTGGGTCGATCGCGACCTGTGGACCGGAACATGCACAAAGCGTTACCAGGAAGGTGACGCAGACGGATCTCAAATCGACTGGGAGCTTAATGAACAGCATGGCTGTGCACAATCTTAACAGCGCATCCCGCCGCATGTCTAGCATCATCGCGAGAAACATTGACACGTGCGAGACAACGCAGGTACACTTCCGACCACAATGAGGACACCTGTTATTCTGATCGTCGGTGCTCCGAGCCGGGAGCGGGATGCGTGCGAGGCGCTCCTGCACCGCATGCGCCTACGGTGTCGTATAACGGAGCCCTACGCCCATGACCTGCAAGCGGTGCATGGCGGAAAGGCCGACGTGTGCGTCGCTATCTGTGACAACTTTCTCACCGCAGTGCACGAGGTTCGCCTCTACCAGGAGTTGTGGCAAGACCTACCGCTGCTGGTGCTCGATGCCACACCCGGCGGCCACCTTACCGTGCCCCTGCTTGATGCCGGTGCCGATGATGTGCTACGGCCACAACAGGCGATGACGCAACTTGGCGCGCGCGTTCGTGCTCTTTTTCGCCGGACGACTATGGACGCCGAAGTCTCGGGCAAGGTTTCGCTGGTCGCAGGCAACATTAAAATTGATCCAGCCGCGCATCGAGTCTGGATCGGCACCACGGAGGTGCCGTTTTCCCCGACGGAGTTCCTCATCCTCCAGAAGCTCTGCCTGCACAGCGGGCGGGTGGTGCCGTATCGCGAGATCTTCATCGCCGTATGGGGAGAGTTCCGACCAGAGATGGCGGAGGGTCTACGCGTCTACATCCGCCATATCCGCCGTAAGATGCAGACCGCGGCCGAGACCGTGAGCATCGTCACGCGGCCCGGCATTGGATACATGCTGTCGGTGGGCGGTAGCGCGTAGGCTGAAGTCAGGGGAAATGGCCCACATCCCGCCGGCGGCAGGTCCTACTGCTCGCCCACGCACGATGTCGAGTGGCGTGTCACAAGCTCACTGGCCCCCGATTCAGCCGCTCCTGGTTCAGGATGTGTATGATCTCGCGCACGACACCCTCCACGTCGTTATCACGGTTCACCACCACGTGATCGAACTCGCTTGCGGCCTCCAGTTCGGCGATCGCGGCCGCCTCGCGCTCTCGCAACTTCTCGGGCGTCTCGGTCTTGCGAGCCCGGAGGTGGTCTCGCAGCCACTGGATGCTCGGCGGCGCGAGGAAAACAAAGAGCGCGTCAGGCGCGATGCTTCGCACGGTGCGCGCACCCTGCACGTCGACCTTTAGCAGCACATCCTGCCCGCGCGCCACGGCATCGCGAATCGGCTGCTTCGGGGGACCATACCAGTAGCCATAGACCTCGGCGTACTCCAGAAATTCGCCCTCGCGCTTCTTCCTTTGAAACTCCTCTTCCGGCAAGAAGTAGTAGTGGAACCCGTCTATCTCGCCGGGGCGCCTGTTCCTGGTGGTCGCGGTGATGGCATAATGCATCGGCAGACCGAGGTCACGCATCTTCTGAATGATCGTGTCCTTGCCGACGCCGGATGGACCGGAGAGCACGACAAGCAGCGCGGGAGGGGTCTGCCGTGCCACCAGGTGGGCCTCCAAGCACTACCTGCCACCGAGCCAGCCAAGTAAGACCCCGATCGAGGAATAACACTCGCCATGTACTTCGACGCGCTCACCGCAGCCGCCATAGGTGACGAGATCACGGCTGCGCTCCGGGGTGGCTTCGTTCAGAAACTCTCCCTGCCGACTCCGGAGTCCGTCGCCATCGAGGTGTACGCCAAACGCGAGCGGCACCAACTGCTGCTCACCGCGGAATCCCGGCACCCCCGCGTCGCGCTCCTCTCGGAGCGTCCGACCGCGCAACCGGGACTCGTAACGCCCTTTGGCTTGCTGCTCCGCAAGCACGTTCTTGACGGTGTTATAGAAGAGATCCGGCAGCCGGCGGCGGAGCGAATCATTTCCCTGAGTATAGCCAATACAACGGATGGGCTCAACACGCGGGTCTGGCTGGACGCCGAGCTGATGGGGCGCCACAGTAACCTCCTGCTGCTCGACGGCGACCGCACCACCGTCCTCGAGAGCGTGAAGCGCGTCACTCCGCAGATGAGCAGCGTGCGTCCGATTCTCCCAAAACGCCCGTACACACCGCCCCCGCCCCGCAAGGGCCTGCCGCCACACCGAGTACTCCCGGACGACCTGTCTGCCCTGGGCACGCAGGTCAAGGGCTCTTCCGCCCTTTGGCAGATGCTCGTCTCGGGCGTCTCGGGGCTCAGCCCGCTGGCGGCGCGCGAGATCGTCCACCGCGCCTCGGGTGATGCGGAAACGAAAGTACACGGCTGGGAAAACTGGGCAGGCCTCGCAATCGAGACCCGGCGCATCACGGCTCTGTGGGCGACTCGGGAATGGACGCCGTGCATCGCACGCACCCCGGACGGCGTAATGGCCTACGCACCGTATCAGCTCACGCACCTGGTAGAAGAGGCGACACTGGAACCCATTGAGACGATGAGCGCGGCCATCGAGTCATACAGCGGGTCGCTCGCGAGCGTCGTTTCCCATGGGCAGCTCCGAGCGCAGATCGTCGACCAGTTGGAGCAACAGGCAGAAAGGGTACGGCAGCGGCTGGCGTCGCTCGAACGGCAACGTTCCGGCTCGGACGACGCACAGGGCCTGATGGAGGATGGGCAGCTCGTGCTGGCATACGCCCACACCATCGCGCCCAAGCAGCAAAGCCTTGTCCTGGAAGACCGCACGATCGCGCTTGATCCCGAGCTGACGCCCGCGCAGAACGCACAGGAGATGTTTGACCGGTACAAGCGACGCAAGCGCGCAGGGCAGGATCTCCCACCCGCGATCGAGGAAGCGCGACGGCAGATCGCGCTTCTAGAAGAATACAAGACCTATGCGGCGCTGGCCGAAGGCCACACGGAGCTGACGCAGCTTCGGGCCGAGCTAACGGCCGAGGGGATACTGCGGGAGGGTGCTCCCGGCACAAAAGCAACGCGCAAGCCTCCTGCGACAAAGACGGAGACCCTGGTCGCGCCGGACGGGACACGCATCCTGGTCGGCAAGAGCGCAGCACAGAACGCACGGGTCATCGAGACCGGTGCGCCGCACGACTGGTGGTTCCACGCGCGCGAGATCCCGGGTGGGCACGTCGTCGCACGCACCGGCGGCGCGGACCCCTCCCCCGACACCCTGCGAATCGCGGCGGAGACAGCGGCGTACAACAGCGCAGCCCGAGAATCGGGCGCAGTAGAGGTAGTGTATACGCAGCTTCGTAACGTCCGGAAAATCAAGGGCGCGGGACCGGGGCAGGTGACGTATCGCAACGAGCAGAGCGTGAACGTGCAGCCGAAGGATCACAACGCGGCATAGCTCGCTGGGTCCGACCGGTTGGTTGCTTGAACCGGGCTGTTCTTAGGCCTCGGCGTCCCTGTTGCGTGTACCGATGCGGCCGATGACGATGCCCAGCTCAAACAATATGTACATCGGGCCTGCGACCAGCATCATGTTGAGCGGGTCCGGCGTGGGCGTGATGATCGCCGCGGCGGTCACGATGAGGAGCAACGCGTACTTCCGCAAGGAGGCGAGCTTGTTCGCGGAGACGATATTGAGCTTGATCAGGGTGTACACGATCACCGGCATCTCAAAGGAGACCCCGACCCAGATCAAGAGGTTCGTGACGAAGCTGATGTAATCGCTGAGGCGCGGCTGCGTGATGATGCGGGGATCGCCAAAACCAAGCAGAAACCCCAGCGCGGACGGTAGGACGACGTAGTACGCGAACGCGAGCCCGCCGAAAAAAAGCAAGCTAACAAACGGCAACGCGCGCAGCAGATACCGGCGCTCCTTGCGGGTCAGACCGGGACTAATGAATGCGACGATCTGGTACACGATGATGGGCATCGCGAACACGAGCCCGAGCATCAGGGAGACTTTGATGTATGAGGTAAACGTCTCCGTCGGCGCTATAGCCTGCACCTTGTACGGCAGCGCCAGGTTGATCAGGGCGTTGTAAATCCGGTCGATGAAGACGAAGCTGACGATCATCCCAAGGATGATCCCCACGGCGGACCGGATGAGCCGTGCCCGTAGCTCCCCGAGATGCTCTATGAGCGACATCTCAGCGCCGCTGAAATCATCGGGGCTCTTTGGGTCGACCTGCTGAGGTCGCTGGCTGGTTGCAGTCATGTCCACATTGTACCCTATACGAAAGTGGGCCCCCGACCGGTTTCACGCGGTGGGAACCCACTATCGGATCGTCGCCGTACCGTGCCAGTCCCTGGTCAGGACCGACGGCGGCGGGCGCTAGCCTGTCTTCGAAGCGCCGTTACTGGGCGTGCGCCTTGAGGTAATCCATGGCGTCCTTGACCGTCACCATCTGCTCGGCATCCTCATCCGGTATGCTGACGCCAAACTCATCCTCCAGCGCCATCACGAGCTCGACGACCTCCAAGGAGTCGGCGTTGAGATCTTCCACGAATTTAGAGTCGGGGGTGATCTCATCCTCGCTCACATGGAGCCGGTCCGCAACCATTGTCTTGAGTTTGTCGTACTGATCGTCCACTACTTCCTCCGTATTGCGCTCTACCAGTCGTGCTGCGTATTGTGCCAGTGACGATGATAACGTTACTGTTCGCCGGGCGCAACAGCGGGCGCCTCCGGTGGGTCCATACCGCCCGCCGCGACCGTGCCGAGCACCCCGTTGACGAACCGGCTGGACGCGTCGCTGCCATACTCCTTCGCGAGTTCCACCGCCTCGTTGATCACCGCCCGCAGGGGAACCTCCGAAGATTCCAGCATCTCGTACAGAGCCAGCCGCAGGATATTGCGGTCGACCCGTGCCATCTGATCCAGCGGCCAGGATGGCGCCGTGCGCGCGATAATGTCGTCTAACTCTACCCTGCGCTGCCATGCGCCCCGGAACAGCTCACGGGCATACACAGCAACCTCATCGGGCACCGGACCCTCGCTGAGCCGTCTAATAAGGATCTCGTGGGCGGGATTGTCTACAAAATCGGCCTCGAACAGCATCTGCATCGCGAGAGCGCGCGCCTGGTGTCGCTGAGCGGCCCAGCTCCCCTTGCGATCCGCGCTCACACCGCCTCCCGGAGGGCAAACCGGCTCTCGATATAGCTGGTGTGGACTTTGCCCGCGCGGAACTCCGGGTCGCGGAGCACGCGCTGGTGGAATGGGAGCGTGGTGTGTACGCCGGTCACGACCGCCTCATCAAGCGCGCGTGCCATGCGGGCAATCGCTTCGTCGCGGGTCTGCCCCCACGCCAGGAACTTGGCGAGCAGGGAATCGTAGTACGTAGGGATGGTGTAGCCGACGTAGAGGTGGGAATCGACCCGAATCCCAGGTCCACCGGGCGGCAGGTACGCCTCGATGGTGCCTCCCGATGTAGCGAAATCGCGGTCGGCGTCCTCCGCGGTGATGCGGCACTCTATCGCGTGGCCCGTGAAGCGAACATCGCGCTGATCGATGGTCAACGCCTCTCCGGCCGCGAGCCGGATCTGCCATTTGATGAGGTCGATGCCGGTGACGAGCTCCGTCACCGGGTGCTCCACCTGTATCCGGGTGTTCATCTCCACGAAGTAGAAACGATCCGACTCATCGAGTAAGAACTCGAAGGTTCCGACGTTGTGGAAGCGTAGCGCCTTCGCTCCGCGGAGCGCCGCCTTCGTGAGGTTGTCTCGTGTGCGCGATGAGATATTGGGTGCGGGCGATTCCTCGACCAGCTTCTGATGCCTGCGTTGCAGCGAGCAGTCCCGCTCGCCCAGGTGGATGATCCGCCCGTGCTTGTCGCCGAGCACCTGAACCTCGACGTGCCGCGGCCGCTCCAGGTACCGTTCCAGATACATCCGGCCATCGCTGAAGGATGCCTCGGCCTCACCACTCGCGAGCGGGAAGGCGCTGGCCAGTTCCTCCGGGGTACGGACAACGCGCATACCCCGCCCGCCACCGCCGGCCACCGCCTTGAGGATCACAGGATAGCCGATCTCACGGGCAACGCGTGATGCGCGCTCCACGTTTGCAAGTGGCTCCTCCACACCGGGGATGATCGGGACACCCGCATCGGCCATCACACGCCGCGCGGTGGCCTTGTCGCTCATCTGCTCGATCACGTTGCGCGGCGGGCCGATGAACGCAACGCCAACGCGCTCGCAGATCTCGCTCAGATACGTGTTTTCCGAGAGGAAGCCGTAGCCGGGGTGGAGCGCATCGCAGCCGGTGATGTTCGCGGCGCCGATCACAGCGGGGATGTGCAGGTACGAGCGGGAACTGGGCGGCGGGCCGATGCACACCGACTCGTCCGCGAGGCGCACGGCGAGCGAGTTTCGATCCGCCTCCGAGTACGCGACGACGCTGCGTATGCCGAGCTCGTGGCAAGCGCGCACGATCCGCACGGCGATCTCGCCCCTGTTAGCTATAAGTATCTTATCGAACACGCGCCCTCTACCCGCCTACCGCTGTGAGCAATCCATCCGAGCTTGCGACCGTCGCGCCGGGCAGCGTACGCTTCGTCAGACCCGTGAGCACCTTGCCAGGGCCAACCTCGACGTACCGCCCCACACCCGCGTCTCGGAGAAACTCCAGGGTGCGTACCCAGCCTACCGGGGAGTATAGCTGTTCCACCAACTCGCGGCGCACATGCTCAGCGCTCGTGAGCGGGGTGGCCGAGACGTTGCACACGACCGGCACGTTCGGCTCGTCGATGGCAACACCATTCACCGCACCTGAGAACTCCTCCGCAAGCGGGCGCATGAGGCGCGAGTGGAACGCCCCGCTCACGGGCAGCGGCACCACACGCCGCGCGCCCTCCTGTTTGATGTGCTCGATAGCCCGGCCGATCGCCGCAGCCTCGCCACTTATCACGGTCTGCTCGGGGCTGTTGTAGTTCGCCACGTCCACCCCCTCTGCGGAACAGGCCGCGGCGACGGTCTCGGGTGCAAGCCCCATCACCGCCGCCATCGCGCCGGGCGCACGTCTGCCTGCCGCCGCCATCAACTCACCACGGGTGCGCACGAGACGCAGGGCGTCGGCGAACGTCAGACTCTGTGCCGCCACAAGCGCGGTGTACTCCCCCAAGCTATGACCGGCGAGAAAGGCCGGTGCATCGAGCACACCGCGCCCGGTCAATACCCGCAGCGTCGCGATGCTCGCCGCGAGCAGGGCTGGCTGGGCGTTTTCCGTAGCCTGCAACTCGTCAGCCGATCCCTCAAAGGCAAGCGTGCTCAAGGCAAAGCCGAGCGTCTGATCCGCTTCCTCCCAAAGGAGCCGCGCGGTACTCTCCGTGCGCGCAAGATCACGCCCTATGCCAACGCTCTGCGACCCCTGGCCCGGGAAAAGATACGCGGTGAGATTAGATGGCATACGGCCCTTCTCCCCGGCGGGCAATGATGGATGAGATATCCGCCCACCGCAACACGGCGGACGCCCATGTTAGCCCACCACCGAACGCGACGAAAAGCACGTTGTCGCCCGGTTGCATCGTGCCCATCTCCGCGCACTCCGAGAGTGCGATGCCCACCGATGCGGCGGAGGTGTTGCCGTACCGATCAACATTCACAAACACCCGCTCCCAAGGGATACCAAGCGCCTCCTGGGTCGCGCGCAGAATTCGGACGTTTGCCTGGTGCGGTATAACCATGCGAATGTCCTCGGCGTGAAGGTTCGCCTTCGCCAGCGCCTCGCCGGACGCATGCACCATCGAGCGTACCGCGAACTTGAAGATCTCGTTGCCGCGCATCGTTATGTAGTGCTCGTTCGCGGCGATCGTCTCCGGACTCGCCGGTTTCGCTGCACCGCCGGCCTTGATATCGAGCAACGGCCCTCCACTCCCCTGAGAGCCAAGCACGAAGCTCAGTAGGCCGCACTCCTCGTCGGCGGCTTCGAGCACCACCGCGCCCGCGCCATCGCCGAAGAGGATGCACGTATTGCGGTCTTTCCAGTTCACGAAACGGCTGAGCGTTTCCCCGCCTACGACGAGCACGCGGTCGTACGCGCCCGACTGGATAAACTGTGAGCCCATCACGAGCGACGCGACGAACCCCGTGCACGCGGCATTCACGTCGAACGCGCCGGCATTCGCTGCCCCGATCGCGTCCTGAATAAGGCTCCCGGTGGCGGGCATGAGCGTATCCGGGGTCGTTGAGGCGCAAATCACGAGGTCGAGATCGAGCGACGCCATGTTTGCGCTCTCCAGAGCACAACGGGCGGCGATACTGCACATCGACGCGGTGGTCTCGTGGGCTGCTGCCACTCGCCGTTCGCAGATACCAGTACGGGTACGGATCCACTCATCGCTGGTATCGACCATGCCCTCGAGGTCCTTGTTCGTCAGAACCTTTTCGGGCGTGTAGTGACCCCAGCCCGTCACCGCTGCGTATCTGGGCAATGCCATCTCCCCTCGCGTGGCCCGCGGGCCAGCGTCGACGCTAGGCCCGTGCGGCGTTGCGCGGCTCGATCACCGCTATGCCGTTGTACGTGCCGCAGTTGGGGCAGACGTGATGCGACCGCTTCTTCTCGCCGCAACGCGGGCAATCGGTCAATGCGACCATCTGCAGCCGGTCCTGCGACCGCCTCTTCCCCCGCCGGGCCTTGGATATTCTTTGCTTCGGTAGTGCGCCCATGGTGTTTCGTCCTTTCTAGTTCGGTTGGTCGTCTCTATCGAGCAGCGCCGCGAGCGCCGCCAGACGGTTATCGGTCCGCTCGTGTCTGTGGCCGCAATCCTCCGCGTTCAAGTCCACACCACATTGCGGACAGAGCCCTGCACAGTCTTGCCTGCACAGCGGGTTGTACGGCAGGTCCACTAGGATCGATTGCCGCACGGGCTCGCTGAGATCCAGGATGTGGTTCGGCGTGAGCCGGGAGAAGTCGTCATCGGTCTCCCCCTCCTGGAGAACCTCCAGGGGTGTGCCGGTCTGAACGTCGACCAGAGGCCGGTACTCCTCAGTGAACTCAACCCGCAGGCGAGAACTCAGCAGGATAAGGCAGCGCGAGCACTCGAGCGTCACATCCGCCGCGATCTGCCCCTCGGCGAGGACCCCGCTGTTTATGCGCAGGAGCCGCGCGTTGCCATACAGGTTCGTCGCTCGCGTCTCCTCGTCCAGGACAAGCACCGGCTCATCCAGCTCATGCTCTCGCATGGCTCCGACTCGATCCTTGAGGAGGCCGGAGACGTTGAACCCGAGGTTGTTCTGTTCTGTAGGTGCCATCGTATCCTCCGGTGAGTCTGTTCGCCCGAGCGCCGTACCGGTCCGACGCCGGGTCTGTGCGGGGACCACCGGATCATCCAGCGATGGCCAAGGTATCGCACGAAAGATAATTGTACGTTTCGCGCCGGTTAAGCGTCAAGCCGAACCGCGCCCAGGACACGAAGGCACCACCTAGAGCCACCTCATCATGCATTATTCGGAAGGATTGAACCGGGCGAGCGGCTAGGACGTGACTCCTAAGAACTCCTCACAGGATGGTCTTGGACGCCGGTGCACTACGCCGCAGTAGGCAGTCCGAACCAATTGGTCAGCGCGTCAGCGAGCCCCAGTTGGGTTAGATCTCCCACCCAGGCCACATATCCGTCTGGCCGGATCAACACGGCAGTGGGAGCGGTGACCGCCCCGAGTGCCGGAAGCTCCCACGTGCCAACGTGTTCGGCGTCGATCAACTGAACCCGATCCGCCCACGGAGTGATGTC
>JADDPA010000024.1 GCA_016782125.1 Thermobaculum sp.
CAAATGAAGACTGTGCGGGCGGCAATGGCACGACATACAGCCACGATGTGGAGCTTGGGGCAGGCACGGAGATCGCCTACTTCTTCGCGGCCGGACCTGAGGACGTGACCGAGGACTACGATGGCTCGGAGGATATCTTAATCCATACCTCGGGTTTCAACGAGAGCTTCGAGCCGACGGGGTATGAAACCGTCAGCGGTGATATGACAAACACTGCCTGGTATACGTTTGGCACGGACGACACTCCGCAGGTACCGGACGAGATGCCGGTGACGGGTGCGGGTGGTCTGGCAGGGACACTGCCCGTAGGCCAGGCAGCCGCAATGTTCTCAGTACTTGCGGCTGTTGGATACGCCGTACTCAGACGGCGCTAGGCGGGACAAACAGTCCGGGTGCTGACTACTCGTGGGAGGGTCAGCACCTCACTCGTGGCCTGCCCCCACCGTGCCGCTCGGGCTCACAGTGCTCGATGCGGAAAGAGCAGATCCCTACCTGCGCCGCTGTGACACGTTCCCGCGTCGCCTTACGCCTCGGCAAGGTAGCCTCGCGTAGAGTCCCGGCAGCACGGTAGAATGCCGGCCACCGAGCGACAGAGGACGGTGTCGACCTCCTGTCCGAGGAAGGAGCGAAACATGCACTCCACGCAGGCATTGGCAGCGATCCGGATGAGTGGCTGGGCTCCCGGTAAAGTAGCGTGGATACTGTCTGCGCTGAGCATGGGCCTGGTCGCCTGCGCCAGCGCGTTCGTCGTTGTCAATGACACCGGCGTCGGGACCCTGATGTTTCTCGTGAGCGTGCTCTCGTGCGCGGTGGTCGGCGGCATAGTCGCCTCGCGCCAGCCGACCAATCCGATCGGCTGGTTTTTCCTGGTGAGCGCGGTCAGTTTCGCGGTGACTGTTCTCACCCACGAATACGCGACGTACGGCCTGCGCACCGCGCCCGGCTCGCTGCCGCTGGCATGGGCCATGGTCTGGCCGCAGTCCTGGCTCTGGGTACCGGGCGCTGTGCTGATCCTCGCCTTCGTGCCGCTCTACTTCCCCAACGGTCGCCTGGTCTCACGCCGTTGGCGACCCGTCGTCTGGTTCGCCGTCACCTTCTCAGTCCTGGGCGCCATCTACTCTGCGTTCGAGCCTGGCGAGATCCAGGATTCGGGTTTCGCCAACCCACTAGGGGCCGGGGCACAGCAACCCTTTATGAAGGTTCTCGGCGCTAGTATGCTGCCTCTCTGGCTCGGCCTCCTATTCCTGTCGGCCGCCAGCCTGGTGGTCCGCTTTCGCCGCTCGGCGCGCGAGGAGCGTCAGCAGATCAAGTGGCTCGCGTTCACAGCGTCAGTTGTTCCCGCCTGGTTCCTCGTCTCTCCTGCAGTCGAGGCGGTCTCCCCCACCCTGTTCCAGGTCCTGGAAACGCTTGCATTTGCGGGCATCCCTGTTGCCACCGGTGTCGCGATCCTCAAGTACCGGCTCTATGCCATAGACCTGGTGATCAACCGCACGCTGGTATACGGGGCCCTGACCGCGTGCATCGTCGGGCTCTACGTGCTACTCGTCGGCTACATGGGCGCGCTCTTCCACACAGAAGGCAACCTGCTGGTCTCGCTGGTACCGACTGGAGTCGTCGCGGTGGTGTTTGCGCCCCTGCGCGAGCGCTTGCAGCGCGGGGTCAACCGACTGATGTACGGCGAGCGCGATGACCCTTACGCAGTGCTCTCCCGACTTGGTCAGCGACTGAAGGATACGACCACGCCCCAGGGAGTGCTCCCGGCCATCGCCGAGACGGCCGCCCAGGCGCTGAGGCTGCCTTACGCGGCGATCGCTGTGAAGTGGGGCGACGGCGGCTTCGAGACGGTCGCGGCCCACGGCAGCCCGAGAGCGGAGCCGATCGTCCTGCCGCTTGCCTATGGCACGGAGACGATCGGACAGCTCATCCTCTCGCCCCGCGCGCCGGGCGAGCCGTTCGGCCCAGCCGACAGGCGCCTGCTCGACGACCTCGCCCGCCACGCGGAGGCCGCCGCCTACGCGGTACGGCTCACAAGCGACCTGCAGCGATCGCGCGAACGCCTGGTCAACGCGCGAGAGGAGGAGCGACGGCGCCTGCGGCGAGACTTGCACGATGGCCTGGGTCCCCAGCTCGCCACCCTGACCCTCAAGCTCGACGCCGCGCGCAACCTGCTCGCCCGAGAGCCCCAGGCCGCCGACGTACTGCTGACCGGGCTCAAGGCGCAGATACAGACGGCGATCGCGGACATCAGGCGCCTCGTCTACGATCTAAGGCCGCCCGCCCTCGACGAGTTGGGACTCATCGCGGCCATTCAGGAGCAGGCGATGAGCTATGGTCAGGCCGGCCTCGACGTCGCGGTCGCGGCACCGGAGGACCTGCCGCCGCTCCCCGCCGCCGTCGAGGTAGCGGCCTACCGCATCGTCCAGGAGTCGCTGACCAACGTCTCGCGCCACGCCCAGGCTGCAGTCTGTCATGTGAGGGTCTCCTTCGGTGACGCCCTGCACGTGGAGGTCACCGACGACGGCATCGGCCTGTCCGAGGACCGCCGCGTTGGTGTGGGCCTCTCCTCGATGCGGGAGCGCGCCGCCGAGCTGGGCGGTACCTGCGTGGTCGAATCCCTTGAAACCACGGGCGGGACCCGGGTACTCGCGTGCCTGCCCCTGCCCGGTATGGAGGCGAGCCGATGAGCGCGATCCGTATCCTCCTGGCGGACGACCACGGCCTCTTCCGCGAGGGGCTGATCGCTTTGTTGGGCTCCGTCCCCGATACACGGGTCATCGGCGAGGCGGCCACCGGAGAAGAGGCCATGCAAAAGGCCGCGGAACTCCAGCCGGACGTGCTGCTCATGGATATCCAGATGCCGGGGACGAACGGCATCGAGGCCACCCGCAGGATCGTGCGCGACAGCCCGCACATCGGGGTCGTCGTAGTGACGATGTTTGAGGACGATGACTCCGTCTTTTCCGCCATGCGCGCCGGGGCGAGGGGGTATGTCCTCAAGGGCGCCGACCAGGAGGAGATCCTCGCGGTCATCCGCGCCGTGGCGGCGGGCGAGGCCCACTTCGGTCCCGCGATCGCGCGGCGACTGATGAACTACTTCGCCGCTCCAAGGCCGGCCGACCCCGCCGAGGCCTTCCCGGACCTGACCGCCCGCGAGCGCGAGATCCTCGACCTGATCGCGCGGGGACGCAATAACCAGGAGATCGCGCGCGAGCTCTACCTCAACCCCAAGACGGTGCGCAACCACATCTCGAACATCTTCGCCAAGCTGCAGGTCGCCGACCGCGCCCAGGCGATCATCCGCGCCCGCGAGGCCGGCCTCGGCACGAACTCCGGGTAGGGATCGGTGTCCCGGTGGTCGCCTGTTGAACCTGCCCCAGCAGCTGCCGGGCGCGTTGCTCGTCCGGCGGCAGTTGCGATAGCAGTGCTCCGGCTCGTGTTGCTCGAACTCCATTGCCCAGAGTGAGTCAGATGCGGCGCGAGCAATTACCTATCTGCAAAAGGATGACAGTCTCCACGCACCTCTGCCGATGCTACGCGTTGTTGCATCCTTTTGCTCCCTCACACGTCAATCTCATTGAGGGATCATGTTCGTTGAAGTTTGGAGGTTGATACCATGGCTCTCGGAGGTGATCAGCGATGACATGGACGGCCGAGAGCGTGTGGGCCGCTTTTGACGACGGTCTGCGTGGATTCGTTCGTTCGCGGGTGCGCGACCGTTACGCAGCCGACGACATACTCCAGGAGGTGTACCTGCGGATTCACACAAATATCGGCGGTTTGCGCGACGAGGAACGGGTACAAGCCTGGGTGTTTCAGGTCGCCCGGAATGCGATCGCCGACCACTTTCGGCGGTATCGCCCGACCGCCGTGCTCGGCGACGTGCCGTTCGAGGCTGAGGACTCCGCGGCCGAGCAAGCGGCGCAAGCACTCGCATGCAGCGTGCGGCAATTCGTCGATGCGCTCTCCCCGAACTACCGCGATGCACTTGTCCTGACCGAGTATGAGGGTCTAACCCAGGTCCAATTGGCAGACCGGCTCGGCATCTCAGTTTCCGGGGCTAAGTCGCGCGTGCAGCGAGCCCGGGATCAACTCAAGGCCGCGCTGCTAGCGTGCTGCCATGTCCAGCTTGATCGTCGTGGTGGCGTCATCAGCTACCGCCCCAAAAGTGCCTGCTGCGTAGACTGCGACGGGTAGGAATCCGAACCAATGCGTCTTTTTGCTAGCTCCAGCGTCTATTCACATGAGATCCATGGGGGTCGGATGACGGGCACAGTGAAGGTATTGGAGGAGAACGAACGATGACACACAACGATAGTCCATTGACAAGCCAGCCCACAACTGCCATTCAGGACGCGGTTAGACAGAAGTACGCGTCTTTGGCGCTCGGTGCTTCAAGCATTGGCTGCTGCGCGACTAATGGATCGAGATCTACTTGCTGCGAGGACGACGCGGTTACGTCGCACCTGTACAATGCAACCGAGACCGACGGGCTACCTGGTAGCGCGGTGAACGCATCGCTCGGTTGCGGTAACCCGACGGCTCTCGCTGACATCTTCCCGGGTCAGACGGTGCTGGATCTCGGCAGCGGCGCGGGCGTGGATGTACTACTCTCGGCCCGACGGGTCGGTCCACAAGGTCGCGTGTACGGACTAGACATGACGGATGAGATGCTTGAGCTGGCGCGCTCTAACGCGCGTGAGGCAGGTGCGAGCAACGTCGAGTTCCTGCGCGGACGGATTGAGGAAGTGCCTCTGCCCGATCGGTTCGTAGATGTGATTATCTCCAACTGTGTCGTGAACCTATCGCCTGACAAGAGCGTGGTGTTGCGTGAAGCATACCGGGTGCTCAAGCCCGGTGGGCTGCTTGCTGTGTCCGATGTCATCGTCTTAGGAACTCTGAGCGAGAGTATCCGGCGCGATATGGAGGCCTGGGCAGGCTGCGTCGCGGGAGCCCTCAGCGAAAGCGACTACCGTGGGATGCTGGAAGCGGCGGGCTTCTCTGATGTCCAAGTGCAAGTGACGCGCAGGTTTTCGACAACGGAGGCGCTAGGCGAACACTGTTGCGCCGGCTCGGACGATGGCTCTCTCGCGAGCGCCTTCATCCGTGGCAGAAAGCCAAACGCCGACGCCGACGCCGACGTTGCCGGATCGCGCTGACACCCGGGAGAGATAGACTCGGTGCGTCGGCGGAAGACCTGAACGGTCCACGATGGATAAGCTGCGTAAGGGATCGGTCAGCACATGCTATAATTCGCGCGACATGCAAGCCCTCGACACACATCCAAACATGGTCGCGCCGTGGCTTCGCTGGGTCGCGGCGCTCCTCCTTCTGTTCCTTGGAATGGCGACATCCGGGTTTGGTCCCCCGCCCGGTGCGAACCCGACTCCGACGGACTCCGAGCGTCTCACGCAGAGCGAGCTAGCGATTCTTCGCGCTTCCCCTGAGCCGATGCTCACTGCCCGGTCCGCGGTGCTCATTGATCCAGGCACTGGTCGGGTCCTATGGGGTAAAGCACCAGATAGACGCCTCCCCATCGCAAGCACAACCAAGATGATGACCGCGCTGCTGGCCGCCGAGCTGGCGGATCCGGACGAGGTGGCGACAGTCTATCCAAGAGACCTTGTCCTGGGTTCAACGGTGTCTCTCCGTGAGGGTGAGCGCCTGACGATCGAGCAGTTGCTCTACGGCGCGCTCATCCAATCAGGCAATGACGCAGCGGTTACCATCGCGGACCACGTCGGTCGTGAGTACCTTGGTGGCGTTGGCGACGATGGTATCGATACCTTCGTGCGGGCAATGAACGCCCGCGCACGAAAAATGGGCCTGACAAACACCCAGTTCAAGAATCCCAACGGCTTCGATGCGCCCGGGCACTACTCCACCGCACGCGACCTCGCCGTCCTCGGCCGAGAGGTACTCGCTAATCCCTTGCTGGCGGGCATCGTTGCAACGGCGCAATACCGAATGACTGGGTACCTGACGGTCGGTCGAGAAAGAACCCCCGTGTATCACCCGGTTCGAACCACGAACGAACTGCTACGCTCCTACCGAGGCGCCAACGGCATCAAGACCGGCACCACACCCCAGGCGGGTGAGGCGCTGGTTGCGTCCGTACAGCGTGGGGACGCGTCGCTCATAGCCGTGATGCTGGGGGCAACGGATCGTTTTGCCGATGCCCGAGCCCTCTTCGATTGGGGGTTTGACCGATACGAGTGGCTGCCAATAACGCCGTATGTATTTGACTCTCCAGTAGGCACTGTGGCATTGCAGCAGCCACTCTTCGCGGCCGTCGAGAAGTGGAATATCGATCTGCCGTTTTTCAACGCCGGCGCTGGCGCGGCACGGTACTGGGTTGGCACTGAGCCACTCGAGATACCTCCGTCCGCTACGGGCGCGCCTTGACGCAACCGGTTCGTCTGCACAAAATCATCGCCCGTGCGGGTGTGGCCTCGTTGCGCGCGAGCGAGCGGATGATCGAGGATGGACGGGTGCAGGTAAACGGGCGGACCGTTACGACGCCGGGTGCCGTTGCCCTACCGGAAGATGAGATCGTCATTGACGGACGGCGCATCGAGACCACGGCTGCCCCACGGTACGTCCTCCTGAACAAGCCCCCACTGGTTCTCAGCACCGCACATGACGAGATGGGCCGCACTACAGTGGTAGATATCGTCGGTGCGCCGGAGCGTCTTTATCCTGTCGGACGACTTGACCGCGAGTCCGAGGGGCTTCTGCTGCTGACGAACGACGGCGCGCTCGCGGAACGAATGATGCACCCGCGCTTCGGTATACACAAGACGTATGAGGCCGACATCGAGGGGCGTTTCGCGCAGAGTGATCTTGCCCGGTTGCGCGCGGGCGTATTGCTGGAGGATGGGCCGAGCGTACCGATCACCGCGAAGCTGACCAGGAGCGAACCAGCAAGGTCCACCTTGACCATTACGCTCGGTGAGGGCAGAAACCGTCAGGTGCGGCGGACGTTGGAGGCATTGGGCTTTACGATCGTGCGCCTGGTACGCGTCCGGCTCGGTCCGCTGCAGCTCGGTGAGCTGCGGCCCGGACAGTTCCGGGATCTTACGCCGTCCGAACTTCGGAGCCTACGCCGAGCCGCGGGGCTCACCCAGGACGGTCGCTCGTGACGGCGCCGCGCACCATCGCCCTTGATGGTCCGGCCGGTGTGGGCAAGAGCACGATCGGCAAGCTGCTCGCCGACCGGCATCACTACCTGTTCCTGGACACGGGCGTGCTGTATCGCGCGGTTAGCCTCGTCGCGGTTCGACAGGGCATCGCCTCCGCGGATACGGCCCGCCTGCGGGAGGTGGCGCGCGATCTGGATGTGGAGATCTTGCGCGCCGAGCCGGAGTCGGAGTTCATGTACCGGGTGTCCATCGACGGTGAGGACGTTACGGAGATACTTCGATCCCCAGAGGTGGAACAAATCGTTTCGGAGGTGTCAGCACACCCGCAAGTGCGCGCAGAACTGCTGCAGCGACAACGGGAGATCGCTCGTGCAAATCCCAGCGTACTGGTCGGGCGCGACATCGGTACGGTCGTGCTCCCCGACGCGGACCTAAAAGTATATCTGGACGCCACGCTCGAGGAGCGGACGATGCGGCGTCACCGCGAGCGGCTCCAGCAGGATCCCATGTATCCATATGAACGAGTGCTTGCCGAACTGCAGCGGCGCGACAAGCTGGACACCGAACGAGCGAGTTCCCCCCTTCGGGTGCCGGATGATGCTCTGTTGATTGACACCACCGGTAAGGACGTGGATGCGGTGCTTCTGGCGATCGAGGCTAGGATGACTGGAGGATGAGCCACGAGCAGCGCTCGTTCAAAATCGCACGAGTGGTCGTGCGTCGGCTTATCATTCCGCTCCTCACGGATTTCACCGTGATGGGGCTCGAGAACACTCCACACGAGGGTGCTTTCATCGCGGCGGCAAACCACCAGAGCATGCTCGACATACCGATACTGATGGCCGTTCTACCGCGCCGACCAAGTATTATGGCGAAGCGGAGTCTGTATATTCGCGGCTTGCGCTGGTTCTGGCGCTGGGGCGATGCCATCCCCGTGCGCCGTGATGGCATGGACCGGAAGGCTCTTCGCGCTGCGGAGGAGCGCCTGAAGCAGGGGATACCGTTCGGTATTTTCCCCGAGGGCACGCGTGTTCGCGGTGAGGGACTCGGGGCGGGTAAGGCCGGGGCTGGGATGATTGCGCTACGCAGCCAGGCACCCGTCTTGCCGGTCGCTTTCACTGGTACCGCCGGAATTCTGCGCGGGCACCGGCCACACTTTCGGCCGCGCGTCACCATGACGGTTGGCACCCCTATCGCGCACGATGAGCTCGCCGCCGCTGGCGGTCCACAGGCCGCGACGGACCTGATCATGCGCCGTATAGCCGAGCTCCTGGCGCCGGATTCCCGGGGCATCCATTCGGGAAGCGTACCGAGCAGACAGCCGTGACGTACAACGCGGCGATATTGAGCATCAGCGATCGTGGCGCTGCGGGTGAGCGGTCCGAGGACACAAGCGCGCTAACGATACGTGAGTTATTGCAGGATAGCCCGATCGAGGTAATGGCATACGACGTGTTGCCCGATGAAGAGACACTGATCGCCGAGCGGCTACGGCTGCTCGCCGACCGGCCGGATGTCGATCTCGTGCTCACTACCGGCGGGACGGGGCTTTCGCCGCGTGACGTGACACCGCAAGCAACGTTGGCCGTGATCGAATACATGGTGCCCGGAATAGCCGAAGCGATGCGTGCGGAGGGGTTGCGACACACGCCAATGGCAATGCTCTCCCGGGCGATTGTCGGCGTGCGCTCGGGGACCCTCATCGTCAACCTGCCGGGTAGTCCAAAGGGCGTGCGCGAGTCGCTGGGTGTCGTCTGCCCGGTGCTCTCGCACGCGCTAGATAAGCTGGCGGGCGACCCCGAGGACTGCGCACCAATACCGGTAGCTGTAGATGACTCGTGAGACTACTGCCTGTAGGACCTGCGGCAGGTCGTTGCTTCGGCGCCGGGACATGGGATAGACTGACGGTAGCGACCAATACAGCCCCGGCGTATCGGCGCTGATCGGAGGGGCATTGATTCGGCCATATCGGCTGACCGATTTACTTGGTACCAAGCGGCAGCAGCATGTTACTCTGCTGGATCTGCCCGATAGCATCATCCGGGGCTTCTCGCCCGCAGGTTTCGCCACCCGCTCCGTCCTCGGCCCTGCACGGCTCGGCGCTGAAGGTCTCTTGTACACGAACCGCCTGCGCCCGATCGCTGGGTGCTTGTACGACTGGCCCTTCCGGGGCGAAGATGTACGCCTTGTAGCGCTGACTGGATATGGTCACGATGAGTCCGAGGCGTTCGCCGCGTGGGAACGGCTTGTAGAGCGAACGTGCTTGCGGGCCGCGGGTTATGGCAGGCAGCGCGTGGTAGCACGACCGGAAGATGGCAGTGACTGCGCCAATCTGCTCCACAAGTTGGGCTTTACGATTGCGACGCGGGAACGAATCTTTGCGCGTACGATGAACGACGAGAAGCAGGATACTCCCGCCGGTTTCGAGTTGCTGCGCAGTAACGATGTATGGGATGCGTGGAAGCTGTACAGCCGGACGGAGCCGGTCTCGGTGCAACGAGCGGAGGGCCTAACACCCGCGTCGTGGTGGCGTGGTAGGCGCCTGCGTCGAAGGCCGTATCAGGAATGGATTCTGCGAAGCGACGGCAACGCGGTCGTGCATCTTGAACTGCATTACGGTCGACGGGATTCGGCATTGCGTTTCCATTACGAGCCGGAGCATCGCGACTCGTTGCTCGATGCCACGACGCACGCGATCGCCGTAGCCGGACGGCGGAAGGTAGACACGCTGTACTGCGTCGTGCGCGACCATCAGGCAGACCTAGTGCGACTGCTGCTCAATCAGGGGTTCGTCATGGTCCGCTCGCAGGTCCGCCTGGTGCTGTACACGTCGGTACTCAGCTCGGTGATGGACGTGACTCCACTGCCCGTGGCTGAGCGCGTGCCGTCCGGTTTGCGTACCGGTATGACCGGATTATCGCAGACGAGTGATGGGGAATCGGGCAGAGGCTCCGACTGGTATAATCGGTAAAGAGGTAGAAAACATAGTGGCACAAAGAATGGATCGTTACGCTATAAACGAAGAACTGATTACCGACGACCTCGATGCACTGCTGGCTTCGATTCCGCCGCGCGTTGTTCAGCCGCTTCGGGAGATGGACAGTCTGTCCGATCTCCTGGAGATTGTGCTGGACCTCGGCCGCCTTCCGGAGGCGCGCTTCCCGGACCACGAGGTCAACCTCAGCGAGGACGAGGTCACCCAAGAGGACTTGCAGTACGTTACCACGCGCATCGGTAACTTCGGCGATGACAACCGCGCCGGAATCGAACGCACCCTGCACCGGATCAGCGCGATACGCAATCGGAAGCACGAAGTGGTCGGCATCACGTGCCGAGTCGGCCGGGCGGTGACTGGTACCATCAGCATCATCCAGGATCTGGTCGAATCCGGCAAGAGTATTCTCATTCTCGGCCGGCCCGGCGTTGGAAAGACCACGATGCTACGCGAGGTGGGCCGTGTGCTTTCCGAGGAAATGCGCAGGCGCGTGATCATCGTTGATACCTCGAATGAGATCGCGGGCGATGGCGACATCCCACACCCGGCGATAGGTCGGGCTCGCCGCATGCAGGTTCCAACGCCGAGCTTGCAGCACGGCGTCATGATCGAGGCTGTGGAGAACCACATGCCCCAGGTGATCGTGATCGATGAGATCGGGACGGAACTCGAGGCGTCGGCGGCCCGCACGATCGCGGAACGTGGTGTACAGCTCATCGGTACTGCACACGGCAACGCCCTGGAAAACCTCATGATGAACCCGACGCTGTCGGATCTTATCGGTGGCATCCAGTCGGTAACTCTCGGCGATGAGGAGGCGAAGCGGCGCGGGACGCAGAAGAGCATCCTGGAGCGCAAGGCCCCACCGACGTTCGACATACTCGTGGAGATTCAGGATCGAGATCGCGTTGCGATTCATCAGGACGTGGCGGAAACGGTGGATGCATTGCTCCGCGGCTACGAGGTTCGTCCGGAGCAGCGCTGGCGCGACGCGGCGGGAGCGGTCCATACCGAGCGCGCTGTGGCCGCGTACACGCAGGAACGTCCCAACCGGCGCGAGCGTGACCGTCGGCCGACGCAGCTACACACCCCAAAACCCGCGGAGACCGATCGAGTACCGCAACGGCAGCCGCAGCAGGCGGAGCAACCGGCAGAGCAGCAAGTTGCTTCTCCGCAGCCTCGAAAGGTGTATCTCTTCGGCGTTAGCCGAAACAAGCTGGAGCAAGCCGCGATCCACATGCACGTCCCGGTTACCATCGTGAAGGATCTCAGTGCCTCGGATATGGTCATAACCGTGGACAACTATTACCGGAAGGCTCCCCCCGCTGTGCGCGAAGCAGCGGATGCCGGAAAGCCGGTATATGTCCTGCGCGCGAACTCCACGAGCCACATCGAGCGTTTGCTCGGTAGCGTGTTCCACGTGCCAATACCGGTGGATCCACTCCTCTCCGCGCAATACGAGGCCGAGGAGGCAGCGCAACGCGTGATGAATGGTGCGCCTGCGGTACAGCTTACCCCTCAGGTGCACAATATTCGCAGGATGCAGCACCAGATCGCGGAGCGGTACAACGTGGTCTCCAAGAGCGCGGGCAAGGAACCATACCGGCACGTGACCCTCTTCGCCGCTGACTAAGCTTCGAGCCACACGTTCCGGCGATTACCAATGTTCGTGACACTTGAGGGCCCCGAAGGAAGCGGCAAGACGAGTCAGGGAGAGGCACTTGCCGCTACGCTCTCGAAACGCATACCGCTTGTCCTCACACGCGAGCCTGGTGGTACGGAGTTCGGTGAGCGCGTACGAGACACCCTGCTCAGCTTCGGCGCGCCACCGCTTGACCCACTGACGCAACTCCTGCTACTCTCTGCCGCGAGAGCCCAGCACGTCCGCGAGGTGCTCCGACCGGCACTGGCGGACCAACGGAACGTGCTCTGCATCCGGTACAGTGACTCGTCCCGGGCGTATCAAGGTGGTGGGGACGGTTTGCCCGAGGCATCTGTCGAGGCAGCTATCGCAATCGCTACGGACGGTTTGGAGCCGGATCTGACCATACTTCTGGATTTGGATCCAATCGAAGGATTGCGCAGGCGGGCGAGTGCAGGCACGGAGGGTGCTCAGGAAGGCTGGAACCGTTTTGATGCGCGAGAGCTCGCGTTCCATGAACGGGTGCGGACGGCGTATCTGCAGCTGGCTCGCAAGTGGCCCGAGCGCGTGGTAACAGTGAACGCGGCTCGTCCATTTGATATAGTGCGCGCGGAGATCCTGGAGATCGTTCTATCAAGGCTGGCGGTAGATACCACAGGAGGTACACCATGATGCGTATGGCTATCTTGATGGAGCGAGTGGTCTCTGTATGAAGCTGCTGATAGCGATCATTAGTAGTCGTGATACAAACGCGCTGCTCGACGCACTGAACCGTGAGGAGTTTGGTGCCACCCTGGTCAACTCGAAGGGTGGCTTTCTGCGGGAGGGGAACGCAACTGTTTTCGTCGGCGTCGAAGAAGATCGGTTGAATCGGCTCTTTGGACTGATCTCCCAGACATGTCGCACGCGCACCCGCCTGATGAGTCCAAGTATCCCGGCAATTGAATCGGGAGAGTACCTGCCGACTGGGCCTGTCGAGGTAGACGTTGGCGGTGCCACGGTGTTCGTGCTACCGGTCGAACGCTACGAGCGAATCTAGCGGGTACATAGTACCTTCGTGAGTGAGCAAGTTTACGAACTCGTGCGGGTAGGCATTGCGCTGACCGGGGCGTTTGTCGCCATGCTCTGGCTCGCGTTAGTCCTTTGGGTATACCGCGATGCTCAAAGCCGCTCGACGAGCTTTCCGGTGATTCTCCTGTCAACGGTGCTCGTCTCGAGTACGTTCCTTGTGGGCTGGGCTGTCTACATGCTCGTGCGCCCACGCCTCACGCTCTTCGAGGAGTATAGTCAAGGTCTTCGGGAGCGGGCGGAGTTACTCGACGCCAGTTCCGGTGACTTGTGTCCTCGCTGCCAGGGGAGGTTGCAACTCGATTACCGCCTGTGCCCGAATTGCGGGCTTGAGGTAAAGGAGCCATGCGACAGGTGCAAGCGGCCGATCCGCTCCACCTGGAACCTCTGTCCGTACTGCGGCCACTCGGTACACCAACCGCTGGCGTCACATCCGGCTCATGCACACTCGGAAGAGGAGCAACGGGGAGCGTAACGCCGAGCATCAAACCACGCATCCTTACCGCGGGTGTGGAGTTGTCCCCATGATTCTTCCTGATTCCGGTTTCGAGCGTCGTACAGCGCTATTGACAATGCAGGTACTATAGCCATCCCCTGCGCTTGAAGAGGGTCGCCAGCGTGGAGCCTACCAGCAACATCGCGAGCAGAGCGCCCGGATAGCCGAAAGTCGCGTTGAGCTCGGGCATGTTCCAGGGTGAGGCGCCGGGGTCGAAGTTCATCCCGTAGATGCCCGCGATGAACGTGACGCTCATCAGGATAATCGACCAAGACGTTAGCGTCCGGACGGTTTTATTGAGCTCATTCGACGCCTCTGCCTGTCGGCTCGCTCCCATGGTGAGGTATACCTCGAGCACGCCGCTTAGTAACTCGCGGTACGAGTCTATCTGGTCCGTTACGCGGATCACGTGGTCGTGCAAGTCCTGAAAGTAGAGCGCGGTCGCCTCTCCCACAACGGGCAGGTCGCGGCGCGCGAGGGCGGACGCAACGTCACGCTCGGGTGCGACGGCACGCCGCAGATCCAGAAGTTCCCTGCGGAGTTTGAAGATTTCCTCGAGGCTCTCCTGGCTGGGATCGTTGAAGACGCTGGTCTCCATATCGGCCACGTGTTCACCTACCCGGTCCGCGACGGTAAAGTAATGGTCAACGATGGTGTCGAGAAGGGCGTAAAGCAGCACGCCAACCCCCCGGTCAATCTGACTCAGATCACGGTGGAACCGACCCGCGACCTCCGCAATCTCCGCGATCGGCTCGTCATGGACGGTGACCAGGTAATTTTTCCCGAGAAAGACGTGCAGCTCATGCTCGTCAATCCGTTGGCCATCATCGCCATAGTCGACATCGTAGAACACCAGGAAGTAGACATCACCGTAGTTATCGATCTTTGGCCGCTGGTTTTTGTTGGTGGCGTCTTCGACTGCAAGGGGATGAAAGTGAAACTGGTCGGTCAGGATGCGACGCTCGTCAGGAGTCGGCTTCTCCAGGTCAAGCCAGAGAATATTCCGTCTTTCCGTCACGAGAGCCCCGATCTCCGCAGGGTTGACTTGCTTCGATGTCTGCCCATTCTGTTGACAGACCATGGTATGGATCATCGATTCTACACTCCTTGTTTCGCGCGCACGAAGTTCGTGTCCACTGGCAGCACCGCCAATAGTACACGGAAAGCCTCATTGGGAACGGCAGGACTGGATGCGAGCGGGCTACGTACGACACGAACTCCAGGCAGCTGCGACCACCGATGTGCCTACGTCGCTTCCCGATAGCGAACAACCATAAGTGTGCCCGATATATGGGGGGGCGCTGTTCCTCGAGGTGGGCGCTCAGTCTCTCGCGGGCGTCACAGAGCGTGGTGGCTTGTTCTGTAGGCGCGGGTAAGTGACTGCCTCGGCGCCAATCAGTGGAAGCGCGTACTCGACGAACGCGGGCGTAACGTGGTTTCCCTCCCCGTTGATGAACTCATCGGGAAGTAATTTCTGGCGATTCGCTATCTCTACGAGCGGGACCAGCCCCGGCTGGGCTGCGTATGGGTCCTTCGAGATCCGTTCTATCGTGACCATCTTGTCGTCATCGCCATCGAGAGCGACACGGACCGCATGAGCACCCACCTTATACGCCTCTTGCAGGTCCACCTCACTCACCATCGCCATCGACATGCGTTGGATCGTGCCCGGCTTGTCGAAGCGCGCCCGAAGACCAAGCTCCCTCGCGACGAGATCTGCGAGATAACTGGCGGCCCCGGTAAGGTAGCGATGGCCGAACGGATCGTGACTAAATACCGGGTCAGTGCGCGCGATGCTCTCACCGCTCTGGTCACGTACCGTCTCGGTAACCACAGCGATGACGTAACCGTACTGCTCGTGACACTGCTTTATGTCGTGCAAGAACCGCTCTCTCGAAAGGGGGCGTTCTGGCATGTAGATGAGATGTGGCGCGTCGGAATCCCTCTGCTTGCCGAGGGCGGCTGCGGCGGCAACCCAGCCCGCGTCACGGCCCATGACTTCGACGATCTTCACGGGATCGATACGACGCATCGCCTCGGTGTCGAGCCCGACCTCCTGCGTGACGGTGGCGACAAAGCGGGAGATGCTGCCGTAGCCTGGGCAGTGGTCCGTGTGCGGCAGGTCGTTGTCGATCGTCTTGGGGACGGCGATTGCATGCAGATCGTACCCTTCAAGTCGTGCCGCCTCCGAGACTCGATGGGCGGTGTCCGCGGAGTCGTTGCCGCCGATGTAGATGAAATAGCGGACGTTGAGTGCGCGGAGTCGCTCGAGGATACGGCCGATGTCCTCCTCTCGCAACTTGTACCGACCTGATCCGAGTGCCGCAGACGGCGTGCGGCCTATTTGCTCCCATATAGTCGGCGGCTCAGAGCGCAGGTCGACCAGATCGGAGAGCAGCAGTCCCTCAATGCCGTGGCGCATCCCGAGAATGTCATCCACGCGCCCATCGGCAAGCGCTTGCTGGACCACCCCAGCGAGGCTCGCGTTGATCACTGCCGTACACCCTCCCGACTGTCCGACGAGGAGGTTACCCTTTTCTGACACTGCCTGTCCTTTCCAGTAGTTCGGTCGCCGCATCCGCAACCTGCGCCGGGTCGAGCGATCCGAGGTCTGAAGC
>JADDPA010000047.1:0-2489 GCA_016782125.1 Thermobaculum sp.
CATGTTCCTAACTCCCACGGCGCAGCTCGCGGACGTCGTCTTGCCCGCGTGCTCGTGGGCCGAGAAGGACGGCACGTTCACAAACGCCGAGCGGCGCATACAGCGCGTGAACAAGGCGCTGAACTCGGTGGGGCAGAGCCTGCCGGACTGGACCATACTCACGCAGCTTCTCGAGAGGATGGGCTACGGGAGGCTATACAGGCGGTCCGAGGACATACTGGACGAGATCGCCTCGGTCGTACCAAAGTACGCAGGCATTACCCCGCTCAGGCTAGAGCGCGAGGGCACGGTCGTTCGACAACGCCCCGGCAAAGTGTACCGCAACCCGTCGGTTGACCAGATCGGGCGACTCGGGGTGCAGTGGCCGGCGGACACAGAGGATCCAAGCGGCACGGGGGTGCTCTATGCTGACGGTTTTCCCGACGGGAGGGCACGACTGATTCCCGTGCCCTTTGGGACCAGGGCACCGCTCGGCGACGGCGTCTACAAATCCACGATATACACAAGCCTGTACCACCAGGGGACGGGCACGATGACCGGTCGTTGCCCTACGCTTGTGAGTCTGCACGAGCATGGCGCGGCGGACTCCAGCCCGGAGCGTGGGCGCGGAGTGGGTATGCTGACAGGTCCGCTTCTGAGGCAAAGCGGGTACAGTACCGGCCAGTTGACGGACATATAGTGGGCGAGGCTGTAAAGATTGCTGGTTGACCTGCTGATAATACTGGGTACGATCCTGCTGGTGTTCATCGCCGTCCTGACGGGGATGGCGTACCTCACCTACTTCGAGCGCAAGGTGCTAGCTCGGATGCAGTCACGCATCGGGCCGAACAGGACGGGGCCTCTGGGGTTGTTGCAGCCGGTCGCGGACGGCGTAAAGCTGCTCACAAAGGAGGGCAGCCTCCCGGCCAAGGCGGACAAGGCGGTCTTCCTGATTGCGCCCGTTATGGTGTTCGTGCCTGCGCTGCTCGCCTGGGCTGCGATCCCGTTCGGCCCTGGTTTCACGGCGTTCGGGCGGCAGATTGGGATGCGCATCGCGGACCTCAACGTGGGTCTCATCTACATCCTGGCAATGGGCAGCATCGGTGTGTACGGGATCGTCATGGCAGGTTGGGCGTCGAACAACAAGTACGCGCTGCTGGGCGGGCTGCGCTCATCCGCGCAGGTGATATCGTACGAGGCAACCCTTGGCCTCTCGCTGATAGGCGTGCTCCTCATGGCGGGCTCGCTGAACCTGAGCGAGATCGTCGCCGCTCAGCAGGGGACCTACTTTGGTCTCATCCCGAGGTGGTTCGTGCTGCCGCAGATACTCGGCTTCGCGGTGTTCCTCGTTAGCGCGATAGCGGAGACCAACCGTCCCCCCTTCGACCTGCCCGAGGCGGAGAGTGAGCTCGTGGCAGGCTTCCACGTAGAGTATGGCGGCTTCGGCTTCGCGATGTTCTTCCTTGCCGAGTACATCAGCATGCTGGCGATCAGCGCGCTTGCCTCCACTGTATTCCTCGGGGGATGGCTGGGACCCTCCATACCGCTCCTGCCCGATGCGCTGGAAGGCATTTTCTGGTTCTCGGCGAAGATGGCGATTTTCATCTTCTTCTACTTCTGGCTGCGCGCCACACTGCCGCGATTCCGGTACGACCAGCTAATGTCGCTGTGCTGGAAGATCATGCTGCCGGTCGCACTGCTCAACATAGTTCTTACAGGTATAATCAAGCTGGCTCTTTAAGGCTGGCCGGGGACTGCTGATGTCTGCTTTCGACAGGTTCAAAGGCTTCTATGTAACGCTCGGAGAGATGTTCCAGCGACCTACGACGGTGCAATACCCGAAGGAGGAGCGCGACAAGGGGCATCGTTTCCGCGGGCTGCCCGTGCTCGTCACCGATCCCAACACGGGCGAGGAGAAGTGCACGGCATGCGGGCTGTGCGCTACCGCCTGTCCGAACAACGTCATCTTCATGACGAGCGAGCCCCACGCTACGAAGGGCCGGCACCCCGTGCGCTACGAGATCCAGGCGCCGCGCTGCCTGTTCTGTGGACTCTGTGTCGAGGCCTGCCCCGTGAAGGCTATCCAGATGTCTCACCAGTTCGAGCTCGCAGCAACCGACCGCAACAACCTGCTGTACGACAAGGCGACACTACTCGAGCTTGGTCGAGGTATCTACGACGAGATCGAGCAGACCTCTGACGGCGAGTGGGTGGAGGTGACCCGCTTTCCGGATGACCGGGTGGGGCGGTAGTTGGACATACTATCGGCTCTGTTCCTCCTGTTCGCCGCCGTCGCACTCGGCGCGGCCGTGATGGTGCTAGTGGCGCGTAACCCCGTTCACTCCGTACTGTTCATGCTGCTCACCTTTGTTAACGTCGCCGCAATGTTCGTCCTGCTTGGCGCCGAGTTCCTCGCGGTGATACAGGTGCTGGTGTACTCAGGTGCGATCCTCGTGCTCTTCCTCTTCGTGGTAATGCTGTTGCAACGCAGCGAGCGACCGCTTCCGACG
>JADDPA010000047.1:2553-15926 GCA_016782125.1 Thermobaculum sp.
CGCTCGTGGTTTTGCTGGCCGCGGTGGACCAAGGGCGGAAGGGGCGTGACACGGTCCAGGCGATCCAGCAGGCTGGCGGCAACGTGGAGGCGCTCGGCCAACAACTCTACACAACCTGGCTGCTGCCCTTTGAGATCGCGAGCGTCCTGCTCCTCGTGGCCACGGTAGGCGCGCTCTTCCTCGCGAAGGAGGAGTTGTAGGTGAGTCCTCCGCTTGAGTGGTACCTGATCTTCAGCGCGTTGCTGTTCTCCATCGGCGTGGTGGGCGTACTCGTTCGTCGGCACGTGCTGATCATTTTCATGAGCGTCGAGCTAATGCTCAATGCATGCAACGTGGCTCTCGTGGCGTTTGGCAGGCACCTGGACTCCCTGACCGGCCAGAACTTCGTGGTGTTCGTCATCACGGTAGCTGCCGCCGAAGCCGCTGTTGGGCTCGGCATCATCCTCGCCCTGGCGCGCCATAAAGACACGGTGGATGTGAGCGAGATGGACATCCTCAAGCAGTAGCGTGCACCCCGGCACGCGGGTGCAGGAGGCCCTTTGGAAACCTATCTGTGGTTGATACCGACGCTGCCGCTCGTGGCTTTCCTGGCGAACTTCACGCTCGGCAGCCGCCTCCCGCACCGAGTACCTGCACTCGTGGGGATCGCGAGCGTGCTCGTCTCGCTCCTGCTCTCTCTGCTCGTATTCAATGAGGTGCGCACGCACGCAGAACCGTACAACCAGGACCTCTATACGTGGATTCCCTCGGGCTCTTTCCAGGTGAGCATCGGCTTCTACGTAGATCAGCTCACGTCTCTGATGCTGCTGATCGTGACGAGCGTTAGCTTGCTCGTCCACATCTACAGCACGGGCTACATGCACGGTGATCCCGGCACGTACCGGTTCTTCGCGTACTTGCCGCTCTTCACCTTTAGCATGCTAATGCTTGTTCTCGCGAACAATTTCCTGGAACTGTACGTCTTCTGGGAGGCGGTGGGTCTGTGCTCTTACCTCCTCGTCGGCTTCTGGTACTACAAGCGCTCCGCATCCGATGCCGCGATGAAGGCGTTCATAGTGAACAGGGTGGGGGACTTCGGGTTCGGGCTCGGCGTCATCCTGCTCTTCACCACGTTCGGCACGCTGGCGTACGTGCCCGTGTTCGAGCGCGCGCCGGATGTGGCTGAAGCGATGCTCTTCCTCATCACGTTGCTCCTCTTCACCGGCTCAATGGGAAAGAGCGCGCAGTGGCCTTTGCACACCTGGCTGCCCGATGCAATGGAGGGCCCAACGCCCGTCAGCGCGCTCATCCACGCGGCCACGATGGTTACCGCGGGCGTGTACCTCGTAGCTAGGGCGAACCCGCTGTACAACGAGGCGGCGGGCACGCTGACCGTCATAGCTGTTATCGGGCTGGTCACGGCACTGCTAGGCGCGACTATTGCGCTCGTCCAGAATGACATCAAGCGGGTGATGGCGTACTCGACGATCTCGCAGCTCGGCTACATGTTCTTCGCGCTCGGCATCGGTGCGTACATCTCGGCGATCTTCCACCTGTTCACACACGCCTTCTTCAAGGCGCTACTGTTTCTCGGCGCGGGCAGCGTCATGCACGGTGTCGGCGGTGAGACGGACATGCGCAAGATGGGTGGGCTTCGCCGGTACATGCCGCAGACCTTCATAACGCTGGTGATAGGTAGCGCGGCGCTGGCGGGCGTGCCGCCTCTTGCGGGCTTCTGGAGCAAGGACGAGATACTGGGGCTGGCGTTCGTGGGGCACCATTATTTGATCTACGCCCTGGGTACACTCGCGTCGTTCTTTACCGCCTTCTATATCACGCGGCTCGTCGCGCTGACCTTCCTCGGTACACCGCGCTTCGATACCCGCAAGATGCACCCGCACGAGTCGCCGCTCTCCATGACCGGACCGCTGTGGGTGCTCGCCGCCCTCTCCGTCGTTACAGGCGCGTTGGTCGGGATTCCACCTGAGGATGGGTGGATACACCACTTCCTGGAGCCGGTGTTTGCGGCACACGGAGGCGAAGCAGCAGGGGAAGCAGCGCACGGAGGGGGCTTTACCCCGGAGACCGTCGTGCTGATGCTCGTGGCGACGGGAGTCTCGTTGCTCGGCATCCTGCTGGGGCTCGCGGTGTACGCATGGCGCGTTCCAGCCCTCGATCCCTCCCGGTGGGCGACGCGGCTCAGCGGCGTGTACAAGATGCTGTACAACAAGTACTACTTTGACGAGCTATACGACGCCCTGCTCGTGCGGCCGTCCCGTGCCCTAGGTAACATGCTGTGGCGCTTCGACGCGCAGGTAGTGGACGGCATCGTGAACGGCACGGCACGGACCACTGCGGGGACGGGTGGCGGCCTGCGCCGTCTCCAATCCGGTTTTGTCGGCAATTACGCACTGAGCATCGGAGTGGGCGTCGTCGCCCTCATCGCTTACCTGTTCTTCTCATAAGGGGGCAGCTTACTTGTACGGAGATAACACGCTCGGGTTCCCCATACTCTCGGTCGTAACGCTGCTTCCTGCAGTCGGCGCGCTGCTGATAGCCCTGATACCCAAGCCTGCGACGAACGCAGTACGTTGGACAGCCGTGGCGGTAGCGGGAGTCGACATGCTGCTCATGCTCTTGGTGCTCGGCAGCTACACCGCCGGCCGACCGGGCTTCCAGCTCGTGGAGCGCGTGGAGTGGGCCCGTAGCCTCGGATTGCAGTACTACCTGGGGGTGGACGGCATATCCATCCTGCTCTACTTCCTCACCGCGCTCCTGTCGCTGGTGGCCGTCGTATACTCGTTCGGGAACGTGGAGCACCGGCTGAAGGAATACTACGCCGCGCTGCTGGTGCTGGAGACGGGGATGCTCGGCGTGTTTGTCGCGTTGGATCTCGTGCTCTTCTACGTCTTCTTCGAGCTCACACTCATCCCGATGGCGCTTTTGATCGCAGTATGGGGACACGGGCGGAAGATGTACTCGGCGCTGAAGTTCTTCCTATACACCTTCGCCGGCAGCCTCTTGATGCTTGCGGCTATCGTCAGCGTATACGTGCAGACATCGGGTCAGGCGGGCGGCCCGACGCTGAACTACGTCGACCTGGTGCGCCAGGCGCCGGGCTGGAGCTCCGGATTCCAGACATGGATGTTCTGGGGGTTCTTCTTCGCGTTCGCCGTCAAGATGCCTCTCTTCCCGTTCCACACCTGGTTGCCCGACGCGCATGTAGACGCCCCTACCGCGGGCAGCGTGATCCTGGCGGGGGTGCTGCTGAAGATGGGCGGCTACGGCTTCCTCCGCTGGCAGATCCCGCTCTCGCCCGATGCGAGTCGACAGTTCGCCGCCGTACCGATAACCCTGTCGGTTATCGCGATCCTGTACGGGGCGTATATCACGCTCATGCAGCGCGATCTCAAGAAGCTAATCGCGTACTCGAGCGTTGCCACGATGGGCTTCGTAGTGCTCGGGATTTTCACGTTCACGACGCAAGGAGTCCAGGGCGCACTGATCCAGATGGTGAGCCACGGGCTGATCTCCGGCGCGCTCTTCCTTGGCGTGGGAGTGATATACGAGCGGCTGCACACGCGCGAGATAGCGAAGCTCGGCGGCCTCGCGACGTTGATGGGTCCCTTCGCGGCTCTCTTCGTGATCCTGAGCCTGGGCAACCTCGGGTTGCCAGGGTTGAGTGCATTTGTGGGGGAAATCCTCGTCACGGTCGGCGCGTTCATCCGCAACCCACTGCTCGCCGTTCCGGTGTACTTCTACATAGTCGTGTCGGCCGCGTACATGCTTTGGATGGTGGCGCGTGTGTTCTACCTGGGCAAGCCTGCCGGGGACCACAATCTGCCGCCAATGAACCTGTGGCAGGAAACTCTGCCGCTCGCCGGGCTGGCACTCCTGAGCGTCCTCATCGGCGTCTGGGCCACCCCTTTCCTGCAGACGATGGAGCCCTCAGTTACGGGTCTGCTAAACTACCTCGGGGTTCCTCAGGACACTGGCACGGCGTTCACGCCATAGGGCAAGGTAGCCCGCGGCCCGCATCGGAGTGATTTGTTGCAAGTACCTCTGCCATCAATAGACCTGTTCGCCGTTTCGCCCCTTATAGCGATGACGGTGACTGCTTCGGTGCTGCTGCTTATCACGATCTTTGCGCCAAGGGTGAGGGGAGCTGTCTACCCGCTCGTCACGCTGGCTGGCCTCCTCGTCACGCTGGGCTTCGTGCTCGCACTGCTAGCCAGGGAGCCCGTCGTGACTTTCAGCGGTAGCTGGCGCGCGGACCAGTTCTCGCAGTACTTCGGCGTCACGGTGCTCCTGGCGGCGATGCTTGCGGTGCTTATCAGCGATTCATGGCTTCGCCTCCACCAAGTCAGCCAGGTGGAATACTACGCAGTGCTGGTGTGTTCAACGGCGGGCATGATCGTGTCCGCTTCCGCGTACGACCTCATGACACTCTTCCTCGGGATCGAGTTGATGAGCGTGCCGACTTATGTGCTGACCGGCTTTGCAAAGCACAGGCGTGAGTCGAACGAGGGCGCAATGAAGTACTTCCTGCTGGGGGCGTTCTCCAGCGCGATACTTCTGTACGGCATGACATGGACGTACGGTGTGACGGGGAGCACGCGCTTCGATCAGATCGCGAGTTTTGCAGCACAGGGCGGCGCCGCCAGGCCAGCGGTTCTTCTCGCCATGCTGCTGATGGTGGCGGGACTCGGATTCAAGGTGGCGGCAGTGCCGTTCCACCAATGGACGCCGGATGCGTATCAGGGCGCGCCCACGGTAGTCACCGCGTTCATGTCGGTAGCAGTGAAGGCAGGCGCCTTCGCCGCGCTCGTGCGGCTGCTTACCCAGGCGCTTCCCGGCATGCTAGACGACTGGCGTCCGATCCTGATCGTCATTTCGATCCTGACCATGCTGATCGGGAACTTGGCAGCGATAGCTCAGACGGACGTGAAGCGGATGCTCGCGTACTCCAGCATAGGGCACACCGGATTCATGCTGGTCGGCCTCGCGATGTGGTCACGGGATAACACGCTGGGAGCGTCCAGTGTGCTCTTCTACGCGCTCGCCTACGTCTTTATGAACCTGGGCGCTTTCGGCGTGCTGGCATGGATGGAGAATCACGGCGGTGGCACGACGCTCGAGCACATGGACGGCCTGTTCGCGCGAGCGCCGGCAGCGGGACTTGCGCTTGGAATCTTCCTGCTGGGGCTCATGGGCTTCCCGCTGACTATCGGCCTTCCGGCCAAGGTTTTTGTTTTCCTTTCGGCGGTGCGGGCCGGTCACACCTGGCTTGCAGTGCTCGGCTTCCTGATCAGCGCGGTTGCCGCTGTGTACTACCTGCGGGTGCTCGCCCGACTGTTTGCTTACGAGCCCAGGTACGCGCTCGCCTCGCCGCGCCAGCCGCTGATGGTGCTGGGGCTTGCGATATGCGCGACAGCGACGGTCGTCTTCGGCCTGCTGTTCGTACCGCTGCTGGACTTCGCCGAGAGGGCTGTCGGCTCCTAGCATATCGCCACCCGGCTATGTGCTGAGTTAGCGAGTGGTACAGCACGATTGCCGCTGTTGCAACGACCAGCACACGTGTCGAACCCAGTCGGCTCTTCCGGCCGTGGCACGGTGGAGAGGCGGCCGACAAGCAGCGGGCTTTCTGAGATTGGTAGTTCAGATAGCCGCTGATCCCGGCGTGGCATAATTGTGCCATCGGCACGCAGCCTGCGATACTCAGGGTGAGGAGGGGCTATGGACGACGACCTGATTTTCAGTGAGACGCCCGAGTTGAGTGCGCCCGTGCTCGTTATGGCTTTCAAAGGCTGGAACGATGCAGGTAGCTCGGCGTCGCACGCTCTCGAGTACTTGATCAGCCAGCTCAGCGCGCGTAAGTTCTGCTCCATGGATCCGGATCATTACTACGACTTCACCCAGGCACGGCCGCACACTCGGCCCGTGGGCGAGTACCGACGAGAGCTCACGTGGCCGAAGAACGAGTTCTATTACCATCGATCCTCCAGCGGGGCCGACGCAGTGTTCTTCCTGGGGCAGGAACCGCACCTGAGGTGGCGCCGGTACTCGGAGAACGTACTCAGCCTCACACGCCGGCTCGGAGTGAGTGAGGTGATCGCTCTCGGCGCTCTGCTGGCAGATACCCCCCATACTCGAGCCGTGCCGCTGTCCGGTGGATCGAGCACTCCCGCGCTTGCCGAGCGGCTGAGGAGCATAGGCATACGCGGCAGCTCATACGAGGGGCCGACGGGTATTCTAGGCGTGCTTGGAGCGATGCTTACCGACGCAGATATCGCGAACGGCTCTATCTGGGCGGCCGTGCCCCACTACATCTCCGCCACGCCGAACCCCAAGGCCAGCGCGGCTCTCCTTCGAAAGCTGACGTGCGTCGTACCGCTGGCCGTGGCGGTGGCTGAGATGGAGGCGGAAGCGGAAGCGTACGGAGCGCAGGTCGAGTCGGCGCTTACCGACAACCCGGAGGCGCAACAGTACGTACGAGAGCTGGAGCTCCGGCACCTCTCATCGCCCGACGAGCCCGAGCTGGACCTGCCTCCGCTGGAGGGTAGCGAGCCGCTGGACGACGCGCAGGCCGAGGGGCTGATACGGTCTGTAGAAGAGTTTCTCCGACGGCAGAGCGATCCTGGAGGCGGGGAGGGACGCGGCTGAGACGAGCGCGATCTCCAAGAGCATACCCAGCCGGTGAGACGGAACCGAAGCCGCGCTTACTGCTCGTGAAGCTTGCAGACCTGGGAGATGCAGTCCTCCTGACGGCCGCAGTAGACGCGGCTTGCAACTCCTTACCTGAGTACGACTTGGACTTGCTGCTCGGCCGGGCGGGAGCGCCAGTCTTCGAGCATGACTCGAGGGTGCGCAGGGTATTGTCCTTCGATAGGCACCTGATATCCGGGCGGCGCGCCTTCACACCTCGCTCGCTGTTAGCCTGGGGAAAGCTGCTGTGGTTCCTCAGGCGTGAACGCTACGACGCGCTGATCCTCGCCCACCACATGACCACACTGTTCGGGACGCTGAAGCTGGCCTCGCTGGCTCTGCTTTGCGGTATGCCGGTACGAGTGGGCCTGGACAACGGTAGGGGCTTCTTCCTGAACATGCGGTATCGGGACGATGGAATGGGCGCGATCAGCGAGGGTGCGTACTGGGTGCGCCTCATCCAAGTGCTGGGCGGCGCCCCTGTGCCTGGACGATTAAGCGTGAGGGTTGACCCGAAGGCTGAGACGCGAGCAGGCAATCTGCTACCCGAGCCGGTCAGGCGTCCCGTGGTGGCGATCCACCACGGACTTGGAGGGTGGATACCGTCGAGAGGATGGACTCCCGATGGGTACGCCCGCGTGGCGGAAATACTTCACGACCGTGTAGGGGGTACGCTGCTGCTCATCGGTGGCCCTGAGGAGGTGGCGGCAGCGCGGCAAGTGGCGGCCCTCGCGAACGTTCCAATAGAGGTTATGGCCGGTCAGACCGACGTTCAGGCTCTGGCGGCACTACTGCGCCGGTGCGACCTTTACATTGGCCCGGACTCGGGTCCCATGCAGCTCGCCTTGGCCCTCCAGGTTCCCGTCGTTAGCCTGTGGGGTCCGACGAACGAGGCGGCGTGGGGTCCATGTGAAGAGATTGGTGCAGGCAAGGCAGTCTGTCTCCGTGCGCCGGACCGTCCGCGGCCGTGGATCTACGTAGGACACAGCATGGGAGAGGTATACCGCGACTCGGATCTCGGAAGCCTCGATCCGATGCTCGTCGCCGAGGCAGCGATAAAGCTGCTGGAGGAGCGGGACTATCGCTAGAGGCAAGAGTCCCTACGATAGGGGCAGCACGTCTGCCACCGTACTGGCGTACCGCTCGTGCCAGAGGCTGAACATGAGCAGGCTCCAGATGCTGCGGCTATGGTCGCGACGACCGCGACGATGCTCGTCCAGCATCTGAGCGACCACCGCAGGATCAAACAATCCTTGCTCGCCAATGAGCTGAGTGGAGAGCCGCTCATCAACCATATCTCGGAGGTCGGTCTTGATCCATAAGGGGATCGGCACGTGGAAGCCCGCTTTGGGCCGGTGTAGGATTTCCTGAGGAAGCAGGCGGGCGGCAACGCGTTTGAGCAGGTACTTCAACGTCAGTCGGCGCACCTTGAGGTCACTCGGTAGCGCGGCCATGAACTCGACCAGTCGCAAGTCGAGTAGCGGCACGCGAACCTCCAGCGAGTGGGCCATGCTCATCCTATCCACCTTTGTGAGCATGTCGTCCACAAGCTGAACTTTCAGGTCCACATACAGTAGCCGATTGATCAGGTCATCGCTGGGATACGCGTCGTAGTACTCCTGCATCAAAGCCACCGTGGGACGCCGCTCGCCGCGAGGAGCGGCTTGAGAAGAGGTGTACAGACGTTGCTTCATCTCCTCGCTGAGAAACGACTTCCACGCGACGTGGGCGGGAAGTGGTGGAAGCGAGGCTCCGTTCACGAAGCGCTTGAGCTTGAAGTCCAGGCTAACCTTGCTATCGGAGGTCGGTACCATATCCGCCAGTTTCGGTAGCAAGCCCGCGCCCAGTACTGCCGGCAACCGCCGATAATAGGCGGCCAGCTTGTCGGCCTGATAAGTGTAGTAGCCACCGAAAAGCTCGTCGCCCCCATCGCCGCTCAGAGCGACTTTGATATGCCTTGATGCCAGCTCACTAACCGCGTACACAGCCACTGCCGAGGAGTCGGCGAAGGGTTCGTCGAAGCAACCGGCCATCGCGGTGACGATGTCGTGTGCGCGCGGCTCCATTACCAGCTCGTGATGTTCGGTCTCGAAGCGATCCGCCACGATCCTCGCGTACGGCAGCTCGTTGTACGACTCCTGCTGGAAGCCTATAGAAAAGGTGCGCACCGGCTGGTTGGCGATCTCGCTCATTAGCGCAACCACGATGCTGGAGTCGAGGCCACCGCTCAGAAAAGCGCCCGTCGGCACGTCGGATATCATCTGGTCGCGTACAACCTCGCGGAGCAAGTCAAGCAAGCTGCTTTCGACGTCGCGGGAGTGTCGGACTCGCGGGTGCTGCGTCGCGGCTCTGGGCACGTCCCAGTACCGCTTCACCTCCATCCGACCACTCGCCGCATCAAAGGTCAGTATGTGGCCGGGCAGGAGCTTGCGTATGGCCGCGAACATGGTACGCGGTCCCGGGACGTAGTTGAGGGAGAGGTAGTCGGATAGTGCGATCGGGTCGATTTCACGGCTGACGCCGTCCGGCAGCAGGGCCTTGATCTCCGAGCCGAAGACCAGCCGGTCGTCCAGCTGAGCGTAGTAAAGTGGCTTGACGCCGATGTGGTCGCGCGCGAGTATCAGCCGCTGGCGAGGCTCGTCCCAGACAGCCAGGGCGAACATGCCGTTGAGTGAGCGCACGAAGTCATCGCCCTCCTCTTCATAGAGGTGCACGATCGCCTCCGTGTCCGTGCGGGTGGAGAAGCGGTGCCCAGCGCGCTCAAGACGCTCACGAAGTCGTGGAAAGTTGTATATCTCGCCGTTGTACGCGGTCCATATCGTTCCGTCCTCATTGGAGAGCGGCTGGTGCCCGCCCTCAATATCAATGATCGAGAGTCGGGCGGAACCCAACCCCGCTCGACCTCTGATCAGTACGCCGCGGTCGTCGGGCCCGCGGTGCGAGATCGTCTTGCACATAACGTCCAGGATCTCGGGCCCGACCGGCCGATCACGGTCGTAATACACTTTGCCGCAGATACCGCACATGGACTCTTCCTGTCTTGTTACGTTCGGAGCTTCGGCGAATATGCGCTTGATCGTATCGAAGCGATGGTACCTGATAATCCGGTGTGTGAGAGCCTGTGCGCTGCTCAGCTCCCTCGCGCGGCTCTCAGTGCGCGCCCGTTGCCTGCAGTACCGCGGGAACCGTACGTAGCACGATCTGCACGTCGAGCCACAAGCATTGATGCTCTATGTAAGCGAGATCGAGGCGGACACGTTCGTCGAATTGGTTTGTCTTCCGGCCGAGGAGCTGCGCGAGTCCAGTGATTCCGGGCTTTGCTTCCAGTCGTTTGAGCTGCCACGGAGCATACGTCTCTGGTCGCCAGGAGGTGGGGCGCGGGCCGACAATGCTCATCTCACCACGCACGACGTTCAGCACCTGAGGCAGCTCGTCAATGCTGGTCTTGCGCAAGATACGACCGACGCGAGTAATGCGCGGATCGTTGCGCATGTGGAAGTCCGGCCACGGCACCTCGTTGAGGTGCGCGAGCTGCGTCTTCATCTGCTCCGCATTGACCACCATGGTGCGGAACTTGTACATGACGAAACGCTCTCCGCCTTTGCCCGTACGCGTCTGGAGAAACAGCGCCGGATCGCGCGGGGACTCAAGCTTGAGCAGCAGCACGCCCAGGCAGAACAGTGGGATGAGAATGGGAGATGTTAGTGTCACGATCAGCAGGTCCATTGACCGTTTCGCGACGAGATATGCACGCCCGCGCAGTAAGCGTCTAGAGGGGTCGATGCGTTGCAGCCAGCGGCACTCAGAGGAGATAAGGTCGTTCGACGTCAACGAGTTCGTCCGAATCCCCCTTTGTAATCGTCCTCTGCCAAGCTTGGATCAACCGCTAATATAAGGCGCCGTCAACGTATCACAGGGCCACACCGACCTCTCGGCCCCCACCAAAAAGGTTGCAAATGGCGATGTGAATAGAGTAGAGCGCGTGTGCGCGACTCCTTAGGTGCGGCGCTCACTCAGTATAAGAGATCGCGGGAACGGTGGGCAACGCGACGGCGTTGATAGCAGACATCAGCTCATTCATGCTATCTTGCAGTGCGGTGACGACCGAGTCGCTGCTAGTGCCGCGAGCAGGGGAATGTGAAGCATGGATATGGGTCACCGAGTGGCCATCGTGGGGTTAGGATACGTGGGGCTGCCGCTGGCGGTAGCCTTCGCTGAAGCCGGCGTGCAGGTTGTCGGCCTCGATGTGGATCGTGAGCGCGTGGCCATGCTTGCGGCGGGAACCAGCTACATTGACGACGTCTCGGACGAACGGCTCCAGGCGGTCTTGCGGTCGGGTAACTTCTCTGCCACTCTTGATCCCGCGTGCCTGGAGGTCGCCACCGATATCGTGATCTGCGTGCCCACACCGCTGACCAAGCACCGCATTCCCGACATGGAGGCGGTTCAGGGCGCGGCACGAACCGTTGCCTCCCGCCTGCGGCCCGGCCAGCTAGTTGTTCTGGAGAGTACCACCTACCCCGGAACCACGGACGAGGTTCTACAGCCCGCCCTGGAAGAAGGTGGGCTGAGGGCTGGAGTTGACTTTGCGCTTGCTTACTCGCCGGAGCGCATCGATCCTGGCGCGACCGGGTCGAAAGGTTACACACTCCGAAACACCCCCAAGCTGGCAGGTGGTCTCACTCAGACGTGCACCGAGCGAGCGCTGGCACTGTACAGGCTGGTCGTCGATACTGTTGTGCCGGTCAGCTCGCCCAGGATCGCTGAGATGGCCAAGCTCTTCGAGAACGTCTTTCGCAACGTGAACATGGCACTGGTGAACGAGCTCTCCATGCTCTGCGACCGCATGGATCTCGATGTCTGGGAGGTGCTGGCCGCGGCGGGAACCAAGCCGTTCGGCTTCGCCCGGTTCGACCCCAGCCCTGGTGTAGGCGGTCACTGTATTCCTGTTGACCCGTTCTATCTGACGTGGAAAGCACGTGAGTATGGCATGCACACGCGCTTCATCGAGCTGGCGGGCGAGATCAACGAGAACATGCCGCGCTACGTCGTTAGCCGGGTGACCGAGGCACTGAATACACAGATGAAGAGCCTGAACGGCTCGCGCATCCTCGCACTGGGAGCCGCGTATAAAGCAAACGTTTCAGACCTGCGAGGCTCACCGGCGCTCGCCGTTATGGAGGGCCTGATCTCCGGGGGCGCACGTGTCCGGTATCACGACCCGCTCGTCCCCCGGATCAAAGTAGCGGCGGAAACGCTGGCGAGCGTGCCTCTCTGCGCCGAGGAGGTGGCCCAGGCCGACTGTGTCGTGGTGCTGACCGACCACGCCGGGATGGACTACGAGCTAATCGCCGACCGGGCCCTGTTGATAGTGGATATGCGCAACCGGGTGCCAAGGGGCAAGCTCACGAGTCAGGGTCAGAATGTGCTAGTGTGATGCCACCGGACACAATCAGCCGTAGCGATTCCACCTTGACGTGATGAATACGTCCCCTTCCGAGAGCTTTCCCGAGCGGCGGGTCGTCGGCGTTCGGGTACATCCTCTCGACCTGCAGCGAACGGTCGCCGCTATTTCTAGTTTGATCTCCGGCGGCGGGACTCACCAGGTCGCTACGGTGAATCCCGAGTTCATCGTGCGTGCGTGCAGAGAGCCCGCGTTCAAGCGGTTGCTTGAATCAACCGACCTTGCAACGCCGGACGGTATCGGTGTAGTGCTCGCCCTTCGATTGGTGCATCGGGTTCCGGCGACGCGCGTTGGCGGCACGGACCTGATTCCCCACCTGGTGCAGTTGGCGGCGGCAAGAGGGTGGCCGGTCTTCCTGCTAGGCGCGATGCCGGGCGTCGCGGAGGCAGCAGCGCGCAGGTTGGTAGCGCTCGCACCGGGCCTGCGTGTAGCCGGCACGTATTCGGGCACACCTCACTCCTCGGCGGATGCGGAGACGGTAGAGTTTATCCGCTCTAAAGGGACAAGGCTGCTCCTCGTCGCGTTCGGCAATCCAGCGCAGGAGTACTGGATAGCGCGGAATCGAGGCAGACTTGGCCCCTGTGTGGCTATAGGCGTGGGCGGAGCATTCGACTACCTCGCTGGTGTCGTGCCGCGCGCACCAGTGTGGGTGCAACGTGCCGGCTTCGAATGGCTGTATCGACTGATCCAACAGCCGCGGCGGTGGAGAAGGCAGCTTGCCCTGCCAGTATTCGTGTACCTGGTGCTCCAGGAGTGGGTGCAAAGCAGGAGGGGACAGCTATGGCCACGCCGGGCCTGATTTTCGCTGCCGGTTGGTGGGGAAGGTGAGTAGCCTCGACGACGACTGCCGAGAAAACTGTGGAGATTGTGGCCGCGCAGGCTGAACGGCTCGTCGCACTGGGGTAGCTGATGGGACGCCTGAACCCAAGACCTACTGCCCGACACGCGTGTGCGTCGTTTGCTCGACTAGCGCAACGTGCTGAGGAAATGTACCTGCTTCTTTCCCGGGAGGGTAGCCACCTGTACCGCTCGACACGCTAAGGCACGCTCACGCAGCCCTGCTGCTAGCCTCGGGAGTACCGGTAGGCTACGTCAGCGCACGGCTCGGACCAAGACCAGAAATGATTACGATGGATCTTCATGGTCACGTACTCCCCGTTGCGAGCTTGGAGATTGATTGCCGGTTATACTCTTTCGTTTTGAGTGTGGCGCTATACTAACCGCT